>JANOEA010000029.1:0-9952 GCA_031412975.1 Pseudomonadota bacterium | reverse complement strand
CCGGCCGCGGGCTGATCGGGTCGCGCGCCGATGCGCCGCGCGCTGCTCGCATTGATCCTGCTGGCCGCCGGCGCCTGGATCTGGTGGCGCTACTTCCCTGATTCGCTGCCGGCCGTGGTTGGCGATCGCGTGGTGCGCTCGCCGGTCGCCAATCCGCCGCTGTACAAGTGGCGCGACGCCAAGGGCCAGTGGCAGATCACCGACCAGCCACCCGCCGATCGCCCCTACGAGACGGTGGTGGTCGATCCCAACCAGAACGTGGTGCCAAGCGTGATCCCGGGGCAGACCCAGTCGCCCGAGAACTGAGCGCGGCAGATCATCCCGGCAGCAGCATCAACACCACGCCACCCAGCGTGCAGCCGATCCCGACCAGCTTGCGCCGCGTGAGCGACTCGCCCAGCAGCAGCCAGGCCAGCAGCACGATGAACACCGAGCTGGTTTCGTTGAGCACCGAGGCCACCGACGCGGTGGTGTACTTGTAGCCGGCCAGCCACAGCAGCATCGACAGCAGTTGGCCGATCAGCGCGGCGGTCAGCAGCATGACCCAGTCGCGACGATGCAGGCTGGCGCCACCGCCCAACGACCAGCCGTGGCTGATCGTGCTGACCACCAGCATGCCGGCGACGCCACCGAGCATGCGGATGGCGGTGATCCACAGCAGGTCGCCGTGTTCGAGGATGCGCTTGACCATCACGATCGCCACTGCCATCAGCAGCACCGCGAATACGCCGAGCAGCACGCCGCGCCGCAGCTGCGCGGCCTCCACCGCCGGGCCGCGCGCCGCACCGATCACCAGCACGCCGGCGCTCACCAGCACGAAGCCGGCGATCTGCGGCAAGCTCAGGCGCTCGCCGAGGAACACGAATGCGAGCACGATCACGAACGGGCTGAAGAAGTTGCCGACGATGCCCATGCGCGCCGCGCCGATCCGGTTCAGCGCGCGGAAGTACAGCGTGTCCGCCACGCCGATGCCGATCAGCCCCGACAACAGGCACACCAGCACCTCGACGCGCGACAGCGCGGGCAGCGTGAGGCCGTGCCAGCCGACAACGATCGGCACCAGCGCGACCAGCACCAGCAGGTTCTTGCGCAGGTTCAGCGACAGCGGCGGCAGTTTTTCGCCGAGCCGCTTGTACAAGATCACGCCGAATGCCCATGCGAGGGCGCTGAGGATCGAAAACGCTTCGCCTGGACCGATCACACGCCCCCACCTTCCCACCCAGCGACCGATTATGTGTGCAGCACGCGCGCTACGCTATCGACATGAGCGCCACGCCCGTGAGCAGCAGTTTCCATGACCGCGTGCGTTTCGTTTGCGATCTCGCGCGCCATCTGCACCAGGCCGGCACCTCGGCGCCGCGCCTGGAGTCGGCGATCGACGATGTCAGCGCGCGGTTGTCGCTGAGCTGCAAGAGCCTGTCCACGCCGACCTCGGTGATCCTGTCGTTCGCCGACAGCCGCAGCGGCGAAGGCGCGCTCTCCGAGCACACCCAGGTGCTGCGGCTGGCGCCGGGCGAGGTGGACCTGCGCCTGCTCGTGCACGTCGACCGGGTGGCCGAGCGCGTCGCCGCGGGCGAGATCGATATCGTCGCCGGCCGCACCGAGTTGCAGGAGCTTTCGCCGCGGCGTGGTCCCGTCGCCAATGCGGCGATGGCGGCCAGCTTCGGCCTGACCTCCGGCGCGGTGAGCGTGCTGCTGCACGGGTCGCTCGCCGACGCCCTGGTTGCCACCGCGCTCGGCACGGCAATCGGCGCGCTGTCGCTGCTGCTGCCGCCGCGACCCAACCTGGCGGCCGGCTTCGAAGCGATCATGGCGTTCCTGGCCGCGATGCTGGTGTTCCTGATCCACGCCTGGTGGACGCCGCTGTCGGTCAATTCGGTGATGATCGCTGCGCTGATCGTGCTGCTGCCGGGCCTCGCGCTCACCACTGCGGCCAACGAATTGGCGACCCAGCATCTGGTTTCGGGCATGGCGCGCCTGGCCGGCGCCTCGGCGGTGTTGTTGAAGCTGGGTTTCGGAATCGCGGCAGCGACCCAGGTCGCGCGGGGCCTCGGCCTCGATCGCACGCCGATCCCGGTCGCCGCGCTGCCCGACTGGGCCGAGTGGGTCGCGCTCGCGATCGCCAGCCTCGCGTTCTGCGTGATCTTCCGCGCCGCGCGGCGCGACTGGCCGCTGGTGATCGCCTCGGCGTGGCTGGGCTATCTGTGCACGCGCTTCGGTGGTCAGTGGCTCGGCGCGGAATTCGGCGTGTTCGTCGCCGGTCTGGTGATCGGCTGCGCGTCGAACCTGTATGCCACGCTGCGCAACCGCCCGGGTGCGCTGGTGCGAGTGCCCGGCATCATCCTGCTGGTGCCGGGCAGCGTGGGCCTGCGCAGCCTGTTCTTCGCGTTCGAGCGCGACGTCTTCCTCGGACTGGACACCGCATTCACGGTGGTGATCCTGCTCGCCTCGCTGGTCGCAGGCCTGCTGTTCGGCAACGTGCTGGTGGCGCCGCGGCGCAGCCTGTCGTGAGGGCGGCGAATGCTGCTACCTCGCGATCAACATCTCCGCTTCCGTGCGCCCCGCGGCCAGTGCTTCGCGGAACCAGCGCGGCTGGGCGCCGCGGCCGGCCCAGGTCTGGGCGGGGTCGGCGGGATTGCGGTACTTCGGCGGGACCTTGCGGCCCGTGCCTTTGTTCGGTGCCGATTTCCTGGCCGGCTTGCGGGTCGCCGCGGGACCCGGCGGCGACTGCAGGCTGAACACGTCGGCGAGAGTCAGGTCCTCGGCCTTGAGGATCGCCTCGATGCGTGCGCGTACGCGCGGGATCTTGCGGCTGGCCAGCGCCTCGCGGCGCTTGCGCGCGCGGTCGATCAGGTTGTCGAGTTCGGCGGGGCTGAGCTTGCGCAGGTCCATGGGGAAACTCCGGTAGCGGGGCGGATCGTCGGCCAACGGCGTCGATCTTAGCGACTCCGGCTTCGAATGTGCGTCATTCCACAATGCGGCAAAAGGTCGTTCCGGCGCACCGATGCTTGGGCCGACACGGGTCTTGCGCTACCTTGTGCGCTGCAAGCGCCGGGCATCCGGATCCAAACAGGTGGAAACATGGGCCTGCTCGACGATCTCGAACAGGAAGCACAGCGACGCAAGGCTTCGCTCGGCGATGCCGACCGGCTCAAGGTCGAGCGCGACGAAGCCTTCAAGACCCGGCTGGAGCCGGGCATGCAGGCGTTCCATGAATACCTGCTCAAGCTGACCACCAACCTCGCCTTCCTCAAGCCCCGCACCCAGATCCGCCACGACATCCCCGGTTACGGCGCGGTCGTGGCGATCATCGACCACGACTACGAACTGCGCGCGAACACCATCTCGCCGACATCGAAGGAGATCGTGCTCAACTTCGGTGCCACCGTCGCCACCGACGAATGCCCCACCGTGCAGGTGCTGGGCGCGTCGAAGATCCGCAACCTGAACAGCTTTTTCCAGAAAGTGCGGCTGGCCGGGATCGCCGAGTTCAAGAAGGACGACGCCGGCGAGATGTCCGCAGCGACTTTCCGTGCGCGCGGCAAGATTCCGCTCAACATGACGGTGACCGCGGACGCCGACGGCGGCATCGCCAAGCTGTCCTTCACCAACTTCGACAGCATGGGCGCGGTGGCCAAGACCGCGACCCCCGCGCAGTTCAACGAGCAACTGTTCGACGAAGTCGGACGCTTCATCGCGCGCGAGGAGAGCACCCTGTTCCGCGAGGCGCTGTCGGACGATTTCCGCAAGCAGCTCGCGCAGAAGGTCCAGCAGGAGCAGCTCAAGCGAAAGTGGGAGTCGAAGATCGCCCAGCAGCAGCAGGAAGATCAGGCCAAGCCGAAGCGCGAGCCGGGCGTCAAGCCCCGGGTCGAGCAGGCGGCCGGCGACGTGGCCGAGAAGGCGCCGTCGCTGGTGGATCGGATGAAGGGGCTGTTCGGGAAGAAGCCTTGAGGCGCTCCGGGCTCGCAGCTCCCTTTGCCGGGAGGGCCCAGGGCCCGGGGCCCAGAAACGCCGCTTCGGAGCAACTCTTCCTGCACCCTATACCCTGGGCCCTGCACCCGCTGCATCCGAGGGTATAGGGCCCAGGGTATGGAACAGCCGCCATCGGAGCGGCTCTCTACTGGGCCCTGTGCCCTGGGCCCTGTGCCCTTTCACCGCGACGCCCCTACAAGCCAAGCCGCTCGAACACCTGCTCCCGCGTCAACGCCTCGGCCTCCGCGGCACGCCGCGCGCGATACTCGAAAGTGCCGGCCGACAGCCCCCGCTCCGACACCACGATCCGGTGCGGAATGCCGATCAATTCGATGTCGGCGAACATCACGCCCGGGCGCAGGCCGCGGTCGTCGAGCACGCTTTCGATGCCGGCCGCGCCGAGGTCGCGGTACAGCGCCTCGGCCGCTTCGATCACCTTGGGATCGTTCTTCGGGTTGATCATGCACACCGCGACTTTCCACGGCGCCATCGCGTCGGGCCAGATGATGCCGGCCTCGTCGTGGTTCTGCTCGATCGCGGCGGCCACGATGCGGCTGACCCCGATGCCGTAGCAGCCCATGTACATCACCGAGGCCTTGCCCGCGGCATCCAGCACCACCGCGTTCATCGCCTGCGCGTACTTCTGGCCGAGCTGGAACACATGGCCGACCTCGATGCCACGCGCGATCGACAGCGTGCCTTGACCGTCCGGGGAGCGGTCGCCTTCAACCACGTTGCGGATGTCGGCGACCAGATCCGGCTCGGCGCAGTCGCGGCCGAAGTTGACGCCCCGCAAATGGAAGCCCGGACGATTGGCGCCGCACACGAAATCGGCCAGCACGGCCACGCTGCGGTCGGCGATCACGCGGATCTTGCCGGCCGGCGCGACCGGGCCGATGAAGCCCGGCACGCAGCCCAGGTGGGCGACGATTTCCGCCTCGCTGGCCAGCCGATACTCGCCGAGGCCGTCGATCTTGCCCAGCTTGATCTCGCTGACCATGTGGTCGCCGCGCACCAGGGCGAGCACGAAACCCTGCTCGCCGATCACCGCATAGGCCTTGACGGTGGTCGACAGCGGCACGCCGAGCAGCGCCGCGACTTCCTCGCAGGTGGTCTGGATCGGTGTAGCGAACGACTCCATCGCGGCCGCGGCGACAGGGCGAGCGGCAGCGGGCGCCAGCGCCTCGGCCTTCTCGATGTTCGCCGCATAGTCCGAGTCGTTCGAGAACACGATCGCATCCTCGCCCGATTCGGCCAGCACGTGGAACTCCTGGCTCGCGTTGCCGCCGATCGCGCCCGAATCGGCCTGCACCGCGCGGAACTTCAGCCCCAGGCGGGTGAAGATGCGGCTATAGGTGTCGAACATGTTCTGGTACTCACGCGCCAGGCAATCGGCGTCGAGATGGAACGAGTAGGCGTCTTTCATCAGGAACTCGCGCGCGCGCATCACGCCGAAGCGCGGCCGGATCTCGTCGCGGAACTTGGTCTGGATCTGGTAGAGGTTCAACGGCAGCTGCTTGTAGCTGCGCAGCTCGTTGCGTGCGAAGTCGGTGACCACCTCCTCGTGGGTGGGGCCATAGCAGAACTCCGCGTCCTTGCGATCGCGGATCTTCAGCAGCTGGCCGCCGAACTTCTGCCAGCGCCCGGTTTCCTCCCACAGCTCGCGCGGCTGGATCGAGGGCATCGACAGCTCCAGTGCGCCGGCGCGATCCATCTCCTCGCGCACGATCGCCTCGACCCGGCGCAGCACGCGCAGGCCCAGCGGGCTCCAGGTGTAGATGCCGGCCGCGTGCTTGCGGATCATGCCCGCGCGCAGCATCAGCTTCTGGCTGATCACGTCGGCGTCGGCGGGGACTTCCTTGACCGTGGCAAGGTGGAACTTCGACAGGCGCATGGTGGCTCGCAGGCGTGCAAAGGGGCACGAGTGTAGCCGCCACTCCGGGCACCGGCCAACGTGACGTGAACAGCAGGGGTCGGTTCGATGCCGCACCCGCCGTCGCTGTTGTAGCCTTGTCGCATGTCTGCGGTTGTTGCCCCCCATGTCCCTGCCGAGCTGCAGGTCGAAAACAACGGTGCGCTGCTGCGCCTGCGCGGCGCATGGACGCTGGCCCAACTCGATCGGCTGATCGCCAGCGCCGAGGGCGTGCGGCTCGCCACGGGCCCCCTGCAGGTCGACGCCAGCGAGTTGGCCGACCTCGACACCGCCGGGGTACTGCTGCTGCTGCGCACACTGCGCAAGAGCGGCCAACCGCTCGAGGCGCACGCGATCACCGGCCTGGGTGAGGCCGACACCGCGCTGCTGCAACTGCTCGCCTCGCGCCTGGAGCCGCAGCGTCCGCAGCGCGAAGGGCACTTCCAGTTCCGCCTGGTGCTGGAGCGTATCGGTGCGGCGGTAATGCGATTCCTCGCCACCGCGCGCGACTTCCTCGGCTTCGTCGGGCTGGTGATCGCGACGCTGGGACAGTTGCTGATCCGCAAGCGTCGACTGCGCTGGACCAGCACGGTCTTCCACATGGAGCAGGTCGGCCTCGACGCGGTGCCGATCGTGGCGCTGCTGACGTTCCTGGTCGGCGCGGTGGTCGCCTTCGTCGGTGCCACCGCGCTGCGCGATTTCGGCGCCGAGGTGTTCACGGTCGAACTGGTGTCGATCTCGTTCCTGCGCGAGTTCGGCGTGCTGCTGACCGCGATCCTGCTCGCTGGCCGCTCGGGCAGCGCATTCACCGCGCAGATCGGCTCGATGAAGAGCCGCGAGGAACTGGATGCGATCCAGGTGCTCGGACTGGACGCGATCGAACTGCTGGTGATCCCGCGCCTGATCGCGTTGCTGGTGATGCTGCCGCTGCTGGCCTTCATCGCCACCGTGATGGGCATCCTCGGCGGCGGGCTGGTCGGGATCCTCGCGCTCGACATCACGCCGGGCATGTTCCTGTCCCGCCTGAACGAGATGACCGACATCAGCCACTTCTGGGTCGGCATGTCGAAGGCACCGGTGTTCGCATTCCTGATCGCGGTGGTCGGCTGCATGGAGGGTTTCAAGGTCGAGGGCAGTGCCGAGTCGGTCGGCCGCCACACGACCGCGTCGGTGGTGCAGTCGATCTTCCTGGTGATCGTGGTCGATGCGATGTTCGCGATGTTCTTCATGGAGCTCGACATATGAGCGCGCCCCGCGAGCACATCATCGAGGTCGAAGGTCTGCGCAACGTGTTCGGCAAGCAGGTGGTGCACGACGGCGTCGATCTGACCGTGCTGCGCGGCGAAGTGCTGGGCGTGGTCGGCGGTTCGGGCGCGGGCAAGAGCGTGCTGATGCGCGCGATCCTGGGCTTGAAGCGCCCCGACGGCGGGCGCATCCGCGTGTTCGGCGAGGACACCACGTACCTGGATGCCGATGCGCGCAAACCCTTCGAGCGCCGCATCGGGCTGCTGTTCCAGGACGGCGCCCTGTTCTCGTCGCTGACCGTGGCGGAAAACGTCAAGGTGCCGCTGCAGGAGTACTACGACCTGCCCGCCGAGTTCCTCGACGAACTGGCGCTGCTGAAGATCCGCCTGACCGGACTGCCGGCGGACGCGGCGCACAAGTATCCCGCGCAGCTGTCGGGCGGCATGCGCAAGCGCGCGGGCCTTGCGCGCGCACTGGCGCTGGACCCGGAGATCCTGTTCCTCGACGAGCCCACCTCGGGCCTCGACCCGATCGGGGCGGCGGACTTCGACGATCTCATCCGCACCCTGGCCAACGCGCTGGGACTCACCGTATTCCTGGTCACCCACGACATGGACAGTTTGTACAACCTGTGCGACCGCGTCGCGGTGCTGGCCGACGGCAAGATGATCGTGGTCGACACCGTCGAGGTGGTCGAGCGCCATCCGCACCCGTGGATCCGCGAGTGCTTCCAGGGGCCGCGCGGACGCAGCGCGATGCAGCAACACGACCACGGCCAGGTCGCCCAACCCCATCCTTCCGGAGCTTGACCCCATGGAGACCCGCGCAAGCTACGTGGTCATCGGCGCATTCACCCTCGGCATCCTGGTGGTCGCATTCCTGTTCGTGCTGTGGATCGGCAAGCTGCAGCTCGACCGCGAATGGGACTGGTACGACATCGTGTTCAACGAAGCGGTCACCGGCCTGTCGGTGGGCGGCGCGGTGCAGTACAACGGCATCCAGGTCGGCGAGGTACGCCGACTGTCGCTGGCCGTGGACAACCCCAGCCAGGTACTGGCCCGCGTGCGCGTCAATGGCGGCACGCCGGTCAAGGTCGACACCAAGGCCAAGCTCACCCTCACGGGACTCACCGGCGTGGCGGTGATCCAGCTCAGTGGCGGCACCTCGGACGCACCGATGCTGGCCGATCACAGCGGCGAACGCATCCCGCAGATCGTGGCCGATGACAGCGCGCTGCAGAAGCTGCTCGCCTCCAGCGAGGACATCGTGACCAGCGTCAACGACCTGCTGTTCAAGCTCAAGCTGCTGCTCAAGCAGGACAACATCGACAAGGTCGCGAGCACGCTCGACAACATCGAGACCATCACCTCGGCGGCCGCACTGCGCGCCGACGACATCGGCACCGCGATCGCCGACCTCGCCGAAGCCGGCAAGGCGTTGCGCTCGACCCTCGCACGCACCGAGGAGACCTTGGCCAAGATCGAACAGCTGGCCGCGACCAGCAACCGCATGCTCGATGGCGAGGGTCGCGAGCTGCTGCTGGCCGCGCGCGCCTCGCTGGACTCCGCGCGCCGCTTCACCGATTCCGCGCAGGGCGTGGTGGCCGACAACAGCGAGGCGATCAACAGTTTCACCAGCCAGGGCATGGCGCAAATGGGCCCGGCAATCGCCGACCTGCGCCTGGCCCTGCGCAACCTGCAGCGCCTCAGCGAGCAGCTCGACAGCGATCCCTCCGTGCTGTTGCGCGGGCCGGAAAGAATTAAGGAGTACGACGCACGATGAACACGATGCGCACTGCAGCCGCAATGGTGATCGGCATCATGCTGGCCGGATGCTCGGTGATCGGCGACAACCGCGAAGAAATGTCGGTGTGGGGCCTGGCGGCCGCGACGCCATCGAGTGGCGGCACGCCCGTCGATTGGCAGCTGGTAATCGACGAACCGGGTGCCGCCGCGCCGTTGGCCGGCAACCGCATCGCGCTGACGCCCGGCAAGGGCGCCTGGGGAGTCATGCGCGGCGGTCGCTGGGACGACAGCGCGCCGCGCCTGCTGCAGACCCTGCTGCTGCGCGGCTTCGAGGATTCGCAGCGCATAGTCGGCGTCGGCCGCAGCGGCGCCAGCGTGCGCGGCGACTACCTGCTGCTGACCGAGTTGCGCGGCTTCCATGTCGAGCGCGGTGCGACGGACGCCGCACGGGTTTCGATCGGCGCCAAGTTGGTGCACTTCAGGTCGAACCAGGTCGTGGCAGCGCAGGTGTTCGACGCCAGCGCGCCGATCGACGGCGGTGGCATCGCGGCGGTGGTCGCGGCATTCCAGGTCGCGACGAACCAGGCGCTGCCTTTGATCGTCGACTGGACCCTGGATGCGGGCGAGGCCGCGCACCAGGCAGCGGCCAGCGCGCGCGAAGACTGAGCGCCGTTCGCGGCATGCGAGCGCCGCCGTAGGGCAGGTCGTCTCGACCTGCCATCACGTTCACCGCGAAAGTGGCCGATGCGGCGTGCAGAGCCGCGGGTCGAGACGACCCGCGCTACGCGCTTGCTAGCTTCACGATGCGGCGAAAGGTCAAATTGATGCGCAGGCCGACCGGCTTGGCAGTGCGCGGCAGCGCGTGTTGCCAATGGGCCTGGGTGTCGCCCCGCATGACCAGCAGGCTGCCGTGATGCAAGGCCAGTTCATGCCGCAGGTTCGCCCCGCGGCGACGCAGCAGGAAGCGCCGCGTGGCACCCAGCGACAACGAGGCGATCACCGGCCGCGGCCCCAGCTCCGGCTCGTCGTCGGCGTGCCAACCCATGCTGTCGCCACCATCGGCATAGCGATTTGCGAG
>JANOEA010000028.1:0-6089 GCA_031412975.1 Pseudomonadota bacterium | reverse complement strand
CATCAACACGCCGTGGCAGCTCGAAACCACCCTGCAGGAGCTGCTGCCGGCACTGCTGGCGGCCCTGGTCGACGGATCCGCCGGCTCGCAACGCGTCGAGTGGCTGGTCGGCGAGCCCTGAGTCGGCGTTGACGGGATCCGCGCCGACCACCTTACAGCTTCACGCCAGAAGGAAAACGCCATGACCACCGCGCCCGGATTCTGCGCATCGCTGCTCGCCGTATGCCTGGCGCTGCTCGCCAGCGGCTGTGCGACCGCGCCGCCGCTGGATGCGAGCGGGACCAGCATCGGACTCAAGCCCTATCAGATCGAGTACCAGCCGCAATTCGACGAGCAACTGGTGCTGTGGGGCGGCATGATCGTCGAGGTCGACAATCGCGAGCGCAGCACCGAGATCACCATCCTGGCCTACCCGCTCGACCAGCGCCAGCAGCCCAAGCTGGAGTCGCCCAGCGAGGGGCGCTTCATCGCGGTGCTGCCCGGCTTCGTCGAACCGCTGGACTATCCACAGGGCCGCTTCGTCACTTTGCGCGGGCGCATGTTCGGCACCCGCGCAGGCACGATCCAGCAGCGCGAATACCTGTTTCCGCTGGTACAGGTGCAGGCCGCGCACGTCTGGCCGCGCGATTTCCGCAATGCGGGGCCGAACTTCAGCATCGGGATCGGCATATCGCGCTGAGGGACGCAGCACGGCAAGGATCCTGCACCGAAGCCCGTCGTTCTTCGGCCCGTCCCAGCGCCGGCACGGGCGCCATGCATACGACGGCACCGGCTTCGGCCTCTCGAAGGTACGCAAGATCGCGACACGGCGCCCGCACCGTGGCCATCGGCCGACCCGGCGTCGGCGCGCGGTTCGAGGTCAGCCTGCCGGCACGCGCAGCGGGGCGTCCCGCGCCGGCCCGACTGCAGCGCGCGACTCGTCGTAGTCCCACACCGCCGGCTGCAGCGGCACCGGCTTGCTCAAATCGAACTCGACGCGGAACAAGCGACCGGGGCGCGACAGCTCGTATACGAAGCGTTGGCGCGGATGCAGCTCGACGGCCCAGGTGTTGGTGACGGATACGTTCAAACCCTGCTCGACGAACAGCGCCTTCGAGAACTCGTCGACCGGGAACTCCTGGCGCACGCTGCTGCCGGGTCCAAGCGTCTGCCCGCCATACATGGTCACCGCGTCGGGCTTGCCGTCCGCATGTCGATGGTCGTGGCGCAGGTCGAGTCCGGTCGCGGTGCGCTTGATCACCCAGGTGCGCGAGCGATCCTCGCCCACCCGGAACGGAATCCGCACTTCGGTCGGACTGCAGTTGCGCACGTGCATCAGCAGTGTCTTGCCGTCGAATGGATCGTTCGGCGTCACCGGCTCATTGGCCACGATGCGGCCCTCGAATGCCTGCCCGCAATGCACGCCGAATGCGGCGAGGAATGCGTCTGCGGGCGAATCGGGCGCCGTGCGCGATCCTGCGCAGCCCGCAACCAGCGCTACGGCGATCGCGATCGTGGTTCGCATGGCGGCTCCTCCGGACGTGCGCGATTGTGATCCGTGCCGGCTGCGCATTGCAACGCGTGAACGCGGCAACGCTGCTTGCGCGACATCGACGGCGTGGACGACACTGTGGCGAGGTACGCAACCGATGACGAGGTGAGGCGGTGGATGCACGCACGCTGTTCTGGTGGCGCTGGCTGCTGGTTGCCGCACTGGCGACGGGATTCTTCGGCCTGTCGATGGTGTTGCTGCCCGACACCGTGCAGTTGTTCTTCAACCTGCTGATCTTCGGCACCACCTGGCAGCCGCCGGAGTTCGGCGCGCCGGCGGGTGGCTACATCGGCTTCGTGTACGGCGTGCTCGGCGCGGTGCTGGCCGGCTGGGCGCTGATGATCGTGCTCGCCCTGTTCGGACCGTTCCGGCGCGGCGACAAGGAAGGCTGGCTGCTGATCGCGCTGCCGCTCGCGCTGTGGTTCGTGGTCGACACCACCTGGTCGCTGGCCACCGGCTACTGGCAGAACGCAGCGCTCAACTGCGTCTTCGCGCTGGCCTATGTGGTGCCGCTGGCCGCGACCTGGAAGCGCTTCGCGACACCACGCGCCTGATCCGCGCGCTCAGGCGCGGTGGTACGGATGGCCCTGCAGCAGCGTCCAGCCGCGATACAGCTGTTCGGCGACCACCACGCGCACCAGCGCGTGCGGCAAGGTCAGCGGCGACAGCGACCAACGTTCGCGCGCGCGCTGCATTACCTCGGGTGCGTGGCCATCGGGCCCGCCGACCAGCAGCGCCACCGGATCGCCGGCCTGCGCCCAGGCGTCCATGCGACGCGACAACTCGATCGAGCTCCACCCGCTGCCGCGCTCGTCGAGTGCGACCACGTGCGCGGACTTCGGCAAGGCCGCCAGCACGCGCGCGCCCTCATCGGCGATCGCACGGGTTGGATCTGCGCCTTTGCCGCGATGACCCAGCGGCAACTCGACCAGCTCGGGTGTCCACGGCCTGGGCAAGCGGCGCGCGTAGTCGACGAAACCATCGCGCACCCACGCCGGCGGCTTATCGCCCACCGCGATGAGCACGATCCGCATCGCGGCGGGCGGGGATCAGTACGCGGCAGCG
This sequence comes from Pseudomonadota bacterium, assembly GCA_031412975.1. Classification (GTDB taxonomy): domain Bacteria; phylum Pseudomonadota; class Gammaproteobacteria; order Xanthomonadales; family Ahniellaceae; genus UBA4656. Next base: position 3,493 of record JANOEA010000028.1, on the reverse strand, counting down.
AGCGCTTCGGCGGGCTGGTCGTCGCCGACGGTCCACAGGCGCTCGAGCCCGTAGAACTCGCGGATTCGCGGCAGCATCACGTGGACCACGATGTCGCCGAGGTCGACCAGCACCCACTCGGCTTCTTTCTGGCCTTCCACGCCCAAGGGCATGACGCCGGCGCGCTTGGAGAACTTGACCACTTCATCGGCGATCGACTTCACGTGGCGGGTCGACGTGCCCGAGGCGATCACCAGCAGATCGGTGAACGAGGCCTTTTCGCGGATGTCGATTTCCTTGATATCGCGCGCCTTGAGCTCTTCGAGTGCGGCGACCACCTGCTTGCGCAGGCTGGCGGTGAAAGCAGGCAGCTTGGGGGTTTTCGCGCTCTGTGCGGCGCTTTCGCGCGGCTCGCGCGCTGCCGGGGGCAGCTTGGCAACCTTGACCGACTTGCTCGGCTTGACGCCCTTGGCGGTCTTGCCGGCCTTGCCTGGCTTCGCGCCGGACTTGGCAGCTTTCCTGGGTGCCGCGCCACGGGAGGGCTTGGCCGTCTTGCGGGCTGCCGTGGATTTCGCAGCGGTCTTGGGGGTAGGCACGGTTGTTTTGACCAAAGGGACTGACACCTCGCGCAGGTGATTGGGATGCGCCAGCGCCCGCAGCGCCGGTCGAGCTGAGTATAGACCGATCGGGTGGCGAGGGAAGCCCTGTCGGGTTGGCAACAACTCTGCCGACGGCACTCGGCAACAACTGGCTCAGCGACAGGTCAGTGCAGGCCAACCGTTGCTTGCAGCGACACCCGATTCTCCTTGTGGGAGCTGCCATGGCAGCGACTCGGGCAACTGAGGTCACTTCGACCACTGAGCAGAACTGCAAGGTGCCTGTCGCTGGCATGCCAGCTCCCACAACCGCAACAAAAGCGCCATGGCGCGTCGGTGGCGTCGCACTGGGGGGCGATCGGCGGCGCCACTGAAGTCGCCTGCCGATCGCGCAGTCTTTGCATCGTCCGAATCCACCTGCGCTCGGGCGAAGTGCATGCACAAAAGAAAAACCCCTGGAAGCTTGCGCCTCCAGGGGTTGGTTAACCCGGGAGGCCTGCGCCAGGCGCAGGCCTCTGACCGAGAGCCCTACGCCATCGAATTTTCCGCGCGCGACAGGACGCCGGGATTCGCATCGGGTGCGAAGCGCGGATCACCGCAGCGCGAGTTGTGTTTGGCGTGGACGGATTTCATGTTTTGCCGTTGGTGGTTCGTGGTGCGCAGCATGCTGATGCCCGCTGCAAGGTGGGCGAATATACGCGCGATTTTCCGCACGTCAAGGATTATTTTCATCGTCGGCGGATGTTGGCGTGCGGTACAGGTTCGAGCGCTCGATCAAATCGACTACCGAGGGCGGCAACAGGAAACGTGGAGAGCGTCCGTTCGCGATCAATGCGCGAATCGCGCTGGCCGAGATCTCCAGTGCGGTGACTTCGATCGCGGCAATCGCGCCGCAGGCCCGCATGCGCAGTGCCGCGGGATCGTCGACGCGGCGGGTGAACCATTCGGAAGCGAGTTCCGCTTCGAACACGCCACCGTGGCCCGGTCGCGTCAGCACGCACACATGCGCATGCTCGAACAGATCGCGCCAGCGGTTCCAACTCGACAATCCGGCGAACGCGTCGGCCCCGACCAGCAGCACCAGTGGCCGCGATGCACCGATCTCCGCGCGCAGCGCGATCAGCGTATCGATGGTGTAGGAGGGTCCTTCGCGCCGCAGTTCGCGATCGTCGGCACGCAGGCGCTGCTGGCCGGCGAGCGCGAGTTCTAGCATCGCCATGCGCTGCTGCGCGGATGCACCCGGCTGGGCCCGATGCGGCGGCACGTGGCTGGGCACCATCAGCAGTTCCGCATCCAGCGCTTCGGCTGCCTCCCACGCCACGCGCAGGTGTCCGTAGTGCACCGGGTCGAAGGTCCCGCCGAAGATCGCCAGTGGCCGCATGGGCGAATGGTAGCGGTGCAGCGGCCGCAAAATCCGAGTGGGCCGCGGTGTCCATCACTGCGGCGAGCGTGGTGCGCCGCCGTCGCCGCCATGGCGGCTCCCACAAGGAGTCCTGGCATCGCCGCAGCAAGTCACGGAATCAATGCCGGTTGCCACAAGGAGGCGTGGCGTTGCCACTGCAAGTCTCGGAATCAATGCCGGTTGCCATGTGGGAGCCGCTACAGCGGCGACGGCGGAATCGCCGGCTGCACCAGTCGCCGCCATGGCGGCTCCCACAAGGCGCGACGGTTTCCGCTGCAAGACAACGCTTGGCGGGGAATCAGACCGCCATGCCGCGTGCGATCTTCGGATCGGCGATCGATGCGAGTGCGCGCTCGAGTTCGACCCACGCGTCGAGCCCGGGCAACCGACCCTTGCCGGCTTTTTCGACCCGCGCGAGGTCGGCCAGCCGCGCTTCCCAGAACGCTGCGCGACCGCGCTTGAGTGCGCTCGTGTAGATCGGATGGCGTGCGGGCCAGATGCCGCGTTCCGCGCGCAATGCCTGGTCGGCGCTGGCGCCGGCCTCGACCGCGGTCGCAATCCTGAAAACCACGGCCAACTGCCCGGACAACCACGGCACCAGCCCGGGCACCTGGTCGCCCTCGGCGCGCAGCGCGGCCGCGATGCGCAATGCGCGCGTGGCATCGCCCTGCAACATCGCATCGGCCAGCTTGAACACGTCGAAACGTGCGCTATCGGCGACCAGCGATTCCAGTTCGGCGGCACCGAGCACCGACGTTCCCTTGCCCGACGACAGCAGCGCGAGCTTTTCGATTTCCTGCGCTGCGGCCAGCAGATTGCCCTCGACCCGCGCGACCAGCGCCTCCACCGCGTCGCCCGCAAGCTTGAGGCCGGCGCGGGCGGCACGCGCAGCGACCCACTGGCGGGTCTCGGCCAGCTTCAACGGCCATGCCGCGCAGTACACGCCGATGTCCTGCGCCGCTTCGACCCATTTGGTCTCGTGCGCCTTGCTCCACGTCATCGCGGTGATCAGCAGCACCGTGTCCGGTGGCGGCCGGGTGCAGAAATCGATGATCGCGGCGCTGCCGTCCTTGTCGGGCTTGCCGGTCGGCAGGCGCAAATCGATCAGCTTGCGCGAGGCGAACAGCGACAGGCTGGCGGAACTGCGCGCGAACTCGTTCCAGTCGTAGCCGCGCTCGACATCCAGCACGTCGCGCTCGGTGTAACCGAGTTCGCGCGCGCGCCGACGCACCGCATCGCCCGCCTCGACCACCAACAGGTGTTCATCGCCCGCGATCAGGTACACCGGCTTGAGATCGCCGAGATTCGCGAGGTGACGTTCAACCTGATCGGGCTTGAGCTGCATCCGGACATCGTAGGGCGGGCCTCGGCCCGCCGGCAAGGTTGACGCGTCACGCGCGATCGCGGTGCGCGGCGGGGCCACGCCCCCCCCCCCGGGCGGGTTTATGTGGGGGGGGCGGGGGGCCGCCCCCACCAACACCCCCACAAAAGGTGTAGAAAAAAACACCGGGGGGGG
>JANOEA010000027.1:0-3614 GCA_031412975.1 Pseudomonadota bacterium | reverse complement strand
CGGGTCATCGCGGCGGTGAAGAACCGGTAGCAGTTCTTGCCGGCCAGCTTGGCCTGGTACATCGCGATGTCGCCGCTCTTGAGCAACTGTTGCGCTTCGTCGCCATCGTCCGGGTACAGCGTGATGCCGATGCTCGCGTTCAGGTGCACGCTGCGGCCGCCCGCGTTCAGCGGCAGCCGCACCGCGTCGAACACCGACTCGGCGAACAGCCGCGCGCGCTCGCGCAAATCGCCGCCGAACAGCAGCGCGACGAACTCGTCGCCGCCGAACCGCGCGATCATGTCGCCGCTGCTGCCGGTGACCTCGGGCTGCAGCGGCATGCGGTTGAGCGCGAGCTTTTTCTCCAGCCGTTGCGCCAGCTGGGTCAATGCCTCGTCGCCGGCATCGTGGCCGAGGGTGTCGTTGATGCGCTTGAAGTCGTCGATGTCGATGAACAGCAACGCCAGCCCGGTTCCGCTGCTGCGTCCGACCAGCATCGCGCGCGCCAGCGACTCGCGCAGCACCAGGCGGTTCGGCAGTCCGGTCAGGCTGTCGACGTAGGCCAGTCGGCGCACGTCGCGATCGTGCGCGGACAGGCTCGCACCGAGCGCGCTCATGCTGCGCATCAGATCGCCGATCTCGTCGCCGCGATCGGTATCGATGCGCTGCATGAACTGCCCTTCCTCGAGCGCGCGCGCATGGGCGGCCAAAGCGCGCACCGGGTGGACCAGCTGCATCGCCACCAGGTACAGGCCCACGCCGATCAATGCCAGCAGCCCCGCCAGCGGCCACAGCAGTGCGTCGCGGCGCGCGCCGGCGATCATGTCCGCACGTTCCAGCAGCGCCACCTCGGCCTGCGCGGCTACCTTTGCGAAGTTCTCGCGCGACAGTCCGACCCTCACGCCGCCGAGCCGCTCGCCGCCCAGATACAGCGGTTCGGTCACGTCGACGATCGCTTCGGTCTGCTGGACCGTGGTGGCGTTTGCCGCAGCCGCGGCTGCGGCCAGCGGGCCGTCCATCGCCTGGCCGAAGCGCGCAATGCTCGGGCTGCCGTCGTGCAGGATATTGCCCTCGGCATCGAACACCAGCACGTAGACGATGTCGGGCTGGGCCAGAGCCGGGCGCGTGAAGTCGCCGATCGCCTCGAGGTCGACGAAGTACACCGGATTGGTCAGCGCCTCGGCGAGCAGGATCGCCACCGAGCGGCCGCGCTTCTCGAGCGCCACTGCGCCGACGTTGCGTACTTCGCTGGCGACCAGCTCTGCCATCTGCCGGTCGCCCTCGCGCTGCACGCGCACCCCGCCCCACAAAAGCGCCGCGATCAGCAGCATGCTGACCGCGACCACGATCGCATAGCGGCCCTTCAGGCCGACGCGCAGCATCACTCGACCTCCGTGCGGATGCGCTGCACTCCGATGCCGAAGGCCTCGAGCGCGCGTGCGGACTCGTCGTCGACCTCGCTGAAGCGGGTGGTCTTCCACAGCGCGCGCAGTGCGGGGCCGGCTTCGGAATCGCTCGCGGCGCCGAGCAGCACCTCGCGCAGTCGCTCGGCGACCTGCGGATCCAGATCGCCGCGCACCACTTCCATCGCACGCGGCACGAACCCGCTGCGGTGGAACACCTGCAGGTCGGCACGGAACGCCTCGGGCAGGCGCTCGAGGTCCTGCCAATCCTGCTCGCTGAACGCACCTGCATCGACCAGCCCCTTGTGCACCCAGGTCGAAATGTTCAGTTCCGACCGGGCGAATACGAAGCCGACTACGTCGGCGCTGGGACGGTCGAAGGGCGATGCCAGCACCACCAGCGGCAGTTCGGCGCCGAGGATCTCGATCGCGGGCAGGAAGTAGGCGCTGGTGCTGGCATTGTTCTGGAATCCGATCGAACGCCCGCGCAGGTCGGCCGGCGAGCGGATCCCGCTGTCGACGCGCGCGAACAGCACCGACTGGTAGCGCGACTGCCCGCCACGCTCGGTCAGCAACAGCACCCGCGCGCCCGCGCGTTCCCGATAGGTCACCGCGGATCCTGGTGTCTCGGTCAGCCAGTCAACCTTGCCGCGGCGCAGGTAGCTCACCATTTGCTGCGGATCGCGCGCCATCAGGATGCGACCACTGCGAATCCCGACCGCGCCCATGCGCGGCACCACGTAATCGAGGATCGGCCGCAGGCGACCGTAGTCGGACTTCGGATTGTCGCTGACCCGGCCCAGCACCAGTTCACTGCCGGGCGGTCCCGCCGGATCGGCAGCGACGACCGGTGCAAGCGGTGCGACCAGCACCAACGCCAACGCGAGGAGCAGGCGGTTCGGGAGCGACATTGTGCGAGTGCAGCCTGACCAGGTGGGGAATTGCGACGGGCCGATCCGAGGCCGTGCGTCGCAGGTGGATTCTGCTTGCCAGTTTACATGGGGCGCATGGACCTACGTGGCGCGTCTGCCCGCTGCGGCGGCCCGCGCGGCCTCGGCCACGCCGGACAGGCGCGCGCAGCGCTGTGCGTCGGCCAGGATGCCCCGCACCAGCATCACTTCGCGGCGCGTTGGCAGCGCGCGCAACAGCAGTCGGCGCAGCCGTCGCATCAGGGTCGCCGAGCCACGTCCCTTGAGGAAATCGATCTCGAACAAGGTCTGCTCCAGATGCGCGAACATTCCTTCCAGTTCGTCGACGGTGGCCGCGGGTTCGGCATCCGGCGCCACGGGCGCTGGGGGTGCATGCTCCAACGCGGCGCAGCGCAACTCGTAACAGAGCACCTGCACCGCCTGGGCCAGGTTGAGCGAGTCGTAGGCCGGGTTGGCCGGGATGTTGACCGCGGCGTGGCAGCGCTGCACCTGGGCATTGCTCAGGCCCGAGCTCTCGGTGCCGAACACGATCGCCACAGTGCCGCTGCGCGCATGCTCGAGCGCCTGCGGCGCGGCGGCACGCGGGCTCAGCTCCGGCATCGGCACGGTTCGCGGCCGCGGCGTGCAGCCGTATACGCGCACGCAGCCGGCCAGCGCGGTATCCAGGTCGGAGACCACCAGCGCGGCATCGAGCACGTCGTCGGCGCCAGCGCACAGCGCGGTGGCCTCGGGTGCCGGAAAGATCAGCGGCGCGACCAGCACCAGTTGCGACAAACCCATCGTCTTCATCGCCCGCGCGGTGGAGCCGATGTTGCCCGGATGGGTGGTGGCCACCAGCACGATGCGGATGCGCGGCAGCAGATCGATCGGTTTGGGTGACGGCATGAGCGCGATTGTCCCGCATCCAGACTGTCTTCGCAGGCTGGCAATTTGCCCCACCCCCTTTACGGGGAAGGGCTCAAGCATGCGGCGCTGCTTTTGCTTTTGCTCCCTCCCCCTTTACGGGGGAGGGCTGGGGTGGGGGTCGGTCCTTGCAGCGACAGAACAAATGCCACACGCCGTGCAGCATCGGCTCGTCGCTCGATCGCACACGCGCATCCGGCGAGAGCTCAATCCTCGCACGATCGCAACTACCCGCAAGCACCGACCCCCATCCCAACCCTTCCCCCGTAAAGGGGGAAGGGCTCAAGCATGCAGCGCCGCTTTTGCTTTTGCTCCCTCCCCCTTTACGGGGAAGGGCTCAAGCATGCGGCGCCGCTTTTGTTTTTTGCTCCCTCCCCCTTTACGGGGGAGGGCTGGGGTG
>JANOEA010000026.1:0-49211 GCA_031412975.1 Pseudomonadota bacterium | reverse complement strand
TCGTTTTCCGCATAGATGAAGTGTTCGAACAGGTAGACCAGGACGTCCAGTACGTTTTCTTTCATCATCCTGTCCTGCTTGCGCCCGGTCCTGCGGCGTCGAACTACGCTGGCCGGCAGCCGGCAGCCGGCTCGGTGGTGGGGCCAGGCCGGTCCGCATGCCGCCGCCTCGAGGCGGTCGGTCGCTGCGCCCGTACGCCGGTGCTCCGCGTCGAGGGCTTCAGGCTGTCAATGAACCCAAGGAATAGTGTCCTCCTTGGCCGGAAACCACAACCCCTTCGAGTTCCAGCAACAGAAGCATGCTCGATAGGCTGGCCACGGTCAACCTGGTGCGCGCGGCCAGTTCATCCATCGGCAACGGATCGTGGCCGAGGGCTGCGAGCAGCGCGGCATAGTCCGGATCCTCAGCGATCCGGCCGCCGGGCCGCGTCCCGGGCGCCATCGGTTCCGGCGCAATCGCCAGCCGCTGGGCCAGCTCCGCGCCGAGTTCGCGCGCCAGCGGGCCGAGTTCATCGAGCACGTCCTGCGCGCTTTCGACCAGTTTGGCGCCGTCGCGGATCAGCCGATGGCAGCCGCGCGCGAGCGGATTGTGGATCGAACCCGGGATCGCGAACACTTCGCGCCCGGCCTCGCTCGCGCAGCGCGCGGTGATCAGGGTGCCCGAGCGCAGGCCGGCCTCGACCACCAGGGTGCCGAGGCTCAGGCCCGCGATGATCCGGTTGCGGCGCGGAAAGTGTGCGGCGCGGCCGTCGGTGCCGAGCGCAAACTCCGATACCAGCGCGCCCTGCGCGGCGATCCGTTCGGCCAGCTGCACGTGCTGGCGCGGAAACACCACGTCGACCCCGGTGCCCGCCACCGCGATCGTCGAGCCGCCGGCGTCCAGGGTGGCCGTGTGCGCAGCCCCATCCACGCCTTCGGCCAAGCCGCTGGTGACCACCAGGCCGCCGCGCGCGAAGGTGGCCGCGAAGTCACGCGCGTTGGCCATCCCGCCTGCGCTCGCGCTGCGCGCGCCGACGATCGCCAGCTGCGGCAGCCACAGCACCGTCGGATCGCCGCGCACCCACAATGCGGCGGGCGGATCGGGCGCTCGCGCCAGCAGCGGTGGATAGTCCGCGCTGCCGAACACGATCAGGTGCTGGCCGGGCTGCTCGAGCCAGCGGCGATCCGCGTCGAGTTGGCGCGGCTGCGTGAGCGCCTCGTCATTGGCCGGATCGATGCCCAGCACTCGCCACGCGCGTGGTCCTGCCTGCAGCACGCTGGCCGCATCGCCATGCCGCGCAAGCGCATCGCGGATCGCGCGAGCGCCCAGCCGCGGCGCGCGCAGCAGTCTCAGCCAGGCATCGACTTCAGGCAGGGCAAGATCAGGCAGCGGCATCGCGGCAGTCTAGCTGCCGCGATCACCGTTGCCTGTAGGAAAACGCCGCGTCGTGCTGTCAGCGCGCGGGTTCGCGCAGGACGTCGTAGGGCCGCACGGGTCGAATCGCATCCATCACCAGCGCGTAGCTGATCCGGTCGAAGGTGCGGAACACCATCGCGTGGCCGACGAACTCTTCGGGCAGGGTGACCTTGCTCTTGTCCGTGGCGAAGGCGCGACTCAGGCTGCCGTCGGGATACTTCACGCGGTCGACTACCCGCTCGCCGGGCCGGTAGATCGAGAACACGTGGCCATTCTCGATCCCGTCGCGCGCGCCGCGCGACAGCGCTACCACCTGGTTGGGGCCGACCGAATCCAACGCACTGCTCAGGGAGACCACGCGCAGTCCGTTTGGCATCGACTTGGGCGCGCGCGGATAGAACGTCAGGTCGAACGGCATCGAACCGCCCACGATGATGCGGTCGCCGACCCGGACCTCGTTGTCGGCGACCTGCAGCAGCACGCTGCTCGGGTCGCCGCCGCGCAGCACCTCACCCTGCGCGATCTCCATCACCTCGGTGCCAAGGTACTCGGTCTTGCGGCTGCCGCCCCAGTTGAACGACCACAGCCAGTACCACGCGGGCCGCTCGAACCGCGGATCCTGTTCGACCCATTCGGCATCGACACGACGCTGTTCATCGGCCCACACCGCGTTGTCGGGCACATCGCGATACACGTTGACCGCGCGCACCACCAGCAGCCGGGTGCCCGGGGATGCGTCGATGCCGCGGATGTAGATCGTCTGCCCGGGGGTCGCACGCAATCGGCCCTCTTCGAGGCCGACCACGTACGGCAGGCCGTCGTATTCGGACTGCTCGATCACCCGCACCTTGTCGAGGAACGGCAGCACCTTGCCGAGCGGGATCGCGGTGGTGGCATCCGACAGCGGTTCGGCGCGGATCCGCGGCCCGAACGGCGGCCGTTCGCCCACCAGCCGCGGCTGGCCGTCGATCCAGATCAGCTTGAGCTCGTCACCAGGGTAGATCAGGTGCGGATTCTCGACCTGCGGGTTGGCCTGCCAGATCTCCGGCCACAGCCACGGCTTGGTCAGGAAGCGCCCGGAAATATCCCAGAGCGTGTCGCCCTTCTTCACAATGTAGGTTTGTGGATAGCCCTGCCTGAGCTCCACGTCGGCGGCGAAAACCCCCCACGCAAAACCAGCTCCCGCCAAGACTGCAAGGATTTGCTTAAGCATAGCGGCCAAATTCCTGATTCCCCGAGCGTTCCTGAGTGTAACCTATCTCCGGCGGGGCGCAAATTGATGCGCCGCACAGCTTTCTCCGCCGACCGGAAACGGGTCTGCCTGACAGGCGCCTTGCGGTCGGCGGCTTGAATCCCGCCAGCAGCCACCGCATTCTGAGCGCATGTCCAAGCTCACCATCCTCGAATTCCCCGATCCGCGACTGCGAACCCGTGCACAGCCCGTCGATCGCATCGACGCCGATCTGTCGCGCCTGATCGACGACATGTTCGAGACCATGTACGAGGCACCCGGGATCGGCCTCGCCGCGACCCAGGTCGACGTGCACCGGCGCTTCATGGTCATCGACGTGTCCGAGGCCAAGGACGAGCCGCTGGTGTTCATCAATCCGCAGATCCTCGCCCGCGAGGGCGCCAAGACCTACCAGGAAGGCTGTTTGTCGGTGCCCGGCATCTATGCCGACGTCGAGCGCGCCGATCGCGTGCACGTGCGCGCGCTCGATCGCCACGGCCAGCCATTCGAGCGCTGGGCCGACGGCTTGCTCGCGGTGTGCATCCAACACGAGATGGATCACCTCGAGGGCAAGGTGTTCGTCGATTACCTGTCGCCGTTCAAGCGCGAGCAGGTGCGCAAGCGGCTGGCCAAGGCGGCGAAGGACAAGGCCGACGAGATGGAGCCCGCGGAGCAGCGAAGGCATACGATTTGAGGGCGCAGCTGATAGGGCAAAGGGTATAGGGCTCAGGGTATAGGGCCCAGGGCCCAGGGCTCAGGGCCCAGAGGGACTGGACGGCTTGCAGCGTGCGCGGGACTGACGCTCCGTTCGTTTGCCGGCTTGCCAATCCGCCGCGTCCATCGCCGAAGCGGCCCTTACTGGGCCCTGAGCCCTGGGCCCTCTACCCCGAGCCCTGGGCCCTAGGCCCTAACAACTGGGCCCTGACAACTGAGCCTGGGCCCTCTCCCCTGTACCCTCCTCCCTATACCCTGCTTCCCCCAGCAACCCTCCCCGCCGCTCGAATGACCCAACTCCGCATCGCCTTCGCCGGCACTCCCGACTTCGCCGTGCCGTTGCTGGCCGCGATCGTCGGCGGGCCGCATGCGGTGGTGGGCGTGTGGACGCAGCCGGATCGGCCCGCGGGCCGGGGGCGCCACCCGCAGGCATCGCCGATCAAACAGCTCGCGCTGCTGCAAGGCATCCCGGTGCACCAGCCGGTGTCGTTGAAAACCCCCGAAGCGCAAGATGCACTGCGCGCGCTCAAGCCCGACCTGCTGGTCGTGGTTGCCTACGGTCTGCTGCTGCCGAAGGCCGTGCTCGCGATTCCGCGTTTCGGCTGCTGGAACGTGCATGCCTCGCTGCTGCCGCGCTGGCGAGGCGCGGCCCCGATCCAGCGCGCGATCGAAGCCGGTGATGCGCGCTCGGGCGTGTGCCTGATGCAGATGGAGGAAGGCCTCGACACCGGGCCGGTGCTGCTCGCGCTGGATACCGCGATCGCGGCCGACGATACCGCGCAGACCCTGCACGACCGCCTGGCCGGGCTCGGTGCACAGGTGCTCAAGGATGGACTCGCGCTGCTGCGCGCGGGCATGCGTCCCGTCGCGCAGCCGCAGCCGGCCGCCGGTGCGACCTACGCGAAGAAGCTCGACAAGGCCGAAGCGCTGCTCGACCTCACACAGCCCGCGGCGGTGCTCGCGCGCAAGGTGCGCGCATTCACGCCGTGGCCGATCGCAGAGCTGGACCTCGACGGCGAGCGGATCCGCGTGCATGCCGCACAAGCCATCGACGCGCCACCGGTCACACCCGGTCGGATCCTCGCCGCGTCGCGCGATGGCCTCGACATCGCGACCGGTGTCGGCGCCCTGCGCCTGCTCCGCGTGCAGCGGCCCGGCGGTCGCACGATCGCGATCGGCGACTATCTCAACGCCCGCCCCGGTTTGCGCGGCCCGGCGCTGCAATGAACCTTGCGGTCGATCAGGTCGACGCGCGCGCGCAGGCCGCGCGGGTGCTCGCGCAGGTGCTCGACGGGCGGGCGCTCGACGCGGTGCTGCCGGGTGCCGATGCGCAGCTGCCGGATGCGCGCGATCGCGGCCTGCTGCGCGCGATCTGCTTTGCCACCCTGCGCGGCATCCATCGCTACCAGGCTTTGCTGGCGGCACTGCTGTCGCGCGGCGGCAGCCGGCTGGATCCGCTGGTGCACGCCGCGCTGCTGGCCGGCATCGCCCAGCTCGACCAGCAGATCACGCCGGCCTATGCGGCGGTATCGAGCACGGTCGGCGCGGTGCGCGCGTTGGGCCGGCCGCGGTTGGCCGCCCTCGCCAATGCGATATTGCGCCGCTACCAGCGCGAAGCGAGCGCGCTGCATGTGGCCCTCGGCGACGATCCGGTGCAACAGTGGCAACATCCGCGCTGGCTGATCGATCGGCTCGCCCACGACTGGCCGGACGACTGGCAGCGCATCCTCGCGGCCAACAACGCGCAGGCGCCGATGATCCTGCGCGTGAATCGGCGCCGCCACACGCGCGAGCAGTATTTGCAGCAACTTCGCGACGCCGGCATCGCCGCGCAGCCGCACGAACACCTGCCGGATGCGGTGCTGCTCGCCGAGGCGGCCGACGTGCACGCGCTGCCGGGCTTCGACAGTGGCAGCGTGTCGGTGCAGGATGGTGCCGCACAGCTGGCGGTGGAGCTGCTCGATGCACAGCCGGGCCATCGCGTGCTCGATGCGTGCGCAGCCCCGGGCGGCAAGACCGCGCACCTGCTCGAGCGCGAACCGGGCCTCAAGCTGCTGGCCCTCGACGCGGCGCCCGAGCGCGCCGCGCGGGTCAGCCAGACGCTCGAGCGTCTGGGCCTGGACGCCACCGTGCGCGGTGCCGATGCCACCACGCCGCTGATCTGGTGGGACCGCAAGCCGTTCGACCGGATCCTGGTCGACGCACCGTGCTCGGGCACCGGCGTGATCCGCCGCCACCCGGACATCCGCCTGCTGCGCCGCGCCTCCGATATCGAAGGCATGCTCGCCCTGCAGGATCGCCTGCTCGACAGCCTGTGGCCTTTGCTCGCACCGGGGGGCCGGCTAGTCTATGCGACCTGCTCGGTACTGGCCGATGAGAACGCACGCCGGATCGCGGACTTCCTCGCACGCACGCCCGGCGCGCACGTCCTCGACGTGGTGCCCGAGTGGTTCGGTGTGCGCAGCGGCGGCGGGCGCCAGCACTTTCCCGGTGATCACGCGCTCGATGGATTCTTCTACGCGGTGCTCGCGCCGCGCTGAGCGCCAGCGCGCCGTGCGCTACCTGCTGTTGCCGTGGTTGCTGCTGCTGGTTGCCTGCCACGGTGGCGGCAGCATCGAGAGTGCGCGCATCGTGCGCTTGCCCGAGCCGGTGCTCGATGCCAGCTTGCGCCTGCGCCCGTCGTCGCAGATGCTCGCAGCGCTCGATCGCGGCGTGCCGCTGACCCTGCGCTTCCGGCTGCGTACCCAGGATGCGACGCCCGCCCTCGACACCACGCGGCGCATCGAACTGCGCTATCTGCCGCTGGCGCAGCAGTACCAACTGCGCGATCTCGACACTGGCCTTATGCGCTACTTCCCGCGCCAGGCGCAGCTGCTCGCCGCGCTCGATCGGGTTCGCCTGCCGCTGGACGTCGCGTGGGCCGGGCTAACCGCCGGCACCGCCTGCACGCTGTCGCTGGTGCTCGATGTCGATGCCTTGCCCGCGCCTCTGCGCCTGCCGGCACTGGTCTCGGCGCAGTGGCGCCTCAATCCCGCGGAGCATCGATGGACCGACGGCAGCTGATCCGCTGGATCTTCGGCCTGCTGCCGGCGCTGGCCCTGATCGGCCTGCTGCTCGCGGTGTTGCTGCTCGCGGGCGATGCCGAAGCCGACATGTCGCGGCTGGGGCGCTGGTGGCTGTGGGTGCTCGGTGGCGCCGCGGCCGCCGTCGCGCTGGTGCTCGGAGCCATCGTCGGCCGCGTATGGGAGCTGCAGCGCGCGCGCCGTGCACGCGCGCCCGGCGCACGCCTGGCTACCCGCTGGACCATCGCGCTGCTGCTGCTGGCGGTGCCGCCCGTACTGCTGGTGTACGGCTTTGCGCTGCGCTTCCTCAATACCACCATCGACTCGTGGTTCAACGTGCGCGTCGAGCGTGGCCTCGACGACGCGCTGGCGCTCGGTCGCTTGTGGCTGGCCGACGAGACCGCGCGTGCGCGCGCCGAGAGCGAAGCGCTGGCCGTGCGCCTCGGCGATGTGATCGACCTGCAGTCGAGCCTCGAGCAGGAACTTGACGCCAGCCGCGCGCTGCAGTTCGCCGTTTTCGGCACCGACGGCACGCTGCGCGCGGCTGCCGCGGCCGACCCGCGCCTGCTGCTGCCCACCCCGCCCGATAGCGCGGTGCTGCTGCGCGTGCGCGAGGGCACCATCGAGTCCAGCAGCGAGCCGCTCGGCGACGAGCTGGTGGTGCGCATCGTGCGCGGATTGCCGCCCGATCGCGTGCTGCTGACGATCCATCCGCTGCCCGCAGCCGTGCAGCCGCTGGCGCGCAACATCGAGGCGACCTGGAACGACTACCAGCGACTTTCGTTCCTGCGCGATTCGCTCAAGCTCACCTTCACCCTGATCCTGAGCGCGGTACTGCTGCTGTCGTTGCTGCTGGCGGTTCTGGCCGCACTGCGGGTGGCGCGCCGCCAGGTGGCGCCGGTCGCACGCCTGGCAGAAGCGACGCGCGACATCGCGCGCGGCAACTACGGCCTGCAGATCGCGACCAGCGGCGACGACGAGCTCGGCTTCCTGACCGAATCGTTCAACCGCATGAGCCGCGAACTGGATGCCGCCAGTGTCGCTGCACGCGAATCGCAGGCGCAGACCGAGAGCCAGCGCGCGTACCTCGAAACCGTGCTCGGCCGCCTGAGTTCGGGCGTGCTGACGTGGGATGAGCACGGCGTGCTGCGCACCGCCAATCCCGCGGCCTCGCGCATTCTCGGCGTCGAGCTGGGACCGCATCTGGGCCAGCCGCTGGCCGAGCTCGCGCAGTCGCTGCCGCCGCTCACGCCACTGGTCGCGGCACTGCGCGCGCGCGCGGCCGAAGGCGTGCGTGAGTGGCGCGAAGAGCTGCGCCTGCCGCGCGCCGACGGCGGCGATATTGCGCAGATCCTGATGTTGCGCGGCGCGCAGTTGCCGGCCGGCGCCCGCGGCTTCGTCGCGGTGTTCGACGACGAGACGGTGCTCAACCAGGCGCAGCGCGAGGCCGCATGGTCGGAAGTCGCGCGGCGGCTCGCGCACGAGGTCAAGAACCCTCTGACCCCGATCCAGCTCAGCGCCGAGCGCCTGAAGTTGCGCCTGTCCGGCAAGCTCGAGCCGGCCGACGCACAGCTGCTCGACAAGGCCTCCAGCACGATCATCGCCCAGGTCGAAGCGCTCAAGACCCTGGTCAACGCATTCGGCGACTACGCACGTCCGCCGCAGCTCAAGCTCGAACCGCTGCACCTGAATGCGCTGATCGAACAGGTGCTCGACCTGTACGAACACGATCCGCGCTTGCGCCTCGTGCGCACGCTCGATGTGCGCGATCCGGTCGTGCGCGCCGACGCCGGCCGCCTGCGCCAGCTGCTGCACAACCTGCTCAAGAACGCGATCGAAGCCTCCGGCGACGATCCGCAGATCGAGCTGTCGACCGCGATCGTCGACAGCGGCGGCCGGCATGAAGTCGCGCTGCAGGTCGCCGACCGCGGCAGCGGCCTGCCGTCGGGCTTCGACGACAGCTGGTTCGAGCCTTACCGCACCGGTAAACCGCGCGGCAGCGGCCTCGGCCTCGCGGTGGTGCGCAAGGTCGCCGACGAACACGGTGCGCGGGTCGCCGCCGCGCAGCGCGAGGCTGGCGGCGCGGTATTCACGGTGTGGTTCGTGTGCGATTGATGCGCTGAACGAACCTACTTGATCGTGCGCATCGGGTTGATGACCTCGATGCCGGCGAAGTCCTTGTGGTTGTCGGTGACGACCACGCAGTCATTGGCTTCCGCAATCGCGGCGATGATGGTGTCGAGTGCGCTACGCGGGCGGCCGCGTGCGGTGCCTTCGGCCATCCGCCGCGCCCAGGCCAGTGCGGCCGGCTCGTCGAATGGAAGGATTCGCCCGGCGAACAGCGCGGCAGGACCCTCCGGGCCTGAAAACCACGCTTCGAGTCGATCGCGCTGGCGGCCCGCAGGCTTCTCCAGTACTCCGCGCCGGATCTCGGCGAGCGTGAGCGAGGCGATGAACAGGTCTTCATCGGCCTGCGCGCCCATCCATGTCAGCAAGGATTGCGATGGCGCCGGCTTGGTGACGTTGCTGATGATGTTGGTGTCGAGAAGGTACCGGCTCACAGCTCAACCGTGCGCCCTGACTCGAAAGATCGTGTAATAACGACGTCTGCCCCGACCAGCGGCGATCGGCGCAGCGCCCGCAGGATCCCGCCCTTGCGCGGTGCGTCACTGTCGAGAGAGCCAGCAACCGTGGCCCGCAAACGCGTCGCTTGCGGGCCATCGGCGGCCAGTTGCTTGGCCAGCGCGCGAATCAGCTCGCGGTCGGAATCGCGAGCAAGCACCTCGAAGCGCGCCATCCCGGAAGCGCTCAGCCGCTTGCGGTAATTCTTGATCGCGCGCTTTTGCGATGAAACGGTCATGGGCAGTCTCCACGCTATTTCCAGTAATATATCTGGGCATAGAGATTTGCGCAAACCCCGCATCAGGTCTACCGGGTACCCGACAACCCGCCAGCCGCTGCTGCCGTCGGGGCCAACAACTCCAGCGCGGCGAGCGTCATCGCTTCCACCCCGGCCTTGATCGAAGGCTCGGGCGCGATCTGGAACAGCGGCGAGTGGTGTTCGGCCCAATCGCCTGCGGCGAGTCGATCGGGCGGCGTACCACCGACTTCGAAGTAGACGCTCGGGATCGGCGGAACCACGTTGACCAGGTCGGGAAAATCCTCCGCGCCCATGTCGGTCTGCTGCCAGGCGGTGAACGCCTCCTCGCCCATGCCCGCCCGCATGGCCGCGCGCACGCGCCGGGCGAGGGCCGCATCGTTGGTGGTGGTCGGCGCACCGTCGCTGGCGACTTCCACCAGCGGCAACAAATTCTCGGCGATGCCGGCCGCTCGCGCGGTGTTGATCGCCACCCGTTCGATGCTGCGCAGCAGCGTCTTGCGGGTGGCCTCGGAGTTCGCGCGAACCGTCAGTTCGAGCCGCGCTTCGTCGGTGATCACGTTCGGCGCGCTGCCCGCGTGGAAGGCACCCACCGTGATCAGCGCGGGCTCGATCGGCGAGATCTCGCGGGTCACGATGTTCTGCAGCGCGAGCACGATCTGGCTGCCCACCACCACCGGGTCGTTGCCCATATGCGGTGATGCGCCATGCGTGGCCACGCCGCGCACGCGGATCGTGACGGTGTCGGCGCTGGAATACATCAGCCCATCGCTGAACGCGATCTTGCCGGCGGGATATTTGGCGATCACGTGCAGGGCGAGCGCAAAATCCGGGCGACCGAAGCGCGGATAGAGATTGTCGGCGACCATCCCCTTCGCGCCGCCGAGGGCCTCTTCGGCCGGCTGGCCGACCAGCATCAAGGTGCCCTGCCAGTGGTCTTTCAGCGCGACCATCCGCCGCGCGACGCCGACCAGCGTGGCCACGTGCATGTCGTGGCCGCAGGCATGCATCACCGGCATCTGCTCGCCGTGGAGATTGACCTGCCGCACGCTCGATGCGTACGGCAAGCCGGTCTTCTCCTGCACCGGCAAGGCATCCATGTCGGCACGGATCAGCAGCGTGGGACCTGCGCCATTGCGCAGCAGCGCGACCACCCCGGTCTTGCCGACGCCACGGTGCACCTCGAAACCCAGCGCCTGCAGCTCGGTGGCCAGCCGCGCGGCCGTTTGAATTTCCTGCAAGGACAGTTCGGGGTGCGCATGCAGGTGCTTGAACAGCGCGTCCAGGTGCGCATAGTCCGCAGCGATAGCCTGCCTGAGGGGTGATTCAGCGGCGCTTGCTGCGCCCGCACACAGGATCAGGGCAGTGGCGAAAAGCATCGAACGCAGCGGCATCCACGATCTCCCGAGCCGATTGAAGCGCCCCGTGATGGTAGCCGCAGCGGGCCATCGCCGCAGGCGGCCGGCTCCACTGCGGCCGACGCTGCGAGTGTGAACTTCCGCGACCCGGGCGCGGCACGATTGCGGAGGCCGCGCGGCCGGCGCAGACTAGGTAACCTGCTGCATATTCCACGTCGCGGCATCGGGGAACCCATGCATCCACCGTTGCTTTGCGCGGTCGCGGTTGCTCGATTGGCGCGGATGCGCGGGTTTACGCTGATCGAGCTGATGCTGGGCATCGGGCTGGTCGCAATCCTGTTGACGCTGGCGATCGGCGCCTACGGCGATTACGCCGAGCGCGTGCGGGTGTCCGAAGCGGTGCATCAGATTCGCGCGATGGAAGTACAGATCACCGGGCAGTTCACGCTCAGCGGGTTCTATCCGGACGATCTGGCCGAGCTCGGCCTCGCCGGGTCGCGCGACCCCTGGGGCCATCCGTTCCAATACACCAACCTGACCGGGCGCTCCCGCGGCGCGGCGCGCAAGGACCGGCGACTGAATCCGCTGAACTCGGATTTCGACCTGTTCAGCGTGGGCAAGGATGGCGAGTTCCGCACCCAGATCACCCACAGGACCAGCCTCGACGACGTGATCCGCGCGCGCGACGGTGCATTCGTCGATCTCGCCGCGAAGTTCTGACCCGCGACGACCGCTGCCCATGCGCGTCGAGGGCACGTTCCTGAAGAGCAAGCTGGGGCGGCGCGTATTTGCGCTGTTCTGCCTCGCCGCGCTGCTGCCGGTGACCGCGCTTTGGCTGCTCACCCGCGGTGCGGTTCACGAAGAGCGCGAGCGCACCATCGAAGAAGGGCGCATCGCGCTGGCCAAGGCCTACGCGCTGTCGGTGTTCGAACGGCTCGACACTGCGGCGCGGCTGGTCGAACTGCCAGCGGGCGCCGCGCCGTCGCTCGATACCCTCGCGCCGCTGTTCGAGTCGGTGCATGAACTCGCGGTCGCGTCCGGCGATGCCACCGCGGGCGCCCTTGCCGAGGCGGCCGCAGAGGCCCCCGCCGCGCGTCTGCTGGTCCTGCCGCCCAGTGCGTCCGATGCCTGGCCCCGGGTGGCCGTGGTGCGCCGCTCGGGCGGCACCGCGCAGCCGGCGTTCGCGGCGGTGCTGTCGCAAAAGTACCTCTGGGGTAGCCCCGACGAATTGCCCGCAGGCGTCGCAGTGTGCGTGCGCGACGCCGAGGAGCGGCCGCTGTTCTGCCCCCAGGGCGGTCTGTCCGGGGTCGCGGCGCCTTCGTGGCCGTTGTTCCTCAAGCCGGCGTTCGGCATCGATAGCTGGACCTTCGCCGCAGCGCCGGATCCGACTGCGGTCGAGCGCGAGGGCAGCCTGCTGCGCACCTTCGGCCTGGTCGCCGCGGGAACCGTATTGCTGGTGACGCTGCTGAGCCTGGTGCAGATCCGCCGCACCCTCGTCCCGCTGGAACGCCTGCTGGGCAGGACTCGACAGGTGGCCAGCGGCAGCTACGCGCCGCTGCATTTGCCGCGCGACACCGAATTCGGCCAACTCGGCGCTGCATTCGACGAAATGGCCGCGCGCATCGAGCGCCAGCTCGGCACCCTGCATGCACTGGCCGAGGTCGATCGGCGGATCCTCACCGCGCTGGATCTGGACGCGATCATCGGCCTGGTGTTGGGGCGCGCGCACCAGATCGCGCCCGGTGCGCGCATGAGCGTGCTGCACTTTCGCGAACCCGAAGCCGGCCTGCTCGACATCTATCGCTGCGCTGCGGACAGCGGCCAGGCGCTGCGCGAGCGGCTGCATTGCGATCCGCAGCTGCTGCAGCGGCTGGGCCGCGACAAAGACGGCGGCTGGCGCCTGCTGGCGGCCGATGATCCGTGGCATGTGCTGCTGCGCGCAGCCGGCATCGAGCCACACCGCGTGCTTCCGCTGCAGGTGCGACAGCGCTCGGTCGCGGCGGTAGCGCTCGATGCGGCCGCCGATCTCGATCCCGCATTGCTCGATGAGCTGCGCGAACTGGGCGAGCGGGTCGCGGTCGCGGTGGCGGCCAAGCAGCGCGACGACTTGCTGGTGTTCCAGGCCCGGCACGACGCGCTGACCGGCCTGCCCAACCGTTTCGATGCCACCGAAACCCTCGCCGCGGCGCTGGTCCGCGCGGCGAACACCGCGGGCCGGGTCGCCGTGATGTTCATCGACCTCGATCGCTTCAAGCCGATCAACGACGGCCTCGGTCACGCGGTGGGCGATGCGGTGCTGGTCGAAGTCGCGCGCCTGCTCGCGCGGGAATTGCCACCGGGTGGCTACCTCGCGCGCTACGGCGGCGACGAGTTCATCGCGGTGCTCGCCCACGCCGGCGATCCGGCCGGCCTGGGCCGGATCGCCGCGACCCTGTCGGCGGCGCTGGCGGCACCAATCCGGGTCGGGACGACCGAACTGCAACTGCAGTGCAGCATCGGCATCGCCGTACATCCGGACGACGGCACGCAGGCCGAGACCCTGCTGCGCAATGCCGATATCGCGATGTACCGCGCCAAGCGTTCCGGGCGTGGCCAATACGTGTTCTTCGAAGAACGCATGAACGTGGAAGCGGCCACCAGCATCCGACTGCTGGCCGATCTGCGGGTGGCGCTGCGCGAACGGCGCCTGCACATGGAGTTCCAGCCGCGGGTGGACACCCGCGACGGCCGCATCGTCGCCGTCGAGGCGCTCGCGCGCTGGCTGCACCCCGTCGAAGGCCCCATTTCGCCCGTGCTGTTCGTGCGTCTGGCCGAAGAAGGCGGGTTGATCGACGCGCTCGGCGAATGGGCGCTCGACGAGGCCTGCCGCTGTTTCGTGAACTGGCGCGCAGCCGGCGTCGGGATCAGCTCCGTATCGGTCAACGTATCCAGCCATCAACTGGACTCCGCGCGCATCGAGGATTACCTGCGCGACACGATCGCGCGGTACCGCATGCGGCCGGGTGAACTGGAGATCGAGATCACCGAGAGCGTGATCGCCCGCGACCTCTCGCGGGTCGCCGCACGCCTCGAGGTGCTGCGCGGATTCGGCGCGTCGATCGCGATCGACGACTTCGGCACCGGCTATTCCTCGCTGCAGTACCTGCGGCTACTGCCGTTCGACACCCTCAAGATCGACCGCAGTTTCCTGCTCGACATCGTCGAATCGGAGGCCGCGCGCACGCTGGTGCGGGCGATCGTCGCGATGGGCGATGCGCTGGGCAAGCTGATCGTCGCCGAAGGCGTCGAAAGCAACGAGCAGGTCGTGCTGCTGCGAGAGTGGGGCTGCCATTTCGTGCAGGGCTACGTGCTGTACGCGCCGATGGGCCCGCAGCGGCTGCTCGAGGAGTTGGGGTCATGGACGTCCAAGGCCGGTCAGCGGTGATGGCACCACCGACCCCGTCGGAGCTCATGGACATCCAACGCGCGCAAAAGCCGATTGACGCTTGCGACTTGCGGATCGACACTCGGGTGGATGGATGAACCCCACCGGAGTCGGTAATGACGTACCACTGGAAGTTGCTCTCGCTGTCGATCGCCCTGACCCTGTCGGCTCAGGCTGCGGCGCAGGTCTCCCCGAACGCGGTCCTGCTGCGCTCACCCGACGCCGCGGCGCTGTCTGCGGCGTCGGGGCCAGAGTGGTTGGCACTGCGCGGGGGGGTGATCGACCCCCTGGCGCAGCGCTTGACCACCTCAATGGCAGCGCTGGATGCGCGCACGGACTCCCGGATCGCGGTCGTGCAATTCGAGGGCGATGGGGCGGCGCTACGCGAAAAGCTGGTCGGGCTGGGGGTCGAGATCATCGGATTCCTGCCCAATCAAGCTTACGTGGTGCGTCACGGTGGCGTGGCACCCGCGCAACTGCAGGCGTTGGCTGGGGTGCGCTGGGCTGGTGCCTACGAGGCAACTTGGAAGGTGCATCCCTCGTTGCTCGCCCCGCCCGTCGCTTCCGCGGTCACACTCGAAATCGAAGGCTTCGCTGGTGAATCGGCCACGCGCATCGGGCGCGCGCTCCGCAAGAGTGTCCCCGCTGCTGTAGTGGAACTGGCTCGTGAGGACCTGCGTTCTCCGCGCATCCGGATCACTGTCCCGGCAGATCGGGCGCAGCAACTGGTGGTCGCAGCGGCCACGCTGGACGGCGTGGCTTGGGTCGGCAGCTTCATCGAACCACGGCTTCACAACGACGAGTCGATCGGCCCGATGCAGGCCAACGCCGCGACCGGCACCCCGATCTGGGATCGCGATATCACCGGCACCGGCCAGATCGTCGCGATCTCGGACTCTGGGCTCGATCGCAACGAATCGTGGTTCACCCGCTACGACAACGGCAGCGGCGTGGTGAACATGCTCACGGATGCCGACAATCCCCTGCCGCCGGCCGTTGGCGCAACGTTTACAACCCGCAAGGTGTACGGATACTGGGTACAGCCCGGCGCTACCGGCTACGACAACAATGCCGATTGCGGCGGTGGCCCGACCGGGTACCACGGTACCCACGTGGTGGGCACGGTGGCGGGTGATCGCGGCGCCACCGCCACCCCGACCGATCCCGCGCACGATGCTGCGGGCGACGACGGTATGGCGCCGAACGCACAGATCCTGTTCCAGGATATCGGCAACGACACCACGGGCTGTCTGTCGGGTCTGGGCAATCTGCGCGCGACCATCGCGCAGGCTTCCGCAGGTGGTGCACATCTGTCCAATAACAGTTGGGGCGCCCCAAGCTCCGGGGCGTATGCCGGCAACGACGTGGACGTCGACGCGGCTACGTGGGACGTGCAGGACCTGCTGTTCGTGGTCTCCGCGGGCAACAACGGTCCGGGTGCAGCGACGATCGGTTCACCAGGCAATGCGAAGAACGCACTGACGGTTGGGGCCAACGGGCACGGCAATTCGACTGCGATCGCTGGCTTCTCCAGCCGTGGTCCAACCCAGGACCAGCGCATCAAGCCTGACATCGTGGGTCCCGGCTCGGCCATCGTTTCCGCGGCCGGCAACTCGAACGACGGCCCGCTGGAGCAGGTGGGCACCACGCGCACGCTCAGCGGAACCTCGATGTCGGCGCCGACGGTCACCGGCTCAGCCGCGCTGTTGCGCCAGTATTTCGAAGACGGTTGGTACCCGCGCGGTGCACGCACGCCGGCCGACCGCGTCGATCCGAATGGTGCGATGACCAAGGCGCTGTTGCTCAATGGCACTGCGGTGCTCGGCACCTGGCCGACCAACACCTTCGGCTGGGGCCGCCTCTGGCTGGAAAGCAACCTGTATTTCAATGCCGGGGTCGGCGGCGGCGCGGGCGATACCCGACGCATGCGATTCTGGGAGCGCGAGCGCGTGGCCGGCCTCGCAACCGGCGAGCAGCACACCTACACGTTGCAGTCGGTTGGTGCAGGCGAAGATCTGCGGGTGAGTCTCGTGTGGTTCGATCCCGAAGGTGGCCTCGGGGCCGCGATCTCGCTGGTCAACAATCTCGATCTCGAGGTGGTGGCCCCGAACGGTACCGATGTGTATCGCGGCAACGTGTTCGTGGCCGGCGCATCGTCGCCGAACACCGGCACTGCCGATGCGCGCAATACCGTAGAGCAGGTGCTGATCGCGGCACCCGTGGCGGGTAGCTACCAGATCCGTGTGCGCGGCGGGGCGGTGCCGGGTAACGGCCGCGAGTTCAGCACGCGACAAGGCTACGCATTGGTCGCTTCGGGCAATTTCGGTTTGCCCGATGCGCCGCCGGCGGCTGCGCCGACTAATCTCACGGTGGCGAGCAACGGCGTTGCGGGTGTCGGGATCGGATACACCGGCAGCAGCACGCAGGGCTTCCAGATGTATCGTGCCGACGGAACCTGCGGCACGGCCGACACTGGCGACTTCCGCCTGGTGGGCAGCGCCGCGGGTAGTTCCATTCTTGACGACTTCACGCAAGGCGGCTTCAACTACGCCTACAAGGTTCGCGCGGTCGCGAACGACGTGGAAGGTTCTGCCTCCGCGTGCATCGACGTGCTCTCGGCAGACAGTTGCACCCGGCGTCCGAGCTTCGACAGCGCGGCCGCAGTGCGTGACTTCACCAATAGCAGTTGCTCGGTGCAGTTGGGCTGGCCAGCGGGCAGCTCCAATTGCCCGACGGCGGCCGGTGTGACTTACCGCGTTGAGCGCGACGCTTCGCCGTATTTCACCGCGCCCACCGTCATAGCGGCCGCAGCGACCGGCACCAGCTTCACGGATGCCGCCGTGGTCGGTGGCACGCCGTACTACTACCGCGTCACCGCCGTCGACGCAGCCGGCAACCTCAGCACGCCGAGCAGCGTGCTCAACGCCACGCCGATCGGGCCCGATGGCGCCAGCGGCGGCCTGTTCGACGACGTCGACGACAACACCTACATGTCGATGCAGCGGCCTTGGCAGATCACCAATACCCGTGCGTCCAACGGCACCTTGAGCTACCACAATGCGGCCGATGCTCAGACTTACCCGCCCGACACCTGCGCGGCGATCACCACCATCCCGGTGCGCGTGCCACCGAACGGCGTACTCAGCTACAAGGCGCGCTTCAACCTCGAGCTGAACTGGGATGGCGTGGTGGTCGAGATCTCGACCAATGGCGGCACCACCTGGTCGGATCTGCCGCCGACGGGCGGATATCCATCCACACTCAGCCAGACGCAGAACCCGCCGATCAACGCCTGCGGTTACCCGGCAACCCAGGGCGCGTTCACCGGCAGCAGTGGCGGTGTCTTCAATACGTACAGCTCGAATCTGGCCGCGTTCGCCGGCCAGACCGTGCTGTTGCGCTGGCGCTTCACTTCGGACCCGGGCTCCGAGGAAGAGGGCTTCTACCTCGACGAGGTCAGTCTGCCGCAGACCGTTCCCGCAAGTACGCTGATGATCAGTGGTTTCGAAGACAACGACGTGGGTTCGGTGCCCCCGCCGCCCGTCGATTGCAACTGAGCGCGATCAAAGCGGCAAAGTCGCCGCGATTCCCGGTGTCGGCGGTTGCTCAAGCAGGCGCCGCTCGACACTTGCGGCATGCGCAACGAGAGATCCGGCGCGCTCAGTCGCGCGCCTGGTAGAACGGCACCTCGCTGACCGCATGCCAGGCGCGTACCTGTTCTCGGAACGCCTGCATCGAGTCGTATGCGCGGCGCGCGTACGGGTCGCCGCGTGCGATTTTCTCGAGCACCCGCGAGGCGGCCTGGCGCAGGCTGTCGAGCACGGTGTCGGGCAGGCGCCGGAACTCTACCCCGTGTTCGTCGCGCAGCACTGCGAGTGCTGCGCTGTCGAGGGCGGTGTATTCGGCCAGCACCTCATCGTTGGCCGCGCGGCAGCAGGTCTCGACGATCGCGCGCAGGTCTTCCGGCAGTGCCTCGAATGCGGCCCGGTTGACGATGCACTCGAGGGTCGTTCCGGGCTCCTGCCAGCCGGGGTAGTAGCAGTAGCGGGCAGCCTTGTGCAGGCCGAAGGCCAGATCGTTGTGCGGGCCCATCCACTCGACCGCGTCAATCGCGCCGGACTTGAGCGCTGCGAACACCTCCGCGGCGGGCAGGTTCACCGGCGAGCCGCCCGCGCGCGCGAGCACCTCGCCACCGAGCCCCGGGATGCGCATCTTCAATCCCTTCAGATCGCCGCGGCCGGTGATCTCGCGATTGAACCAGCCGGCCATCTGCACGCCGGTATTGCCGACCGGGAACGGAATCAGCCCCGACTTCGCATACAGCTCGCGCCACAGCGCAAGCCCGCCACCGTGGTACAGCCATGCATTCATCTCCTGCGCGTTGAGGCCGAACGGCACGCTGCAAAAGAATGGCGCCGCCGGAACACGCGCCTGCCAGAAGTAGGCCGCGGAATGACCCATCTGCGCGGTGCCCTGGGCCACCGCATCGAATACCTCGAAGGGCGCCACCAACGCGCCGCCGCCGTACACGCTCACCACCAGCCGACCGTCCGAGGCGCGACTGATGCGTTCGCCGAGCGTCTTTGCGGCCAACCCCGGACCGGGAAAATCGGCCGGCCAGGTGGTGACCATCGACCACGCAATGGGCGCCGTCGGCGCCGCTGCGTCGGGTGCGGGGCTCGCGGGTGCATTCGCCTTGCAGCCTGCCAGCGCGGCGCCAGCCACCGCGACAGCGCCCGCCTTGCGCAGGAAATCACGACGATCGGTCGACACGCATCCTCCAGCTCGAGCCCGGCCCCAGTGTAGGACGCAGCGCCCGCCGATCAAGCCGACCCCAACGCAGCCGGGCCATCATTGGATGCAATCGGGCGCGATCGGCGCTTCGGGCCTATTCAGCTGCGAGTGCTATTCTGCCGCCGCACGCTGTATTCACAGCGGTTCTTGGGGATTCCCAGATGAGCACCCGGATCGGTCACTACGATATCGTCGCCGAGCTTGGCCGCGGCGGCATGGGCGTGGTCTTCAAGGGCCACGAGCAGGCCTTGAACCGCTATGTCGCGATCAAGATGCTGGCGCCTGCGCTGGCCCACGACGAGGCGGTCAAGGAGCGCTTCCTGCGCGAAGCGCGTTCGATGGCCGCGCTCAACGACCCCCACATCATCCAGATCTACTTCATCGGCGAAACCGACGGCCAGCCGTACTTCGCGATGGAGTTCGTCGAAGGCGAATCGCTGTCGACTTTTCTCAAGCGCGAGCAGCGCATGAGCCCGGAAGCGGCCGCACGCGCGATCTACCAGACCGCGCTGGGCCTGGCGACCGCGCACGACAAGGGCGTCGTGCATCGCGACATCAAGCCCGGCAATCTGATGTTGAACAGCCGCGGCCACGTCAAGATCGCCGATTTCGGCATCGCGTACTCGACCACCGATTTGTCGAAGAAACTCACCTCCACGGGCGAGTTCGTCGGCACGCCGGGTTATCTGTCGCCCGAGGTGTGCACCGGCCAGCCGGTCGACATCCGTTCCGACATCTTCTCGCTCGGCATCGTGTTCTTCGAGCTGCTGACCGGCCGCATGCCGTTCACCGATGAATCGCCGCTGGGCCTGATGCTCGAAGTGGTGCGCGCGGAAATCCCCGACGTGCGCGCACTCAACAGCGACGTCGATCCCGAGCTGCAGCGCATCCTCGAGGGCATGACCGAGAAGGATCCCGCGGCCCGCTATGCGAGCTGCCATGCACTGGCCGAGGACCTCGCGCGGCATCCGCTGCTGGCCGGCGGCAATACGATCACGGCCAAGCCCGTGATGTCGACCGCCGCGCAGACCGTGCTCGGCATGAAGACGCCGCTGCCGGGCCTGCGGGTGGGCACGCCGCCGCCGATCGCTGCGGTTGCCGCGGCGGGCGATGATCTGCGAACGCGCGCGAAAGGTTCGACGCCGCCACCCGCACCGGCGATTCCGGCAGCCCCGGCGCCGGCGCCGCGTCCGTCGGTGCTCGATGCGCAGAACCAGCGCCAGGGCAACAACAGCGGCGCGATCCTCGCGATCGCGGCGGTGCTGGTGCTGGCCGTGCTCGCCGGTGGCGCGTGGGCGATGCGCGATCGCATCCCGTTCCTGGCCGGCGGCAGCGTGGTGGCTTCGAGCGCCAACTCGGCAGCGTCGTCGCAGTCAGCGGGCCGGACCACGTCGCCGAATCCGCCTGCAGCGGTCGCGCCGGCAGTGCAGGCCCCATCGGGCACGGATCCGACCGCCCCTGCCGCCCCGGCGGCGACTGCACCGACTGCCGAAGCAGCGCCGACGACGGCATCGCCCGACAGCAGCACCGAGGCGCCGCGCCAGACCGGGATCGCCGGCGCCGGTGATGCCCCGGTCGATGCGCCCGACGATGCGCAGGCGCTGGGTCCGTTGCGGCGCATGGCCGAACAGGTTCGCGCGGGCGAACGCGATGCCGCAACCAGCGCGCGCGAGGGTGGGCGGCTCGCCGCCACCACGCCGCCACGCGAGCAGGCCGCGCCGGCGCGGCCTGCCGGCCCGCCGAAAATCGCGGTGATCGCTTTCGGCGACCCGGCGGTCACCGGTCCCGCCAAGCAGGCGCTCGAGGAAGCGCTGATGAATCGCGGCTTCCTGGTCGCCGATACCGATGCGCTGGGTGATTTCGCGCGCGGCGATTTGCCGCGCATCCTCGGCAACGCGCCGCGCCATGGCGTGCGCGCGGTAGTGGTGGTGCGCGCCGAGCCGATCGGCCAGCAGCAGCTGAACTACTACGGCCAGAGCAGCACGCTGTACAGCGCCAACCTCACGGTGCGCCCTTACGACGTGCAGACCCGCGCGCCGCTGTCGGCCGGCATCCGCGCCAAGGTCGACTTCACCTCGCTCAATGCCGAGGAAAACACGCTTGAGGCGATCGAGTCGGAGCTGCCGCGCGTGCTCGGCTCGCTGGCCGCATTCAAGCCGCGCGCGCAGGGCGGCTGAAGCGATGGGTACGCCGTTGCCGGATCGAGGCAGCGGCACCACCTTGTAGGAGCGCACCCTGTGCGCGACCGCGACATCCGACGCGCCCGTGCACTCGGTCGTGACGGTCGCGCACACGGTGCGCTCCTGCAGCGGGTCCGGTGAGTCCAGTCTCGCTGCAAGCCACCATCAGCATTGTAGGAGCCGCCATGGCGGCGACTGCAGCGCGCCACAACCCACTCAGCGCCCGGATTCCGGCGCCTCGTCGGGCATCGCCGCCGCCACCGGCGGACCCGGATCGATCGCCTCCGGCGACAGCGGCAGGAAGATCGACACCCCGCGCCCGGCGAGGTTGACCGTACCGAAGCGCTCCGCACACAGCGCGCGATTGGTCTTGTAGACATCGCTGTCGACGCGCTCGCGCTGCACGCCGGCCTGTTTCGCATCGGCATCCAGCAGCGCGCGCGCGAACTCGCGCCCGAAACGATCGGCCAGCTGCCACGCATCGCCGATCGCCGATACCTTCGCATCGTTGGTCACCGCATTCGCACCGCGCGCCCAGCGCATCACGGCCACCGCCTCGCCATCGGGATCGATGACCTGCGCGTCGACCGCCAGTCCGCCGAGACCGGCCGGCAACCGGAACGGCCCTGGCACGAAGAAGCCCAGCAGCGACGACGCACCGGAGGCCGCGCCACTGGTCGGCATGATCGCGGTCACCACCACGTGCGGATCCATTGCCGCTTCATCGTCGGCTGCAGCAAGCACCGCATAGGGCGAAAGCTCGCGGCACAGCGCACGCGCGGCGTTGTTGGCCACCAATGCCGCCAGTTCATCGCTGATGCGCTCGCCGTAGGCATCCCCGTCGAGCCGCACCTGCGGCAACGTCATGCGCGGCGTCTGCGCCAAGGCCTCGGCATCGATGTATTGATCGATGCGCAAATGTCGCTCGTCGGCGACCGCGACCAGTTCGTGGCTGGCGTCCACGCGCGACTCGCGGGCGCCCGGCACGCTTGCGCAGGCGCAGGTCAATGCAGCAACCACGAGCGGGACCGCACGCGCAAACAATTTCGGCATGGCGAAGGGACGCAAATCCGGGGGCCTCGACATTAGTGCAGCCCGCGTGTTGGCACGGTCGCGTGGCGGTGAAGGTTCGATCAACACGCCGCGTCGCGGCAGAAAGCAGTCCGCGCGATGCAGGCTCAGTCCGGCGTGCAGCCGGTCGCGGCACCGCGGCGGGCCACGATGCGCTGCACCGCCATCCGCCCGCTGCCCTGCCGCGGATCATCCGCACGCCAGTTCAATGCCGTGATATCGCAGCCCGAATACTCCAGTTCGAGCCGACCCCAGCGCAGCCGCTGCACCTGCGCGGGATCGAAGGCATCGAAACGTGCGCCGCGGGTGGTGGTGACCGGATCGAACACGATGCGGCCATTGGCGCTGACACCGTCGACGCCGAGCAGCCACAGCGGGTTGCCGTTGGCGTCGAAGGTGAAGAAGGCCAGGAACGAACGCGCCGGCTGGCCCGGTGCGCCCTGCTGCTGGTGCAGCACGAAACCCTGGCCGTCGCGAGCCGGGTCGAAGTAGATTCCGCTGCGCCTGCTGCTGCCGGTGTCGATCGCGGGCGAGGCCGCGGCCAGCGCGGGGTCGCTCAGCCCGCTGCGCGCCCACACCAGCCGCTGCAGCAGCAATTCGCCGCTGCCCCACGCGATTGGTCCCCGCCAGCGCAGGCGCGCGGTGCTCGCCGCCGGCGAGCCTTGCCCGATATCGCGATCGAACACGATCTCGATGCGGCCGAATGGCACCCTCCGCACCGGCGTGGTCGCACCCAGGCGGCCATCGAATACCAGCACCGCGTCCTCGATCACCACGCCGTTGCCATGCGCCACGCCAACACCGGTGATCCAGCGCTGCGCGCCGGCGCCGTCCGCGCCCGGCGCATAGGTGTACCAGCTGATCGCGACGCGACGGCGCTGCGGCTCGTCGCGCGTGTTCAGCGAGCCATCGAGTTCCTCGATGAACAGACCCTCGCCATCGCGGCGCGGGTCGAACCACACGCCGCTCTGCGCATAGCGCGCATCCGGCGCGGCGTTGGTTGGCAGCGGTGCCGGCAGGTTCTGCGGCAGGCTCGCAGTGGCGTCGATGCGGCATTCGGATGCGGCGGTGGCAGTGCCCAGGCAGCGCTGCTGCACTTCGGCCACGCCGGGTTTGCGTCCATCGGCCACCCACTGGCGCAGCGCATTCCAGCCCGCCTGCAGCTCCGCAGTCCGGAAACCGCAGTGCGAACGTTCGCTCTCGACCACGATGCCCTGCACCAGGTTGGCCGCATCGGTGTGCGCGTACCAGCCGCGCAGCTGGCGCTGGTGCCATGCCGGTACCAGCTCGTCGCCGCTGGTGTGCAGGCTCATGATCGGCACGCTCGCATTGCCGTTGACCTGCGAGGAATGCGCCAGCGCCAGCCGCGCGAAGGGATCGCCGGCGATGCGTTCGACGCGCGCGTCGAGCGTGCTTGCCGCCTGCTCCGCGGGCGGCAATGCCAGCGCATAGCGCGCGTAGAGGTTGTTGAACGGATTGCTCCCCGCAAGCTTGTCGGGCGCGCGCACCAGTTCGCTCATCCCGAACACCGAATAGCCCAGATTGGTGAGCAGGAACTCTTCGTCGTCGATGCCGCTGAGCGCGTGGATCTGGCGCAGGCGATCGCGCTGCGGCGGGGTGCGCAGGAACGACGGCAGCGTGAGGCCCGTGCACTGGGTGATGCGTGCAATGGTCCGCAGGGCCGCGTCGTTGCGATCGGTCAGGTCCACGTTCAGTGCGATGTCGGACAGGTTCAGCGCCCACTCGAGCGGGGCAGCGCCGGTCAGCAACTCGCCGCCGCCGACGCCATCGCAGACCGCGTCGTAGATCATGCGCAGGTCGAATCCGCTATCCCAGGCGCGCAGGCCGTCGGCCGGCGGGCACAGCGCGTAGGCCGCCGTCATGCGTGCAGCGAAGCGCGGGTCCTCGGCCATCTTCAGCGAGGTCAGGCCGCCCATCGAGCCGCCAAATGCGAACAGCTGCCCGGGTGCGCCGAACTCCGCGCTGAAGCGCTCGATCAGCAGCAGGTTGTCGTCGAGCGCGACGAACAGCGCCCAGCCGCCGGTGCGGTAGCCGCTGGCCGCCACCGCGTAGCCTTGCGAGAGCAACAGCTCGGCCAATGGACCCAGGCTGGGACTGTTGTCGAAACCCAGGCTGTAGCCATGGTTGACCACCACCAGCGGATTGCCCGCCCGCCAGCCCGCCGGAACGCGCGCGAAGATCTGCGCGCCACCGGAGGTGCTCGTGCGCAGGCTGCGCTCGACCGATTGGGCGCTCGCAGGAGCATCAAAGCCTGCGCTCACCAGGCAGGTGAGCAGCAGCGCGGCAGCACGCAAGGGACGCAGGATCGTCATTGCCCCAGCATACGGGGATCAACGTGAACCGGTGCCGGCGGCCGCGCGCGGTTGCGGGCTTGGTCCCGACCGGCTACCGTCGCGGCCCTGATCCGCTCTGTCACAAGGTCGTCCCCGATGCTCTACAAGCACGTCGCCATCGCCTCCGTCGCCCATATCGAGGCACCGATCCGCCTGAGCTCGGCAGAGATCATGCAGCGGCTGGCGCCGACCCTGGAGCGTTTCGGGATTCGCGACAATCTGTTCGAGGACGTGGCCGGAATCACCGCGCGGCGGATCTGGGATGGCCCGACCCAACCTTCGGATGCGGCCACCTGGGCCGCGCAGAAGGCGCTGGCCGAATCCGGCGTGCCGCACGAGAAGATCGGCATCCTGGTCAACACCTCGGTGTGTCGCGACTATCTGGAGCCGAGCACCGCCTCGATCGTGCACGGCAACCTGGGCCTGGCCGACACCTGCCAGAACTTCGATGTCGGCAACGCATGCCTGGGCTTCCTCAACGGCATGGACATCGCCGCGCGGATGATCGAGCGCGGCGACATCGAATACGCGCTGATCGTCAACGGCGAGGCGTCCAACCTGATCGCCGAGCGCACCATCGAGCGCCTGCTGCGGCCGGAAACCACGCCCGAGGATTTCCGCGCCGAGTTCGCCTCGCTGACCCTCGGTTCGGGTGCCGCCGCGATGGTGATGGGACGCAGCGAACTGCTGCCCGACGGCCATCGCTTCCTCGGCAGCGTGACCCGTGCTGCGACCAATTTCTCGCACCTGTGCCGCGGCAACATGGACCGCATGGTCACCGATACCAAGACCCTGCTGGTCGAGGGCCTCAAGCTCGCCGCCAAGACCTTCCAGGCCGCGCGCGCGGGCATGGGCTGGGTGGTCGGCGAGCTCGACGAGTTCGTGATCCACCAGGTCAGCAAGGTGCACACCGCAGCGCTGGTCGAGCTGCTCGGCATCGATCCGAAGAAGGTGCTGACCGTGTTCCCGGAATTCGGCAACGTGGGACCGGCCTCGGTGCCGATCGCACTGTCGATGCTCAAGGACACCGGGCGGCTGGTGAAGGGCAAGCGCATCGCGCTGCTCGGGATCGGGTCGGGCCTGAACTGTTCGATGGCGGAAGTGGTTTGGTAACGCTAAAGCTCTGAGCATTTACCTAAAGCGACAGGTAGCAGCGTAAGTAACGAAGGCTCGTGCTAGCGAGTAAGCGGTTGGCTAAGTTACGCCAATACGTGATACCGTTACTCAAATGCCAGAATTCACACAAGTCACACATTCCGCGAACCGCGCAACAGGCCACTACGTCAGCAGCAGCCTGAACGGGCTCGCCTATCAGGCGTTCGTACCGGCGCCGTTGCCGCCGATACCACCGCTTTCCTATACCGCGGATCTGGACGTACTTCGCGAGCGCGCGCTGATCGCGCTGGGCGAGCTCAAGGGCGTTACCCGGGTCCTGCCCGACGCGCGTCTGTTCCTCTATCAGTACGTTCGCAAGGAAGCATTGCTCTCGTCGCAAATCGAGGGCACCCAATCGTCGCTGTCGGACCTGCTGCTGTTCGAACTCGACGAAGCGCCTGGTGTGCCGCTCGACGATGTCCGGGAAGTCTCGAACTACATCGACGCCCTCGAGCACGGCCTGCAACGACTGCGCAGCGGCTTCCCGTTGTCCCTGCGCCTGCTGCGCGAGATGCATGAACTGCTCTTGCAGCGGGGTCGCGGTAGCGCGAAGGCGCCCGGCGAGTTTCGCCGCACACAGGTGTGGATCGGCGGTGCGAGTCCCGACCGTGCCATGTTCGTTCCGCCGCCGGCGAACCACCTGCTCGCATGCCTCGACGCATTGGAGAGGTTCCTGCACGCGCACGACGACGGCGTCTCGCCGCTGGCGCGGGCAGCGCTGGCGCACGTGCAGTTCGAGACGATCCATCCATTCCTCGATGGCAACGGTCGACTCGGGCGATTGCTGATCGTGCTGATGCTGTGCGAGGCCGGATTGCTCGATGAACCGTCGCTCTACCTGAGTCTGTTCTTCAAAACGCGACGCGAGGAGTATTACCAACGGCTCAACGCGGTGCGCGTGGATGGTGACTGGGAAGCCTGGCTGAAGTTCTTCTTCGAAGGCGTTGCGACCACTTCCGCGCAGGCAGTCGATACCGCCCAGCGCCTGCTGCGGCTTTTCGAAGCGGATCGACAGCAGCTGCGTGCCGCCGGTCGCATCGCAGGCACGACCCTGCGCCTGCACGAGAGTTTCAGCCGACACCCGCTGCGTACCATCGCCAGGATGGTCAAGGAGATCGGATTGTCGAAGCCGACCATCATGCGCGGACTCGACCACATGACGGAATTGGGAATGGTGCGGGAAGTCACCGGCAAGCAGCGCTACAAGATCTTCGCCTACCAGGCATACCTCGACATCCTCAGCGAAGGCGCGCAGCCGCTCTGAACCCGACCTCAGTCCGAGTCCAATCCCCGCTAGCTGCGGACATGCCGCTGCCACCATCGACTACGACTCCGCCATGACCCGATACCCCGGATTCCCGTTCGACCCGCAAGCCTTCACCCGCGCCGACGGCCTGTCGATGAACTATCTCGACGAGGGCCCGCGCGATGGCGAGGCGTTGTTGATGTTGCATGGCAATCCGAGCTGGAGCTGGTACTGGCGTCATCTGGTCGTCGGTCTGTCCGATCGCATGCGCTGCATCGCACCGGACTGGATCGGCATGGGCTGGTCGGACAAACCCGGCGATGATCGCTATCGCTACACGCTGGCCTCGCGGATCGACGATCTGGAGCAGCTCTACCAGTATCTGGTGCGCGAACGCGGTCTGCCGGCCACCGGCCTCACGCTCGCGGTGCACGACTGGGGCGGCATGATCGGACTCGCATGGGCGGTGCAGCATCCGGAACGCATCGCGCGCCTGATCATCAGCAATACCGCGGGCTTCGCGAATCCGAAGGGCCAGCGGCTGCCATGGGCGCTCAAGCTGGGCCGCGACAGCGCGCTCGGCACGTTGCTGATCCGCGGCTTCAATGCCTTTGCCGGCGGTGCGACGCGGATGGCAACCGTCAAGCCCATGGCGGCCACAGTGCGCCGCGCCTACACCGCGCCCTACGACAGCTGGGCGCACCGCATCGCGACGCTGCGCTTCGTGCAGGACATCCCGCTCGGACCCGGCGATCCGGCGTGGTCGATCGTCGAGGACACCGGCAAACACCTGCACCGGCTCGATGGCAAACCGATGCTGCTGGCCTGGGGCCTGCAGGATTTCGTGTTCGATCGAGCGTTCCACGACGAGTTCGTGCGTCGTTTTCCGCACGCTACGGCGCAGGCCTTCGCCGACGCGGGTCATTACGTGCTGGAAGACGCGCACGAGCGCATCGTGCCACTGGCGCGCGAGTTCATCGCGAGTCACCCGTTGTAACCGCGGTTCTCGCGGGCGAACGCAGGTTCCGACGCCGGGCTACTTCACCTGCAGCGCATCCAGTCCCACGACTTGCTCGAGCAGCGTCTTGCCGGCGACGTCGCGCAGCGACAGCAACAGCCTGCGGCGCTCCCAGTCGATCTCCAGCATCCCGAAATTGGGCTGGTTGTACGCCGTGCCGACCCGCAGCGCATTGGGCACCGGCACGTGCCATTCCTCGGTCAGGCCGCTGCTGGTCAGATCGAGCAGCGGGTAGGGCACGTTGGTCTCGAGCCGGGTCAGTTCGCCGTAGTGCGTATCGCCGGACAGGAACACCACGCCGTTCGCGCGGGTGTCGCGGATCAGCGCAAACAGGCGCGCCTGGTTGCGCGCATAGTTGATCCACGCTTCCCAGCCGGGAAAATCGGCCAGCACCTGCAGGCTCGATCCGATCAGGCGCAGCTCCGCCGGTTCGCGCAGCTGTGCTTCCAGCCACCGCCATTGCGCCTCGCCCAGCATGTCCGCGGCCGGGTCGGGGTTGCGCACGTAGGGCCCCGGCATCGGCACGCCCTTGCGGTAGTTCTTGCGCGCCCAGCGGTCGTAGGCCTCGTAGGTGCCCCAGCGCGGATCGACCGTGATCGGCGTGCGGTTGTAGCGCAGGTCGAGCAGGATCAGCTGCACGCGTCTGCCGGGTGGACCGATCACCCGGCTGCTGTACACGCCATCGCGTTGCCAGCGCGGCGAATCCACGGGCTCTTGCCAGAATTCGAGGAACGCCTTGCGGCTGGCTTCCTTCAGCGGATATTCCGCGCCGGCATCGTTCTCGCCGAAATCGTGGTCGTCCCAGGTCGCGAACAGCGGAACCTCATGCCGCAGCCGCGCGAAGCCGTCGATGGCCGCCAGCTGCGCGTACTTGCGTTCGATCGTCGCGAGCTCGCGGGTGTCGGCATAGATGTTGTCGCCGAGGAACACGAACGCCTGCGGATCGCTCGCCAGCACCGCATCCCAGATCGGTTGCGGCTTGGACTGCTTGGCGCAGGAGCCGAATCCGATCCGGGTCAGCACCGTGTCCGCACCGAGCTCGACCGCCGCAACCGCCGGCGACAACAGCACGAGCAGCATCGACCAAGCCAACAGCCACGCACGCATCGCCATCTGCAGCGCTACTCCGGATGATCGGCGCGCAGGCAGGAATAGCGGCCTGCGCGCGCGCGATAAGGGCGACGACCCACATCCGTGTGGATCATCGCCGGGGGAGCCTTCAGAACGTCGCGTCGAGGGTCAAGAACACCTGCCGCGGCGCGCCGGTCAGCAGCGTGTAGTTCAACCCGTCCGGATCCGAGGTCACGAAGCCGTTGCTGCCGACGGTGGCGAAGTACTCCTCGTCGAACAGGTTGGTCAGGTTCAACTGCGCGCGCAGTCCCTGCGTAAAGCCGACCGCACCGAAATCGTAGCCGACCGTGGCATCGACCACCCAGAAGCTGTCGACCTTGGAATCGTTGAGGTAGGTGATGTAGCGCTCGTCGGTGAACTTCGCGCCGAGGCGGAAATCGAACGCATTCCAGCGGTAGGTCGCCTCGGCTGCCACCAGCAACTCGGGCGCATCGACGACCTGCTTGCCGTCTGCCGCTATCACGGTATCGCCGTCGAGATAGTTCGACGCATACTGCGAATCGTTGTACGAGAACGAACCGAACAGGTCGAAAGCCTCGTTGACCTGCCATAGCACCGCGACCTCGGCGCCGTTGCTCTCGACCTCGCCGACGTTGGCGAACGCACCGGCGCAGCCGACGATGCCCGCACAGCGGGCGATGGCGAGCAGGCGGTCGTCGAACTGCACGGTGTACAGCGTGGCGGACGCCTCGAGATTGTCGCGCACGGTGCGGATACCCGCCTCGAAGGTTTGCGAAGACTCAGGCTCCAGCGTGTCGGCGAACTGGTCGAACGCCGACTGCGAGGTGGCGAACGGCCCGCTGACGCCGGCGCGCAGCGCGCCGAGGTTCTCCGAATAGGAGGCGAACACTTCTTCGCTGTCGCTGAACTTCCAGCGCGCGCCGACCTGCGGCACGAAGTTGTCCTTGGTCTCGAGCTCACCCGCCGCGCGGGTGCCGATGATGCTGCGGGTCTCGACATCGACGTCGATCGCCTTGAAGCCGGCGTCGATCAGGAAGCGCCCGTCGGCGAGCGTGATGCGGTCGGTCAGGTACAGCTGGCGGGTATCGACGTCGAAGCGCTGGCGGAACACGCGCACATCCGGATTGCGATAGAAGAAACCATCGTCCGGCGGGTTATCGACGTTCAGATAGTAGAAGTTGCGCTGCAGGCCGTGGGTGTTGGTCTCGTACCAGAACCCGGCCTCGATGCGGTTGACGCCGAACTCGGCATTGATCCGGCCGATGGCGCCGATGCGCTCGATGTCGTATTCGGTGGTGCGCAGCGAGATCGGCAGGGTCGGCGAGGACGGCCTGTACGGCGTCGCCCAGTGGCCCTGGCCCTCGTTGGTATGGATGTAGGTATTGCCGGTGATCGCGGCGGTCTCGCCCAGTGGGATATCGAGTGCGAGGTAGGCCAGGTCGTCGTCGCGCAGGCCGCGCGCGATGTAGTAGGCATCGTCGAGCGTCTCGACGCCACCGGTGAACTGCCCGCGCGCAGCGGCGATCGCACGGTCCCAGTCGCGCGCATAGTTGTCCCAGTCGTAGCCGAGGCGCTCGGCCGACTCCAGCGACAGGTCGGCGTAGTCGGTTTCGTCGCGGCGTGAGGTAGCGACGTAGCCGCTCAGGCGGATCGCATCGATGTCCCAGATGAACTTGCCGTTGAACTGGGTCTGCTCCTGGGGTCCGAAGCCCTTCCACTTGTCGGCATCCGCGTAAACCGCCGACACGTACATGCTGAAGCCGTCGCGATTGCCGGTGTCCAGGCGCGCGTAGGTGCGCTGGGTGCTGTCGCTGCCGATGGTCTGCGCGACGCGCGCGCCGAAGTCGGGCAGCGGATCGGCGCTGAAGAACTCGATGGTGCCGCCGAGGTTGTTGGTCGATGCGGCACCGACCGAGCCGGAGCCCTGCGCGAGCTCCACGCGGCCGAGGTTTTCCGAGATCATTGCGCGGCTGATGTGCAAGCCGTTGAAGTTGCCATAGCTCATGTCGCCCAGTGGTATCCCGTCGAGGGTGAAGCCGAGCTGGTTCTGGTTGAAGCCGCGAATCCCGATGCGCGCCGACCACTCGTAGTTGCCCCACGGATCGGCGGCCTGGAAGTTCACGCCGGGCAGCTTGGCCAGTACCTTCAACGGGCTGGTGCCGGCGGGCAGGACCCTCAGATTCTCGTACGTCAACGTCTGCACCTGACGGGTTTCGCCGATGCCAACCACCGAAATCGTCTCCAGCTCTCGCGCCTCGGCGAGTTCCGCAGCCTGCGGATCCGGTGCAGCTTCGGTAGCCGCGAATGCGGAAGGCGAACTCAGGACACAGGCGATGGCCATCGCCAGCGCGTGCGGGGTCGGTTTCATGGGTCGATCCTCGGATTTCGGGGGCAGGGCGGGCGCGCCAGGTCGCTCGACCTCGCGCAGGCGCCGCATCGTGCGCGCGTTCAATGACGACGCGATGGCTGGTCGATTGCAGCGCCCCGCAACGCAGATGTCGCGGCCGTGACACCCGCTGTGGAATCATTCGCACCCGTCCGCGCAGGAACCATGCATGAGCGCCAGCCCCAACATCGCCGATGCACTGCGCGCCTGCGCGCGCGACGCGCCGGACCGGGTCGCGATGCGGATGCCCGGTGGTCGCGGTGCCGATGGCGCGCCCGCCTGGCGCACGCTCAGCTACGCGCAGCTCGACCAGGCCAGCGATCGCATCGCCGCGGGCCTTGCCGCGATCGGCATCGGTGCAGGCGTGCGCACGGTGCTGATGGTGCGGCCCAGCGAGGCGTTGTTCGAACTGATGTTCGGATTGTTCAAGGCCGGCGCGGTGCCGGTGCTGGTCGATCCCGGCATCGATCGTGCTGCGCTCAAGGCGTGCCTGCGCGAGGCGCAGCCGCAGGCCTTCATCGGCATCCCGCTGGCGCAGGCCGCCAGCCTTCTGCTGGGCTGGGGCAAGGCCAGCATCCGCACGCGCGTGACCGTCGGCCGACG
The DNA here is from genome assembly GCA_031412975.1 of Pseudomonadota bacterium. GTDB lineage: Bacteria > Pseudomonadota > Gammaproteobacteria > Xanthomonadales > Ahniellaceae > UBA4656. The sequence continues at coordinate 17,250 of JANOEA010000026.1, read as the reverse complement.
CTGGTGGTGGTCCGGATACACGCTCGATCAGGTGCGCGCGCGCGGCGAACAGGCGGAACCGGCGTCACCGGGCAAGGACGCGCACGCGCTCGCCGCGATCCTGTTCACCTCGGGCTCGACCGGTATTCCCAAGGGCGTCGAATACACCCACGCGAACTTCCTGGCGCAGGTCGAGCTGATCCGCGAGGCCTTCGACATCCGCGCCGGCGAGGTCGACCTGCCGACCTTTCCGCCGTTCGCACTGTTCGACCCGGGCTTGGGCATGACCAGCGTGATTCCGGACATGGATCCCACCCGGCCGGCCAGCGCCGATCCGCGCAAGCTGATCGCGGCGATCGAGCAGCATCGCTGCACGACCATGTTCGGCTCGCCCGCGCTGCTGGAGAATCTCGCCGCCTACGCGCACGCCAACGGTGTGCGCATGAACGGCCTGCGGCGGGTGCTCTCGGCTGGCGCGCCGGTGCGTCCGGAAGTCATCGAGCAGGCCTATCGCATGCTTCCCGAGGGTGCGCAGGTATGGACGCCGTATGGCGCCACCGAGTGCCTGCCGGTGGCGGTGATCGAGGGCCGCGAAATCCTGGCGTTGCGTGAGCGCACCGACACCGGTGGCGGCATCTGCGTCGGCCGGCCGCTGGCGCGCAACAGCGTGCGCGTGATCGGCATCGACGAGGGCGAAATCCCGCAATGGTCGGATGCGCTGCTGGTTGCTCCGGGCACCATCGGCGAGATCACGGTGGCCGGGCCCAGCGTGACCCGCGGCTACTTCGGCCGCGATGCGGCCACGCGACTGGCCAAGATCGATGACGATGGCGTCATCGTGCACCGGATGGGCGATGTCGGTTACTTCGATGCTGCCGGTCGGCTGTGGTACTGCGGCCGCAAGGGCCATCGCGTGGTCGCCGGTGCGGTCACGCTGTACACCGAGACCGTCGAGGGCGTCTTCAATGCGCACCCCGACGTGCGCCGCAGCGCGCTGGTCGGCGTCGGCCCGAATCACGACCGCATGCCGGTGATCTGCATCGAGCTGCGCGAGCGCAGCCGCAGCACCGAGTGGCCGCGCCTGAAGACCGAGTTGCGCGAGCTGGCCGGTCAGCACGCGGTCAGCCGCGGCATCCGCGAGTTCATCCTGCACCACGGGTTCCCGGTCGATATCCGCCACAACGCCAAGATCGGTCGCGAACAGCTCGCGTTCTGGGCCTCGCAGCGGGTGGTCTACCAGCCCTTCGCCACGGTGGCCGACGACGCGAGCATCAAGGACTAGACCCGCAGCCGCGTTTCGCGGGCGCAGTTCGCAGTCGCGATCGGCATCCAGCCACTATCATCGACCGCTCGCCGCGGGAGGCTGTGCATGAAGGTATTGGTCACCGGTGGTGGCGGATTTCTGGGCACCACGATCTGCCGCCTGCTGCGTGCGCGTGGCGATGCGGTGATCAGCGTCGCGCGCAGCCGCCATCCCGCGCTGGACGCGCTCGGCGTGCAACAGGAACAGGTCGACATCAGCGTGCTCGATCCGCTGCTGCATGTCTCGCGCGGCGTCGACGCGGTGGTCCATGTCGCGGCCAAGGCCGGCGCGTGGGGTTCCTGGGACGACTACTACGCGGCGAACGTCGCGGGCACCGACCACGTGCTCGCAGCCTGCCGCCTGAACGGCATCCCGCGGCTGGTCCACACCTCGACCCCCAGCGTGGTGCATTCCGGCGGCGATCTGGAAGGTGTCGACGAGTCGACGCCGTACGCGACGCAGTTCCGCGCCCACTATCCACACACCAAGGCGATCGCCGAACAGCGCGTGCTGGCGGCCAATGATGCCGAACTGTCGACGGTCGCGCTGCGCCCGCACCTGATCTGGGGCCCCGGCGACAACCACCTGCTGCCGCGCATCGTGGCGCGCGCGCGCGCCGGCCGCTTGCGCTTCGTCGGTACCGAGCGCAAACGCATCGACGTGGTGTATGTCGACAATGCCGCGCAGGCGCACGTCGATGCGCTCGATCGGCTCGCGCCCGCCGCTGCCTGCGCAGGCAAGGCGTATTTCATCAGCCAGGGCGAGCCGATCTTCGCCGACGACATGGTCAACGCGCTGCTGCGCGCCTGCGGCCTGCCGCCGGAAACGCGCCGGGTGCCCTATCGCGTCGCGTTCGCTGCCGGCGCGGTGTTGGAGGCGATCTACGGCGCGCTGCGCATCGAATCCGAACCACCGATGACGCGCTTCGTCGCCGAACAGCTCGCGACCGCGCACTGGTACGACATCTCCGCCGCCCGCCGCGACCTGGGCTACCACCCCTCGATCAGCACCGAAGAAGGCATGCTGCGGCTGGCGCAATGGTGGCGCAGCGAGGGTGCGAGGCTGCAAACCTCACCGGCGTAGCGCAGGTCGTCCCGACCTGCCATCACGATCTCCGCGACGGAGTTCGATGCGGTGTGCAGAGCCGGCGTGAGCGGATCAATATCGGCAGAATCCACGATACGCCGGGTGCCGCCCGCTCCACGACGCCGCCGCGACCTCGGGCGGCTAGACTATGCGGATGGCTGACCGCCCGTTGAATCCCCTGCTGGTCCCGCTCGGTCGCGCGCTCGAGGCGTTCCTCGACCGCGCGCTGGCGCTCGATCCCGATGCGGCCGCGCGGCTGGCGCCATTGGAGGGTCGCAGCATCGAGCTGACCTGGACGCCGGCCGACATCGGCCTGCGCCTGGAGGTGCGCGACGGACGCCTCGGCGTCGGTCCACGCGCCGAGCAGGCCGATCTGTCGATGAGCGGCACGCTGGCCGGTTTCGCGCGGCTGCTGTTGCCCAACAGCGCGGGTGCGATGCCGGCCGGACGGGTGCAGATGGCGGGTGATGCCGATCTGGCGCGCCAGCTCGCGCAGCTCGCCGAGCGCTTCAAGCCCGACCTCGATGCGGCCTTCGGTCGCGTGCTCGGTGCCAGCAACGGCGCGATCGCGGCGACCACGTTGCGCGATGCCTTGCGCTGGGCACAGCGCAGTGCGGGAACGCTCGCCACCGACGCGGCCGACTATGTGCGCGAGGAATCGCGCGACACCCCCGCGCGCGACGAGCTCGATGTTTTCCACGCCGATGTCGATCGCCTGCGCGACGATGTCGAACGGTTGGCCGCGCGCATTGCGCGGATCGCCGCGAGCGCGGAGCGCGGCCGATGATCGCCAGCCTGCGCAGCTTCGCGCGCCTGTTCCATATCGCGCGCGTGCTGCTGCGCTACCGGCTCGACGACCTGCTCGATGCCACGCGCCTGTTCCGCTGGATGCGCCCGGTGCGCACCCTGATCGCGCCGACTCCGGCATCGATCCGCGAACGCTCGCGCGGCGCGCGTCTGCGCCTGGCGCTCGAGGAACTCGGTCCGATCTTCGTCAAGTTCGGCCAGATCCTGTCGACCCGCCGCGACCTGCTGCCACCCGATATCGCCGACGAGCTGGCCCAGCTGCAGGACCGCGTGAAGCCGTTCCCCGGCGAGCAGGCGCGCGACGCGATCGAGGCCGCGCTCGGCAAACCGGTCGACGAATTGTTCGCGCGTTTCGAGATCGAGCCGCTGGCCTCGGCCTCGATCGCACAGGTGCATCCTGCGCAGCTGCACGATGGCACCGAGGTGGTGATCAAGGTGCTGCGACCCGGCATCGAGCGGCGAATCACCACCGACCTGGGCCTGCTGCGCACGCTGGGGACATTTGCGCAGCGCTATGCGCCGAACGCGCGCCACATCCGGCCGCTGGACGTGGTCGCCGAGATCGAGCGCACGTTGACCGACGAGACCGATTTGCAGCGCGAGGGCGCCAACGCCAGCGTGTTCCGCCGCCTGTGGGAAAGCTCGGACGATCTGAAGGTGCCGCAGGTGTACTGGAGCCACAGTGCGCATGGCGTGCTGACCCTCGAGCGCGTCTACGGCATTCCATCCGACGACGTGGCGCGGCTGGATGCGGCCGGCCTCGACCGCCGCAAACTCGCAGCCAAAGGCATCCAGCTGTTCTACCTGCAGGTGTTCCGCGACAATTTCTTCCACGCCGATGCGCATGCCGGCAACATCTGGGTCGACCCCACGCGTCTCGACGATCCGCGCTTCATCGCGCTGGATTTCGGCATCGTCGGCTCGTTGCCGGAAGTCGACCAGTGGTATCTCGCGGCCAACTTCGAGGCGATGTTCAAACGCGATTACCGGCGCATCGCGCAGCTGCACATCGAAGCCGGCTGGATGCCCGACACCATCCGGATCGACGATCTGGAATCGGCCGTGCGTTCGGTGTGCGAGCCGTACTTCACCCGACCGCTTGCCGAGATATCGCTCGGCGAGGTGCTGGTCAAACTGTTCTCGGTCGCGCGTCGTTACGAGCTGACCATCCAGCCGCAGCTGATCCTGCTGCAAAAGACCCTGCTCAACATCGAGGGCGTCGGTCGGCTGCTCGATCCCAAGCTCGACATCTGGGCGGTCGCGCACCCGGTGCTCGAGGGCATCCTGCGCGAGAAGTACTCGGTCAAGACCCTCGGCGACGATTTGCGCAAGCAGCTGCCCGAGATCATGCGCGCCGCCCCCGAAATGCCGCGCCTGCTGCACGCCTGGCTCAAGCAGTCGGTCAACGGCCAGCACACGCTCAACATGCGCTCGCCCGATCTGCACGTGCTCGCCGAAACCCAGCGCCGCGCGCAGGTGGCCACCGTGCAAGCCGTGTTCGGCGCCGGCACCTTGATCGCGGCCAGCGTGCTGTGGGCGCTGAAGGCACCCGGCCCGACCTGGTTCGGCATTCCGGTGATCGCCATCTGCACCGCGATCGTCAGTGCGGGCAGCTTCGCGCTCGCGTTCCGACCGGCGTCGATCAAGTAGTCGTCGCGACCGCCACCCGCATCCGGCTGCACAGTCCATGCCGACGCCGCTCGACGCCGTTGCCGTCTACTTCCACCCGCGCATGGTCGCGAATGCGCACAGTTTCTCGCCGAGTGCGGCCAAGCCCGCCCAGGTGGTCGCAGCGTGGCGCGAGCGCGGATTTCCGATCGAGGTTCGCAGTCCGCGCGCGGCCAGCATCGAAGCGCTGTGCGCGGTGCACCATCCGCGCTACGTGCACGGCGTGCTCGATGGCCGGATCGAAAACGGTTTCGGCAATACGCTGCCCGCCGTGGCGGCATCGCTGCCGTGGACCAATGGTGCGATGGTCGACGCATGCTTCGCCGCGATCGCCAACGGCATCGGCGCGGTGGCGCCGGTATCGGGCTTCCATCATGCCCAGCATGCCAGCGGCGGCGGATTCTGCACCTTCAACGGGTTGCTGGTGGCCGCCGCGGAAGTACGCCGCAAGCAGCCCGACGCGCGGATCGGCATCCTCGATTTCGACATGCACTACGGCGACGGCACCGCGCAGATCCTCAAGCATCTGCGACTGGACTGGATCGTGCACTACACCGCCGGCGCGCAATACCAGCACGAGCACCAGGCCGCAGCGTTCCTCGAAGCGATCCCTAAACTGCTGGAGCGCTTCGCCGGCTGTGCGGTGCTGCTCTACCAGGCCGGCGCCGATCCGCATGTCGACGATCCGCTCGGCGGCTGGCTGACTTCACGCCAGCTCGCGCAGCGCGATCGGCTGGTGTTCGAACACGCTGCGCGCCTGCGGCTGCCGGTGGCCTGGAATCTCGCCGGTGGCTACCAGGAGCCGATCGCGAAGGTGCTCGCCATCCACGACGCGACCATGCGCGAATGCGTGCGTGCATGGTGCGATCCGATCGACACCGCAACGCCCCTGTAGGAGCGCGCCGCGCGCGCGACCGCTCGGATCGTGTTTGCGGCGACGACGGGTGTTGCGGTCGCGCGCACGGCGCGCTCCTACATTGGTGTTCGCGCGACGGCCGCATCCGACACGAACGGATTGCTGCGCCGCTCTTCGCCCACGCTCGACATCGGACCGTGGCCGGGCACGAAGCGCAGCGCATCACCCTGCGCGAACAATCGCTGGCGAATCGAGCGGATCAGATCGCCATGGTTGCCGCGCGGAAAATCGGTGCGGCCGATCGAGCCGTGGAAGATCACGTCGCCGACGAATGCCAGCTGCGAAGGCGCATGCACGAACACCACGTGGCCGGGCGTGTGACCCGGGCAATGCAGCACCTCGAACTCCAATTGGCCGAGTGCGACGTGGTCGCCCTGCACCAGCCAGCGATCCGGCTCGAAACTGCGCGAGGCCGGGAAGTTGAACATGCGCGCCTGCATCGGCAGCTGTTCGATCCAGAAACGATCGTCCAGGTGCGGGCCTTCGATCGGCACCTGCAGCTGGTCGGCCAGGTCACGCACCGCGCCGACATGATCCAGATGGCCATGCGTGACCAGCAGCTTCTCGATCGTCACCCCATGCGCGCGGGCGGCATCCAGCAACCGCGCGGACTCGCCGCCGGCATCGACCAGCGTGCCGCGCATGCTCTGATCGCACCACACGAGGCTGCAGTTCTGCTCGAAGGGCGTCACCGGCAGGATTAGGTATTGCAGGGCCATGGCAGCGGATTCCAGGAATCGGCCATGATCGCGCATCGACGGGGCAGGGCGCACCTGCCGCGGTGGTGCGCATGCCACAATCCGGCATCGGGGAGCCGGCATGAGCGGACTGCACAACGACTGGTACGTGGCCGGTGCCGATGGCGAGGCGATCGGTCCGCTGTCGCGGGTCGAGGTCGCGCAGCGCCAGGCACGCGGCGCGTTCGCCGCCGACGCGTTGGCCTGGCACGTGGACCATTCCGAGTGGCAGCCGGTGCAGCGCGTGGTCGCCACCATGACCGCGGTGCAGGCCGCGCTGCCGATGCCACGCGCGAAGAAAGCTCCCAACTCGTCCGCGCCAGCGACAAGCGCGAAGCCGCCGGCCCAGAAGCGACCACCCGCGCCACCTCCGCGCAAGACCGCCGCCGCGGCCCGCGTCGACAGCAATGAGGCGCGCGAAGCGCGGCAGATGCGCGAAACGCTGGCCGCACGCGCGGCACCCACCGGGCGCGTGGTGCAGGGCGCGGCCGTGGGTGCGGTTGCGAAAGCCGATCCCGCCGCATTCGCGGGGCAATTCGGCGTAGCCGTGCAGCGCCTGCTTGCGCGATGCATCGACATGCTCTCGATCGGATTGCTCGGCGCGGTGCTTGCGTGGGGCCTGGTCCAGTACGGCTCCGACGCAGCGCAGGCCGGCGCGCTCTTCGCGCCGAATCCGGCCCTGCTGTTGTGGCTGGCAGTGTTCGCGATGATTCCGCTCGAGACCCTGCTGCTGGGCCTGGCCGGGACCACGCCGGGCAAGTACCTGCTCGGTCTGCAAGTAGTCGATGCGCGGGGCGAGCGCATCGGCATCGGCCGCGGCTGGCAGCGCGCGACCACCGTCGCATGGCGCGGCGTGGGTCTCGGCCTGCCGCCGCTCGTGTTGATCGCGATGATCATCGCCGGCGTGCAGTTCGCGCAGCAAGGCAGCACGCCGTGGGATCGCAGTCTCGCGATCGAAACCCGTGCGGCACCGATGGACAGCCGCCGCTGGCAGTTCGCGATCGCCGCCGTGGTCGGTGGATTGTTCCTCCTCGCCAGCGAGGCGTGGAGCCGCTTTGCGCTGCTGCTCGCGCAGGGCGTGCCGGGCTGAGTCGATGGCCGCGCCGATCACCATGGCCCGGTTGCCCGAGCTGGTCGGCCAGCAACTCGCGCCCAGCGCGTGGATCGACATTACGCAATCGCGCATCGATGCCTTCGCCGCCTGCACCGACGATCACCAGTTCATCCATGTCGACCCACAGCGCGCCGCGCGCGAGACTCCGTTCGGCGGCAGCATCGCGCACGGTTTTCTGCTGCTGTCGCTGATCGCGGCCCACCCGCCCGCCGATTTGCCGTGGCCTGCGGACATGCAGCTCGCGCTCAACTACGGCCTCGACCGCGTGCGCTTCCTCGCCCCGGTGCGCGCCGGCGCGCGAATTCGCGTGCTGACCCGCGTGCTCGAGGTGCAGCAAAAGGATCCCGGTCGCTGGCTGATGCGGCAGGAAAAAACCGTTCAGATCGACGGCGAATCGACGCCGGCAGTGGTTGCCGAGACGCTCGCTCTGCTGATCGCGGCAGCGCAATCGGCGCGATGATCGGCGCGCGTATCGCGATCATTCGGCGATCGCTGGCGGTCTCCAGATGACCCCGCGTCCACAGGCCTTGCTACAGTGCCGCAGCCGACCCCGAACGCCGCAGCCATCACGCTGCGCCGCTGGCGGCTACTGACAGGGAGTCAATCTCATGACCCATGCGCGAGCTCCACGGAATGGGAATGGCGTGATAGTGCGCATGATCTGGGCGGTCTGCTTGCTGGCGATGCAGCTGGGTAGTGCGCACGCAGCGCAGCTGGTAATCGACGGACCCGTGGGCAGCGGAGCATTTGGGTTCGTCACAGTCTTGCCCAACGGCAATATCGTCGTTCTTGACCCTGGATTCGACGCACCCGGGCCCATTGCGAATGTTGGCGCCGTCTATCTCTACAAACCCACCGGTGTATTGATCAGCAGCCTGCGCGGGAGCAGGGAGCTCGACAACATCGGCTTCGGCGGCGTCGTGGTGCTTGCCAACGGCAACTTCGTCGTGCTGAGTCCGCGCTGGGACCATGGCGCGCTCACCGATGCGGGCGCTGTGACCTTCGTTTCCGGTAGTGCCGGGCTCAGTGGCGTGGTCTCGCCGAGCAACTCCCTGGTCGGTGCGTCCGCAAACGACGCAGTCGGGGCCGATGCACTTTCTCGGCCTACCGTGCTTGCCCTGCCCAACGGCAACTACGTGGTAGGGACGCAGGGATGGGACCACGGCTCGATTGCGGATGCAGGCGCGGTGACTTTCGGCTCGGGCGTTGCTGGGGTGAGTGGATCGGTTTCAATGGCCAATTCGTTGGTGGGTAGCGGCGCATTCGACCGGATCGGCATGCGTCAGTTCGGAGAGGTATTCGGCATCATCCCGTTGGCTAATTCGAACTACGTCGTTGAGAGTCCAGAGTGGGATAACGGGACAGCCGCCGATGCCGGTGCCGTCACCTTCGGCTCGGGCACCGTTGGGATCAGTGGCGTGGTTGCGCCGGCCAATTCGCTGGTCGGGACTTCGGCAGGCGACCAGGTGGGCAGCTTGGTGACTCCCCTGTCCAACGGCAACTATGTGGCCTCGAGCACGGTTTGGCGCAATGGCGCGGCCTTTCAGGCAGGCGCGGCGACCTTCGGGTCGGGAACAGCGGGCATCACGGGTCCCGTGTCGCCGAACAATTCATTGGTCGGCAGCACCAGCCAGGATCGAGTCGGTAGGGTGACGGCGTTGACCAACGGCAACTACGTGGTGAGCAGCCCGGTGTGGGACAACGGCACGGTCGCGGACGTCGGTGCGGTGACATTTGGCTCGGGAACGAGCGGTGTCGCTGGCGCAGTGTCGGTTGCCAATTCGCTGGTCGGCAGCGCCGCAAACGACCAAGTCGGTAATGCTGGTTTGATTGCCTTAACCAATGGGAACTACGTCGTTCGAAGCTCGGCATGGAGCGAAAACGGTGCGGTCAACCGCGGTGCGGTGACCTTCGGATCAGGAACCAGTGGCATCTCCGGCCCGGTGTCGCAGGTCAACTCTCTGGTCGGCGTTCCGGGGGAGGGCGGATTGGTCGCGTTGAGCAACGGCAACTACGTCGTTATCAGCTCGGAATGGAGCAACGGTGCTGCATTGCGTGTTGGCGCGGTGACCTTCGGATCGGGGGTCAGCGGAATCTCCGGGGTGGTGTCGCAGGCGAACTCGCTGGTCGGGAGTACGCAGAGCGACCGCGTCGGATCCGCGGGTGTAACTGCGCTGACGAATGGCAACTATGTAGTCGCGAGTCCGGGTTGGGATGATGGGACGGTTGCAAATGTGGGGGCAGCCACATTCGGTCTGGGCGGCAGCGGAACAGTCGGCGTGGTCTCAAGCGCCAATTCGCTCGTTGGCGACAAGACTTCCGATCTCGTTGGCGGATTCGTAGTTGCCCTGAGTGATGGCAACTACGTGGTGAGCAGTCAAACATGGGGCAACGCCACGGCGCAGTTCGCGGGCGCGGTTACTTTCGGGTCCGGTGTCAGTGGAATCAGCGGCGTCGTCTCTCCAGCCAACTCCCTGGTCGGCAGTGCTGTGAATGATCGGGTTGGCTTCCGGGCGCTTGCGCTCCCGGCAGGCGGCTATGTAGTGATCAGTCCCGCCTGGGCCAATGGCGGAATCGAAGAAGCCGGCGCGATGACACTTGGCCCGGCGGTCAGCGGCGTCAGTGGGGTCGTGTCGAGTGGCAACTCGCTGGTCGGCAGCTCGGCATTCGACAAGATCGGCCTGATTGAAGTCACGGCCTTGGGCGATGGCAACTTCGCAGCGAGAAACATATTCTGGAGGAACGGTGGTCTGTTCGAGGCGGGTGCGGTTTCGCTCGGCCTGTCCGATGGCAGCGTCATCGGATCAGTCCGCGACTCCAACAGCGTGCTGGGTTTGGCGGCTAACGAGGGGCAGTTTCAGCAATTCGGCTACGACCCTGCACGCACCCAACTCGTCGTGGGCCAATACAGCCAAAACCGCGTGGTGCTGCATCGTCCGGGCATTGCCACCTCGATCATCGTGCTCGGCGGTTCGCCCGACCCATCAGTCAGCCGCCAGCCGGTGAGTTTCACCGCCAGTGTCAGCGCGACGCCTGATGCGCCGTCAAATGGCCAGGTGACATTCACCGCCAGCAGTGGCGAGAGCTGCGTCGATACGACGCCGAGCGCGACTTCGGCCACGACCGCGGAGTTCTCGTGCACGATGACCATCGTCGCTGTCGGCAACTCGACCGTGGTCGCTGAATACACCGGCTCGGTGATCCATGCCTACAGCGGCTCCGCACCCGAAACGCATACCACGATCGCTGACCTGATGTTCGGCGACGGGTTCGAGAGTCCTTAGCGACAGGACCGATCGCGTGGCGCGGCGCGTGTCGTGGCTGTAGTGGTTGCTGCCGTGTCGATGCGCTTGGCAAGTCTTGAGTGTTGCTGTCGCCGCCGTGGCGGCTCCCACAAGGAGGGTGGGGGCTCGGGGCAATCCGGACTTGCCGTGTCTGTGCTGCCGGCGACGTAACCGAGTTCGACGTCGCAGCCTGTCGCGCGCGCAGATCGGGCAAGCCCGAGTTGCGCTTGGCGCCAGCCTGCGCAGCATCGCCGCTCGCCGCGCCCCCTGATTTCCCTTGTGGGAGCTGCCATGGCAGCGACGGCGGCAACCGACACTTGTTGCGCCAATCGCTTGCGCGACCATGTGTCGACACACGATCGATCCTCCGTACCCGCTCTCTGACCGTGCGCCGCCGGCATCCTTGCGGGTATTTACGTGAGGCGTGCATCCAACGACACTCCGCCCATGCTCCCCGAACCCGTAGCCCACTTCCGCGCCGAATACCGCACTCGCGACATCCCCGCGATCTACAGCGGGCGGCTGAATCTGTGGATCACCTTCGGCGGTGGTGCGCTGGCGCTGCTGTTCTGCCTTTCGCGGCTGGACGCGGTGCAGCCGGTCGAGTGGCTGATGGTGCCGCTGGCGTTCCTGTATGCGAACTTCGTCGAGTACGTCGGGCACCGCTGGGCGATGCATCGGCCGTTGCCGGGCTTGAGGCTGGTGTATCGGCGGCATGCCGGGCAGCACCACCGCTTCTTCACCGATCACGCGATGGCGTTGGAGTCCACGCGCGACCTGCGCGCAGTGCTGTTCCCGCCGCTGCTGGTGGTGTTCTTCTTCGGTGGCTTCGCGCTGCCTGCATGGTTGCTGCTCGATGCGCTGGCGTCTGCCAACGTGGCGTGGCTGATGCTCGCGACCGCCATCGGATACTTCCTCAACTACGAGTTCCTGCACCTGGCCTACCACCAGCCGCCCGGGCACTGGATGACGCGGGTGCCCGGCGTGGCGCGGCTGGCATGGCTGCACCGGCATCATCACGATCCGCAGGTGATGGCGAGTCGCAACTTCAACATCACCTATCCGATCGGTGATCTGCTGTTCCGCACGCTGGAGCGGCCGCCATCCTGAGCTGCACAATGCATGACGGCGCGCGGATTTCGGCCCGCGTCGTGGGCCGCTTCCGGGGCTGACCGGCCGGCCGCAGGACCCCCGATGAAGGCGCCGGGCCGGCCTGCGCATCGAGTCGATTGCCGCATCGCACAATCTGTGTTCTATTCGAGCTGAAAGCGTCGACTTCGGGTCCGGCGCGCGGTCTCCGACGTGCAGCGTCCACGGCATGCCAGGCGGGCGCGGGTGGCGCGCGGTGCGCGCCCGATCCATCCCGGAGTGCGGCGCCACCAGATCCGGGCCGGCGCACGGCTTTTGCGGTGAGCGGTCGCAGTCGCGACAGCACGCCGCCGGCAACGCCGACCCTGTCATTCGATACCGGAGGCTGCATGGCGCACACGGTGGGCGGGCTGTACGACCCGCGATTCGAGCACGACAGCTGCGGGTTCGGGCTGATCGCCAATCTCGACAACCAGGCTTCGCGCTGGGTGGTCGAGACCGGGCTGACTGCGCTCGCGCGCCTCGCGCATCGCGGTGCGGTGGCCGCCGACGGCGCATCCGGCGACGGTTGCGGCGTGCTGCTCACGCGGCCGGACAAATTCCTGCGCGCGGCCGCCGACGAGTGCGGCATCCGTCTGGGCCCGGTGTTCTCGGCGGGCACCGTGTTCCTGCCGCCCGAGGACGAAGCCGCGGCCGAATGTCGCGCAGCACTCACCGCGGAACTCGAACGGGTCGAAGTGCGTGTGGCCGGCTGGCGCGTGGTGCCGACCGCGCCGGAGAGCTGCGGCGAGATCGCGCGCCGCAGCGCGCCGCGCATCGAGCAGGTGTTCGTCGGTCCCGCCGCGTCGATGGACCAGACCAGTTTCAACCGCGCGCTGTTCCTCGCGCGGCGCCGCGCCGAACAGCGCCTGCACGACAGCCAGCCTGCGTTCTACGTGGTCTCGCTGTCGGCATGGACGCTCGGCTACAAGGGCATGATGCTGCCCGCCGCACTGCCAGCGTTCTTTCCGGATCTCGCGCGCGAGGACATGCAGTCGGCGGTGATCGTGTTCCACCAGCGCTTCTCGACCAACACCGCACCCGCATGGAAGCTCGCGCAACCGTTCCGGCTGCTCGCGCACAACGGCGAGATCAACACCATCGAGGGCAATCGGCGCTGGGCGCAGGCGCGCGCGTTCAAGTGGCGCTCGCCGGCGATCGATTTCCGTGACATCAGTCCGCTGGTCAGCATGGAAGGCTCCGACTCGCAGTCGCTCGACAACATGCTCGAGGTGCTGCTCGCCGGCGGTCTGGAACTGCCGGTGGCGATGCGCATCATGATTCCGCCCGCGACCGAGTCGCTCGAGCACAAGGACGCCGATCTATCGGCGTTCTACCAGTACTACGGTTTGAACCAGGACGTATGGGACGGACCCGCCGGCATCGTGATGTGCGACGGTCGTTATGCCGCGGCCACCGCCGATCGCAACGGCTTGCGGCCCGCGCGCTGGGTGCTGACCGCAGACCGGCACCTGACCATCGCCTCCGAAGTCGGCACCTGGGACTACGCCAGCGCCGACGTGGTGGCCAAGGGCAAGCTGGGTCCCGGCGAGATGATCGCGGTCGACCTGTATTCGGGCGAGTTCCTCGACTCCGAGGCGATCGACAAACTCAATCGAGGCCGCGCGCCGTTCAAGCGCTGGCTCAAGCAGGGCATGCAGTACCTGGTCGCCGATCTGATCGATCCTTCGCTGGCGGCCGAGCCCTTCGATGCGCCGACGCTGGCGCGCTTCCAGAAGCTCTACAACCTCACCCGCGAGGAACGCGAAAGCGTGCTGCGCGTGCTCGCCGAGACCGAGCAGGAAGCGACCGGCTCGATGGGCGACGACACCCCGATGCCGGTGCTCTCGGGCAAGGTGCGTTCGCTGTACGACTATTTCCGGCAGGCCTTCGCGCAGGTCACCAATCCGCCGATCGATCCGCTGCGCGAGCAGTGCGTGATGTCGCTGGCGACCCACATCGGCCGCGAGGGCAATCTGTTCGAACTCGGCCCCGCGAACGCCGCGACCGTGATGATGAACTCGCCGGTGCTGAGCCAGCGCAAGCTGCGCCAACTGCTCGCGCTCGAGCAGTTCGCGAGCGCGCACGCGGTGGTGCACCTGCAGCAGCTGCCGGACGAGGCGCTCGGCGATGCGGTGCGGCGGATCTGCATCGAAGCCGAGACCGCGGTGCGCGATGGCGCAGTGATCATCCTGCTGTCCGATCGCTATCCGGTCGAAGACCGCCTGCCGGTGCACGCATTGCTCGCGATCGGCGCGGTGCACCAGCACCTGGTGCGCGCGGGCCTGCGCTGCGACTGCAACCTGATCGTGGAGACCGGCACCGCGCGCGATGCGCATCACTTCGCCTGCCTGCTCGGTTATGGCGCGACCGCGGTGTATCCGTACCTTGCCTACCAGACGCTGTTCGACCTGGGCCGCAGCAAGATCGTCAAGGGCAAACACGGCAGCGCGCAGGCGGAGCTCGGGCGCAGCTATCGCCGCGGCATCAAGAAGGGGCTGCTCAAGATCATCTCCAAGATGGGCATCGCCACCATCGGCAGCTATCGCGCAGCGCAACTGTTCGAGATCGTGGGGCTCGCGCCCGAAGTGGTGGACCTGTGCTTCAACGGCACGCCGTCGCGGATCGCCGGTGCGGGCTTTGCCGAGATCGAGGTCGAGCAGCGCTGGCTGCATCAGCGCGCTTGGAATCCGGCCGAGTCGCTGGAGCAGGGTGGTCTGCTGCGCTACGTCGACGGCGGCGAGTACCACATGTACAACCCCGACGTGATCGCATCGCTGCAGCGCTCGGTGCGCAGCGGCGACTATGCCGATTACGCAGTCTACGCACGGCATGTCGATTCGCGGCCGCCGTCGACGCTGCGCGACCTGCTGGTATTGCAGGAAGACCCGACGCGCGCGATCGACATCACCGCCGTCGAGCCGATCGAGAAGATCCTGCTGCGCTTCGATTCGGCCGGCATGAGTCTTGGTGCATTGTCGCCGGAAGCGCACGAGGCGCTCGCGATCGCGATGAACCGGCTCGGCGGGCGCAGCAATTCGGGCGAAGGCGGCGAAGATCCCGCGCGCTACGGCACCGAAAAATCGTCCAAGATCAAGCAGGTCGCATCGGGCCGTTTCGGTGTCACCCCGGAATACCTGATCCACGCCGACGTGCTGCAGATCAAGATCGCGCAGGGTGCCAAGCCCGGCGAAGGCGGCCAGCTGCCCGGCCACAAGGTCAACGAGCTGATCGCGCGACTGCGCTACGCGCGACCCGGCATCGGCCTGATCTCGCCGCCGCCGCACCACGACATCTATTCGATCGAAGACCTCGCCGAACTGATCTACGATCTGAAGGAGATCAATCCGACCGCGCTGGTCAGCGTGAAGCTGGTCAGCCACGCCGGCATCGGCACCATTGCCGCGGGCGTGGTCAAGGCGTACGCGGACCTGATCACGGTGTCCGGTTACGACGGCGGCACCGGCGCCTCGCCGATCAGCTCGATCAAATACGCCGGCACGCCGTGGGAACTCGGACTCAGTGAAGTGCAGCAGACGCTGCGCCTGAACGATCTGCGCCACAAGGTGCGCGTGCAGGTCGATGGTGGACTCAAGACCGGGCTCGACGTGATCAAGGCCGCGATCCTCGGCGCCGAGAGCTTCGGCTTCGGCACCGCACCGATGGTCGCACTGGGCTGCAAGTACCTGCGCATCTGCCATCTGAACAACTGCGCGACCGGCGTGGCGACCCAGGACGAGCGACTGCGCGAGCAGTACTTCATCGGCCTGCCCGAGATGGCGATGAACTTCTTCCGCTTCGTCGCCGAGGACGTGCGGCATTGGCTCGCCCGCCTGGGCGTGCGCAACCTGATCGACCTGATCGGTCGCACCGACCTGCTGGCCGAAGTCGACGGCGTCAATGCCAAGCAGCAGGGTCTCGATCTGTCGCCGATCCTGGCCGCCGCGGGCATGGCCAGCAAGTCCGCGCAGTCGTGCCTGGATGCGCGCAACGTACCGCGTGATCCGGGCACGCTGGCATCGCGCATGCTCGCGGACATGCAGCCGGCGATTGCGGGCAAGCGCGGCGGCGAGTTCAGCTATCCGATCTGCAACCGCGATCGCGCGATCGGCGCGCGGATCTCCGGCGAGATCGCGCGCACGCACGGCAACCACGGCATGCGCGAGGCGCCGATCGTGGCGCGCTTCGAGGGCATCGCGGGGCAGAGCTTCGGCGCGTGGAATGCGGGGGGTTTGCATTTGTACCTGACGGGTGACGCCAACGACTACGTCGGCAAGGGCATGGCCGATGGCCGCATCGTGATCCGCCCGCCGCAGGATGCGCGCTACATCGCGCGCGACACGCCGATCATGGGCAACACCTGCCTGTACGGCGCGACCGGCGGCGAGCTGTACGCCGCGGGTCGCGCGGGCGAGCGCTTCGGGGTGCGCAACTCGGGTGCTACCGCGGTGATCGAGGGCGCAGGGGACCACTGCTGCGAGTACATGACCGGCGGTGCGGTCGCGGTGCTCGGCCGCACCGGGATCAATTTCGGCGCGGGCTTCACCGGCGGACTGGCCTACGTGCTCGACCTCGACCGCGATTTCGTCGATCGCTACAACCACGAGCTGATCGACATCCTGCGGATCAATCCCGAAGGCATGGAAAACCACCTGCAGCATCTGCGCAGCCTGATCGGCACCCACGTGCGCGAAACCTCGAGCGTGTGGGGCCGCGCGATTCTCGACGAATTCCGCGATTTCGCCGGCAAGTTCTGGCTGGTCAAGCCGAAGGCGGCAAGCCTTGAATCGCTGGTGGATGCGTTGCGGAGGGCGGCGTGAGCGCACGCTGGATTCATGCACACGATCGGCTGTTGCGGTCGCGCGCACGGCGCGCTCCTACAGGTGTTGTGGCTGTAGGAGCGCACCCTGTGCGCGACCGTCCAGACCGGATCGCACCGTTCTATCGTCTGTCGCTGTCGCGCGCACGGCGCGCTCCTACAGGGGTTGTGGCTGTAGGAGCGCACCCTGTGCGCGACCGCAGCATCTCGATTGCACCGCGCCGCCCGCGAGTCGTCGCATGAGCAGCAAGCCCTTCCAGTTCCTCGACGTGCCGCGCCGCATGCCCAAAGAGCTGCCGGTCGAGGTGCGCACGCTCGGCTGGAGCGAGATCTACGGCGGCTTCGATGCCGCGCCCGCGGCCGAGCAGAGTGCGCGCTGCCTCGATTGCGGCAATCCGTATTGCGAGTG
>JANOEA010000025.1:0-2341 GCA_031412975.1 Pseudomonadota bacterium | reverse complement strand
TGGCCGCGATCGAGTCGCAGATCGACGCGAGCAACTGCGACTGGGTGCAACGTTTCGACGAAGTGTTCGTCGACAGCGTCGAGTCGGATTGAACCCGCTGCGGTCGCGCACAGGGTGCGCTCCTGCACCACCGACTGCGGGAGCGCAGCACGCGCGGGACCGCGTTGATCGGCGGCGCGCTAACATCATCGATCCTTCCGCGGTCGGCGCGACGCCACGACATTTGCGATGACAACCGACTTGTCGATGCTGCTGGCCCGCTCCGTTGCGGTGCGCAACGACCCGCGCTGGCGTGCAGCCGTGCTGCGCAACGTGCCGGGCATCGACGCGATGGATGCCGCACGCTTGCGATTGGATATCCACCCCGGCGACCAGATGCTGCTGCATTCGCTGGCGCATCATCGTGATGCAGGGGCAGCGCTGAGCCAGTACGCTGCGGTGTCGCTGCAGCAGTACGCCGCGGCAAGGCAGGTGCTGGCGCTGTGCGCGCGTGCCAATGGCGCGCCGCCGGCGCTGCTCGATTTCGCCTGCGGTTACGGGCGCCTGCTGCGTTGGCTGACGCTGGCGCAGTCGCCGCAAACCATCTGGGCGGCCGACATCCAGGCCGATGCGGTGGCGTTCGTTGCCGATACCTTCGGCGTGCACGGCCTGCTGTCGTTTGCGGATCCCGCACGGTTCGCGCCGCCCCGGCAGTTCGACTGCATCTGGGTGGCATCGCTGTTCTCGCACCTGCCGGAGTCGCTGTTCCGCGCATGGCTGCAGCGGCTGCTGGCGCTGCTCACGCCGACCGGCGTGCTGTGCTTGAGCGTGCGCGATACCGCGCTGCTGCCCGCAGGACTCGAGTTGCCGGCGTCCGGTTTCCTGTATGCCACGCACAGCGAGAATGCGGATCTCGATCCGGCCATCTACGGCACCGCCTACGCCAACGAGCTTTTCGTGCGTGCCGCGCTGCGCGAAGCCGCGGGTGGGCTGCCCTGCGTGCGGCTGCCGCGCGCACTGGCGCAGGAGCAGGATCTGTACGTCGTGGGGCGCGATCCAGGTCAGCAGTTGGCCGGACTTGCGGAATTTCGCCGCGGGCCATGGGGCTGGGTCGATCGCCGTGATCTGGACGCACACGGTCGGCTGAGCCTGCAAGGATGGGCGGCGTCGTTCGACGATGGCGCGATAGCGCGCATCGAGATCCTGGTCGATGGCCAGCAGCATGGGTGCGGCAGCGGGCAGGCGCGCAGCGACGTGCGCGACGCGTTCGACGATGCGCGCTTCGCCGATGCCGGCTTCGGGTTCCAGCTGCAGTTGTCCGCGGGTACCCGCGAGGTGTGGCTCGAGGTGCACGCCTGTACCGCGCGCGGCGAGCGCGCGCTGCTGTTCGCCGGACCCGTGGTCGCGCAGGGCGCGGCCTGAGCACGCCGCGCGGCGCGTGTCGCGCGCGGGACCCGGCGCGCATCACCCGGGCGCGCCGGGTCGACCGACGCCTCAACCCGCTGCGTCGTCGGGATCCAGGCCGGCCGGTGGCAGTCCCTTGACCATGTGCAGCGCGGTTTCGATGCCCTGGTAGTAGCGCGGCGTGGCGTTCACCGGTTCGTAGCCGAGCCGTTCGTAGAACGCGCGCGCCGCGAGGTTCGACGCGCGCAACTCGACCTGCACGGCGTGGATGCCCGCGATCCGCAGCGCACGTTCGTGCCAGGCGAGCAGCGCGGTACCGACTCCCTGCCGCCGCCGATGTGGCGCCACGCCCAGCAGCAGCAGATGCGCACGATCGGCGTCGTAGCGCATCAGCGCGAAACCCACGAGCGCCTCGCCATCGCGCGCGACCAGCACGTTGGTGTCGCGGTTGTGCACGGCGCGCAACACCCGCTGCGGGGTCCACGACCAGCGGAATCCGACTTCGATCTGATCGCGCGAAAGGGCGGCGATGGCATCGGCGTCGGAAGGCTGAGCGAGCCCGATGGTCGGTTCCGCGATCACTGTGGTTGATTGGTTGGAGAAGACCTGTTTGTCATCCCGGGAAGGCGTAGTCGTGACGGTCAGCAGTGTACCGAATCGACTTGTGCCCTTGCGCGACGCGCAAGGCGCGCATGCCCGACGCAATCGATCGCGGCTGCAGTACGCTGCGCTTGCAGCGGCCCTGAAGTTGGCGCAGCGTTCACAGGTGCCGCGCAACATCGTTCTGCCCCGAACGCTCGAATCGGCAGCATGCCCGGGGGAATCCCGCTCGACTGCGCGGTCGTCGCTGCCAACCCGCCTTGCCGCGCTACAACGGCTCGAAGCCGGTGCCGAAGATGTCGTCGAACAGGCCGCCGGAGATGTTTAGCTGCACGGTGTTGTTGCCGAGATTCGGGTC
>JANOEA010000024.1:0-19462 GCA_031412975.1 Pseudomonadota bacterium | reverse complement strand
CGCTTCGACCTGGTGTTGATGATGCAGGCCCTGCCCTACAGCGAGCGGCCCGCCCAGGCCATGGCCGAGGCCGCGCGCGTACTGCGCCGCGGCGGCCGGCTGCTGGTCTGCACGCTCG
This sequence comes from Pseudomonadota bacterium, assembly GCA_031412975.1. Lineage (GTDB taxonomy): Bacteria > Pseudomonadota > Gammaproteobacteria > Xanthomonadales > Ahniellaceae > UBA4656. The sequence continues at coordinate 19,344 of JANOEA010000024.1, read as the reverse complement.
CCCGCCACCAGCACCGCGGCGTGGTCGCGGAGTTCGATCACCGCAACCTCGGCTTCACCACCAGCGAGTTGCGCCAACTGGTCGCGCGCGCCGGGCTCGAGGTCGAGTCGTGCGAACTGGCGACCCGCGAGAGCCGCCCACCGCATTTCGAGGTACTCGCGCTGCTCGCGCACAAACCCTGACCCAGGGTGCACACCGGGGCTTCTGCGCTGTTGCGCGAGACGACCCGCCACCAATGAACCTTCGACCACTGCTGCCCATGCCCGCACTTCCCTGGAAAGATCCGACCCGCACCGGCCAACTGCTGGATGGCCTCGCGCGCCGCATCCTCGTGATCGATGGCGCGATGGGCACCATGTTGCAGACCTACGGGCTCGAGGAGGGCGATTATCGTGGCAAGCGCTTCGGCGACGGCGACGGCCACGACACGCAGCACGATCATGCGCACGGCGAGCATCCGCACGCCTGCGACCTGAAGGGCAACAACGACCTGCTGTCGATCACCCAGCCGCAGATCGTGCGTGCGGTGCACCGCGCCTACCTCGAAGCGGGCGCCGACCTGCTCGAGACCAACACCTTCAACAGCACCGCGATCAGCCAGGCCGACTATGGCTTGCAGCACCTGGTGCATGAGCTCAATCGCGAAGGCGCGCGCATTGCGCGGCTCGAGTGCGATGCGATGACAGCGCTCACGCCGGACCGCCCACGCTTCGTGATCGGCGTGCTCGGACCCACCGGCCGCACCGCGTCGATCAGCCCCGACGTCAACAATCCCGGATTCCGCAACGTCGATTTCGACCAGCTGGTGGTCGCCTATCGCGAGGCCACGCTGGGCCTGATCGAAGGCGGCGCCGACGCGATCATGGTCGAGACCATCTTCGACGTGCTCAACGCCAAGGCGGCGATCTACGCGCTGGAAGAACTGTTCGATGCCAGCGGCTGGCGGTTGCCGGTGATGATCTCGGGCACCATCACCGATATGTCCGGTCGCACGCTGTCGGGACAGACCGCCGAGGCGTTCTACAACTCGGTCGTGCACGCCCGCCCACTCAGCGTCGGGCTCAATTGCGCACTGGGCGCCACCGAGTTGCGCGCCTATGTCGACGTGCTGGCCACCCTGGCCCGCTGCGCGGTCAGCGCACACCCCAACGCCGGGCTGCCGAACGCATTCGGCGAATACGACGAAAGCCCGGAGCAGATGGCGACAACGCTGCGCGAGTTCGCGGCCTCCGGTCTGCTGAACCTGGTCGGCGGCTGCTGCGGTACCACCCCGGCGCACATCGCGGCGATCGCAGAGGTGGTGGCGCAGTTCGCGCCGCGCACGATTCCGACCGATCAAGCGCAAGCCGCATGAGCAGCACGCGCCTCACGCGGTTGTCAGGCCTCGAGCCGCTGGTGGTCACCGCGGACACCAACTTCGTCAACATCGGCGAGCGCTGCAACGTCACCGGTTCGGCGGCATTCAAGAAGCTGATCAAGGACGATCGCTACGACGAAGCGGTCGAGGTAGCGCGCGTGCAGGTCAACAACGGCGCACAGATCCTCGATGTGAACATGGACGAGGGGCTGATCGACGCGGAGGCGGCGATGGCGCGCTTCCTCAACCTGATCGCATCCGAACCCGATATCGCACGGGTGCCGGTGATGGTGGATTCGTCGAAGTGGAGCGTGATCGAAGCGGGACTGAAGTGCCTGCAGGGCAAGGGGGTGGTCAACTCGATCTCGCTCAAGGAAGGCGAGGACGTTTTCCTCGCCCAGGCGCGCAAGGTGCAGCGCTATGGCGCAGCGATGGTGGTAATGGCCTTCGACGAGCAAGGCCAGGCCGATACCGCCCAGCGCAAGATCGCGATCTGCACCCGCGCCTACCGGCTGCTGCGCGAGCGCCTCGACTTCGCGCCCGAAGACATCATCTTCGACCCCAACATCTTCGCGATCGCCACCGGCATCGAGGAGCACGATAACTACGCGGTCGACTTCATCGAGGCCACGCGCGAGATCCGCGCGACACTGCCGTATTGCCACGTATCCGGCGGCGTATCCAACGTCAGCTTCGCGTTCCGCGGCAACAACGTGGTGCGCGAGGCGATCCACAGCGTGTTCCTGTTCCATGCGATCCGCGCCGGGATGGACATGGGCATCGTCAACGCGGGTGCGCTGCCGATCTACGACGACCTGGATACCGAGCTGCGCGAGCGGGTCGAGGACGTGGTGCTCAACCGGCGGCCGGACGGTACCGAGCGCCTGCTGGCGATCGCCGATCGCTACAAGTCGCGCAAGGGCGAGACCGTGGTGGAGAACACCGCCTGGCGCGAGGCGGATGTCGGCAAACGACTCGAACACGCACTGATCCACGGCATCGACCAGTACATCGAGCTCGACACCGAGCAGGCGCGGGTCGCCAGCGCGAGACCGCTCGACGTGATCGAGGGCCCGCTGATGCGCGGCATGAACGTGGTCGGCGATCTGTTCGGCGCGGGCAAGATGTTCCTGCCGCAGGTGGTCAAGTCCGCGCGCGTGATGAAGAAAGCCGTCGCCCACCTGATTCCGTACATCGAAGAAGAAAAGGCGCGCAGCGGCGATACCGGCAGGAACAACGGCAAGATCGTGATGGCCACGGTCAAGGGCGACGTGCACGATATCGGCAAGAACATCGTCGGCGTGGTGCTCCGCTGCAACAACTTCGAGGTGATCGACCTCGGCGTGATGGTGCCCGCGCAGCGCATCCTGGACGTCGCGCGCGCCGAGAATGCCGACATGATCGGCCTGTCCGGTTTGATCACGCCCTCGCTCGACGAGATGAACCACATCGCGCGCGAAATGCAGCGCCAGGGCTTCACCTGCCCGCTGCTGATCGGTGGCGCCACCACCTCGCGGGCCCATACCGCGCTGAAGATCGAGCCGCACTACCAGGCGCCGACCGTGTGGATCAAGGACGCCTCGCGCGCGGTCGGCGTGGCGCAGGTGCTGATCAGCAAGGACCAATTGCCCGCCTACATGGCGACTTTGCGCGCCGAATATGCCGATATCCGCGAACGCCACAAGGATCGCGGGCCCGGCAAGCGGCTGGTGCCGCTGGCGCGCGCCCGCGCGCAGCGCTTCGCCGGCGACTGGGCCAACTACGTGCCGCCGGCACCGGCACAGCCCGGGATCACCTGCTTCGACGACTGGCCGCTGGCGGAACTGGTCGACTGGATCGACTGGACGCCGTTCTTCCAGACCTGGGAGCTGGCCGGCCGCTATCCGGCGATCCTCGACGACAAGGTGGTCGGCGTGCAGGCGCGCGAGCTGCATGCGGATGCGCGCGCGATGCTCCAGCGCATCATCGACGAACGCTGGCTGACCGCCAAGGCGGTGCTGGGACTATGGCCCGCGCACGCGGTGGGCGACGACGTCGAAGTGTTCGCGCCAGACGACGCCGCCGGACGACGCCCGATCGCGGTGCTGAACTTCCTGCGCCAGCAGGTCGACAAGCCGCCGGGCCGTCCGGATTTCTGCCTCGCCGACTTCGTCGCGCCGCACGCCAGCGGGGTGCGCGACTGGATCGGTGCGTTCGCGGTCACCACCGGAATCGGCATCGAGCAGCATGTCGCGCGCTTCGAGGCCGAGCACGACGACTACAGCGCGATCATGCTCAAGGCGCTCGCCGACCGACTCGCGGAAGCGCTGGCCGAAGCGCTGCATGCGCGGGTCCGCCGCCGGCTCTGGGGCTATGCGGCGGACGAGTCGCTCGACACCGAGGCGCTGATCGATGAGAAGTACCGCGGCATCCGTCCGGCCCCGGGCTACCCGGCCTGCCCGGAACACAGCGAGAAGGCCACGCTGTTCGACCTGCTCGATGCACCCGGCCGGATCGGGGTCACGCTGACCGAATCGTTTGCGATGTATCCGGCAGCGGCGGTCAGCGGTTACTACTTCTCGCACCCCGACTCGCAGTACTTCGTGGTCGGCCGGATCACCCGCGAGCAGGTCGACGACTATGCCCGTCGCAAGGGCTGGTCACTCACCGAGGCCGAACGCTGGCTCGCCCCGATCCTCGACTACGATCCCGAGTAGCGTCACGCAAGTACCGTTGCAAATTCGCACGGGGTGCACGGATACTTGCGTGACCTGAAGCACGGGGACGCCCATGGTCACGATCGATGTGCGCCACAAGGTCAAGGATTTCGGCCAGTGGAAGACGATATTCGACGCCGCGGCCGCGCGGCGGCGCGAGGCCGGCGAAACCGGCTGCCGGGTCTACCTGCAGCACGGCTCGGAGGATGATGTGCTCGTCTCGATGGATTGGGACTCGCTCGAACGCGCGCAGCAGTTCCTGGCATCGACCGAACTGATGTCGGGCATGCAGGCGGCCGGCGTGCGCGAGATGCCGAAGATCACGATCCTGCGGCGGGTCGACGAGTACCGGCTATAGGCCGGTCAGGCTGCGTGGCTGCGGCAGGCGCGAGGCGTCCAGCGGTCACCAGATCAGGTCGGGCGGGATATCGTCCTCGGGCGGCGCCTCGGGATCCGGCAGCAGCACCATCGATTCTGCGCTGATCGCCTGCGTCGCCAGCGCGGTCTCACGAGCCACCAGCAGGTAGCGGCCGTCCTTCTGCACCACGCCGAGCTCGCCCTTGTTCAGCGCCAGCAGTTGATCGGCCGTGACGTAGATCCGGCGGATCCTGGCGCCGTGGCTGAAATGCCGCGCCACATCGGCATCGGCCGCATTCAGCGACTTGCCATCGAGCAGGGTCGCGAGCTTGGCACGGCGCTCGCGCTTTTCGCGCGCGCGCTCCTGGTTTTCGCGCTCGACGCGCTCGCGCTCCGCACGCTCTTCGCGCGCGCGCGCGGCGTAGGCTTGCGCAAGATCCGGCTCGCGCGGCTCCCGTGGCGGCTTGGGCTCGGGCGGGCGCGAAGTGTGCGGGCGTGCATCACGCGGGCGCGGCGCCTGCGGTTTACCGACAGCGGCCGCATCGCGCGCAGCGCCGCCGGCTTTCGGCGCTGGGCGTTCACGCGGCCGCTCCTCGGGCTTTTTGACCAGTCCGAGTGCGCGCAGTTGATCGCGGAGGGAGTCGGCCATGGCTAGTAGTGGGGCGGTGGCGGTTCGTTGTTGCTGTCGTGGCTGACCGCGATGCGGGTCGCTTCCAGGCCCGCACGCAAGCGCGCGACCTCGGCACGCAGGAACGCGAGTTCGCGATCCTGCGCGGCCACGATGCGATCGAGGCTCGTGAGCAGATCGTCCTGGAACACCAGGCGGGTTTCGAGTTCAGCGACGCGGTTTTCGAGATCGCTAGGCATCACGGCGACAGGACCAGGCTTCGGCTGCGATTCTAGCCGGGTTGCTGGCCCGAGTTATGTGCTCGCGGTAACCGAGCATCCTGCGCGAGCGCGCGATTGGCGTCCGGCTCGACCTGCAAGTTGCGGGAAATCAGGCGCACTGCCTCACGTGTTCACTTGTTGAACGCAGCAGAGAGAAAAACCCGGGGTTCAAGCAAGCCGATCCCTGCGGCGGGGGCGAGGAGCGCGCGACCAGCCGGGACACATCCAGCATGAAGCGCGCGGATGCCGGCCTCTAAACGACGAAGCCCCGGCGGACCGGGGCTTCGTGCGCAAACACGCAACGGGGCGGCGCCGGGACTCAGGCTTCCGCCGGCTCCGCGATGGCCGCGGGACGGTCGACGAGTTCGACGTAGGCCATCGGCGCGGCGTCACCGGCCCGGAACCCGCACTTGAGGATCCGCAGGTATCCACCCGGACGGGACCGATAGCGCGGGCCGATCTCGGTAAACAACTTGCCCACCGCCGACTTGTCGCGCAGGCGGTTGAACGCGACTCTCCGATTGGCGACGCCGTCGATCTTGGCCAGCGTGATCAGGGGCTCGGCAACGCGCCGCAGCTCCTTGGCCTTGGGCAGGGTGGTCTTGATGATCTCGTGCTGGAACAGCGAGTTCGCCATGTTGCGGAACATGGCCGAACGGTGGCTGCTGTTGCGATTGAGCTTGCGGCCGGATTTCAGATGGCGCATGACGCGGTTCCTTGGTTATCGAGCGCGGGCCTCAGCCCGTCTGCATGCCGTGGTTGAGACCCGCCGGCGGCCAGCTTTCGAGCTTCATGCCGAGCGAGAGGCCGCGCTGCGCGAGGACCTCCTTGATCTCGGTGAGCGACTTCTTGCCGAGATTGGGAGTCTTGAGCAGTTCGACTTCGGTCTTCTGCACGAGGTCGCCGATGTAATAGATGCTCTCCGCCTTGAGGCAGTTGGCGGAGCGCACGGTCAGTTCGAGATCGTCGATCGGCCGCAAAAGGACCGGATCCATGCCAGCGCCCGACGGCTTGGCACCGCTGGTCTCGCGGCGCGTGAAGTCGCCGAACACCGACAGCTGGTCGGCCAGGATATCGGCCGCCTTGCGCACGGCTTCTTCCGCATCGACGGTACCGTTGGTCTCGATGTCGAGGATCAGTTTGTCGAGGTCGGTGCGCTGCTCGACGCGCGCATTGTCGACTTCGAAAGCCACGCGACGCACCGGACAGAACGAGGCATCGAGGTGCAGTCGGCCGATCGGACGCGCTTCGTCATCCGGACGACGGCGCGACGATGCTGCCTCGTACCCAATGCCACGCGCGATGCGCAGGCGCATGTTGAGGCTCGCGTCCTTGGTGAGATGGCAGATCACGTGTTCGGGATTGACGATCTCGACATTGTGATCGACCACGATGTCGCTTGCGCGCACGATGCCGGCACCCTTCTTGTTCAGGGTCACGGTCGTCTCGTCGACGTTGTGCATGCGGATCGCGATGTCCTTGAGGTTGAGCAGGACTTCGATCACGTCCTCCTGCAGGCCCTCGAGGGTGGTGTATTCATGCAGCACGCCGTAGATCTCGACTTCGGTGATCGCGGCACCGGGGATCGACGACAGCAGCACGCGACGCAGCGCGTTGCCGAGCGTGTGGCCGAAGCCACGGGCCAAAGGCTCCACAACCACCTTGGCGCGATTGGTGCCGAGCTTCTCCGCGCTGATGCCGCGCGGACGCAAAACATTGATGGACGAAACTGCCATGGGCGACGCTCTTCCCGGTTACTTCGAATACAACTCGACAATCAACGCTTCGTTGATGTCGGACGGCAGGTCAGCGCGCTCTGGAAGCGTCTTGTAGGTGCCGCTGAACTTCTTGGTATCGACCTCGAGCCAGCTCGGCGCGAGATCCATGTCTTCGCTCAGCTTGATCGCTTCCTGCACCCGCAGCTGCGCCTTCGCGCGCTCGGTGATCGAAACCAGATCGCCGGGCTTGACCGCATACGAGGCCAGGTTCACGGACTTGCCGTTCACGTGGACGCCCTTGTGCGACACGAGCTGCCGGGCCTGGGCGCGAGTGACCGCGAAGCCCATCCGGTAGACCACGTTGTCCAGACGCGACTCGAGGATGCGCAACAGGTTCTCGCCCGTATTGCCCTTCTGGTTGGCCGCGCGGGTGTAGACGCCGCGGAACTGCTTTTCGAGCAGGCCGTAGATGCGCTTGACCTTCTGCTTCTCGCGCAGCTGGACGGCGTAGTCGGACAGACGCGCACGCTTCGAGGCGCCGTGTTGACCAGGCTTCGTCTCGAGCTTGCACTTGGAGTCCAGCGCACGCGCCGGGCTCTTGAGGCTCAGGTCGGCGCCTTCGCGGCGCGCCAGTTTACAGGTTGGACCAATGTAACGTGCCATGACAGATGTGCTCTCCGGATCAAACGCGCCGCTTTTTCGGCGGACGGCAGCCGTTGTGCGGAATCGGGGTGACGTCGATGATGTTGGTGACCTTGTAGCCGATCGCATTCAGTGCGCGGACGGCCGATTCGCGGCCGGGGCCCGGGCCCTTGATGCGGACTTCGAGGGTCTTCAATCCGTAGTCGAGCGCGGCACGGCCAGCCTTGTCGGCGGCGACCTGCGCGGCGAACGGCGTGCTCTTGCGCGAACCGCGGAAACCCGCGCCGCCGGAAGTGGCCCACGACAATGCGTTGCCCTGGCGATCGGTGATCGTGACCACCGTGTTGTTGAAGGACGCCTGCACGTGCGCGATGCCGTCGGTGACGATGCGCTTGATCTTCTTCTTCTGCTTTGCAGTGGAGGCTGCAGCTGGCTTGTTCATTTTTGGCTACCGGTAACGGTCGGGTTCTTCACTTCTTGATCTGCTTGCGTGGACCCTTGCGAGTGCGCGCATTGGTGCGCGTACGCTGCCCACGCATCGGCAGGCCGCGACGGTGACGCAAACCGCGGTAGCAGCCCAGGTCCATCAGGCGCTTGATGCTGATACCCACCTCGCGGCGAAGGTCGCCCTCGACGGTGAAGCGCGCCACTTCCTGGCGCAGCTTGTCGACTTCGGCTTCGGTCAGGTCCTTGACCTTGGTCGAAGACTTGACGCCCGCCGATACGCAGACCTTCTTCGACCGCGTACGGCCGATGCCGTAGATGCTCTGCAGGGCGATCCACGCGTGTTTGTGGACCGGCAGGTTAACGCCCGCAATGCGCGCCATGAGTTTGCTTCTCCGATTTCAACGAGTTGCGCGGGGAACGCGCAAGTATACATGTCAATTCATACCCTGAACAGCCGCGCCGGTCAGGGCGCCCGCCAGGAGTCCAACCGCCCGGTGCCGCAGTCTCAGCCGCGAAGCTGGCCGCCGCGCCCGTAAGTCTTGAGGTTCGCCTTCTTGAGCAGGCTTTCGTACTGGTGCGACATCAGATGGGCCTGCACCTGCGCGGTGAAGTCCATCACCACCACCACCACGATCAGCAACGAGGTCCCGCCGAAGTAAAACGGGACGTTCCAGCCCATCCGCATGAACTCCGGCAGCAGGCAGACCGCCACGAGATACAAGGAGCCGACTGCGGTCAAGCGCGTGATCACGCCATCGATGTACTCGGCAGTCGACTTGCCCGGCCGGATGCCCGGGATCAGGGCGCCCGACTTCTTGAGGTTCTCGGCAGTCTCGTTCGAGTTGAACACCAGCGCGGTGTAGAAGAAGGCGAAAAACACGATCAGGAACGCGTACAGCGCCAGATGCAGCAGCTCGCCCGGGGCCAGGGCACCGGCGATGGTCTGCAACCAGCGGATATCGTTCGACTGGCTCATCCACGACATCGCAGTGGCCGGGAACATGATGATCGACGAGGCGAAGATCGCGGGGATCACGCCCGACATGTTCAGCTTCAGCGGCAGATGCGAGCTCTGATTCTGGTAAGCACGCGCTCCACCCTGCCGACGCGCATAGTTGACCGTGATTCGGCGCTGACCGCGCTCGACGAACACCACGAAGGCGGTGACCGCGAGTACCACGACCACGATTACCACAGCGATCAGCGGATGCAATGCGCCGGTGCTGACCAGTTCCAGCGTTCCGACCACGGCCGACGGCAAACCGGCGACGATGCCGGCGAAGATGATCAGCGAAATGCCGTTGCCGATGCCGCGCTCGGTGACCTGCTCACCCAGCCACATCAGGAACATCGTCCCGGCCGACAGGCCGATCACCGCGCTGAACACGAATGCCGCACCTGGATTCACCACGACCTGGATACCACCCGAGGCGCCGCTGGCCTGCAGCGCCATGGCGACACCGGCTGCCTGGAACGCCGCGAGGAACAGGGCCCCGAAGCGCGTGTACTGGGTGATCTTGCGCCGGCCCGACTCGCCTTCCTTGCGCAAGGCCTGCAAGGACGGCACGACCTGGGCCATCAGCTGCACGATGATCGATGCGGAAATGTACGGAATCACGTTCAAGGCGAACACCGACATGCGGCCGAGCGCGCCTCCGGAAAACATGTTGAACATGTCCATGATGGTTCCGCGCTGGGAATCCATCAGCTGAACCATGGCGTCGGGATTGATCCCCGGCACCGGGATGAACGTACCGAAACGGAATACGACCAGCGCCGCCACCACGAACAGCAGGCGCTGCTTGAGTTCGTTCAACTGGCCGAAACGCCCCAGCGCGGATTGTGCCGGTGAGTTCGCCACTGCGTTACTCCACGCTTCCGCCAGCCGCTTCGATCGCAGCCTTCGCACCCGCGGTCGTCGCGACGCCCTTGATCACGTACTTGCGCGCGACTTCGCCCTTCTTGACCAGCTTCGCGCGCTTGGCGGCCGCCGGAACCAGTCCGGCCGCACGCAGTGCCGCGAAATCCACATCGGTGCCTGGCAGGCGCTCGAGCGCATACAGCAGGACCTCGGCCGTGTCTTCCTTCAGCTTGGAGCGAAAACCGACCTTCGGCAGGCGACGCTGCAGCGGCATCTGGCCGCCCTCGAAGCCGGGCTTGACCTTGCCCTTGCCGGAGCGCGCGAACTGTCCCTTGTGACCGCGCCCAGCCGTCTTGCCCAGGCCCGAACCGATTCCGCGACCGACGCGGGTGCGCTCTTTGCGCGACCCGGCTGCTGGCTTGAGAGTATTCAAACGCATGATCGTCTCCTTGTTGCGTGGCGGCGCGGTCATTCTTCGACGCGCACGAGGTAGCTGACCTGGTTGATCAGGCCGCGCACGCTCGGGCTGTCCTTGAGTTCGCGCACGCTGTTGAGCTTGCCAAGGCCCAGGGCCTTGACGCTGGTGCGGTGGCGGGCCGGGCAGCTGTTGGTGCTCTTGACCAGACGCACCGTCACCATTTTGACTTCGGGCTGGTTGGCACCGGGCGTGTTGCCGCTGGACTTAGCCATTGCGGGTCTCCTCGCCGGTCAGATCCGCGACCGACTTGCCGCGCTTCGCGGCAATCTCATCGGGCGACGAGATGGCCTGCAGACCCTTGATCGTGGCGCGCACGAGGTTGATCGGATTGCGCGAACCGACTGCCTTGGCCAGCACGTTCTTCACTCCGACGACCTCGAACACCGCGCGCATCGCGCCGCCGGCGATCACGCCGGTACCCTCGGATGCGGGCTGCATGAATACCTTGGCCGCACCATGGTGCGCCTTCACCGGATAGAACAGCGTGCCGTTCTTCAACGAGACGCCGACCATGTTCTTGCGGGCCTGGTCCATCGCCTTGGAAATGGCCACCGGCACTTCGCGCGCCTTGCCATAGCCCAGGCCGACCTTGCCATCGCCGTCGCCGACTACCGTCAGCGCGGTGAAGCTGAACGTACGTCCGCCCTTGACCACCTTGGCCACGCGGTTGACGGCAATCAGCTTCTCGAGCAGGCCATCGGAGTTGTCGCGATCGTTGGTATTCATCTGTCTACCGAATGCTTGCGGCAAGCCGCTTGGAGTTGTTGGTTGCGGGGTCGATCAGAACTTCAGGCCAGCTGCGCGTGCCGCGTCGGCAAGCGCCGCGATCCGCCCGTGATAAAGGAACCCGGAGCGGTCGAAAGCGACCTGCTGGATCCCGGCTGCGATCGCGCGTTCGGCGACGATGCGGCCTACTGCAGTTGCAGCGTCCTTGTTCTTGGTCCCGCTCAAGCCATCACGCACGTCCTTCTGCACGGTCGACGCGGCCGCGACGACCTTGTCGCCGGACGCCGCGATGACCTGCGCGTAGATGTGCTGCCCGCTGCGATGCACCGTCAGGCGCGGCACGGCGAGGCTGCGGATATGCATGCGCGTGCGCTTTGCGCGGCGCAGGCGACTTTCATTCTTCTGCACGATTCAACTCCTCAGCCGGAACAGCCCTTAGGCCTTCTTGGCTTCCTTCAGCGTGATCTTCTCGCCCGAATAACGGACGCCCTTGCCCTTGTACGGCTCCGGTGGCCGGAACCCGCGAATCTTTGCCGCAACCTGCCCGACGCTTTGCTTGTCGGTGCCCTTGATCAGCACCTCGGTCTGCGTCGGAACTTCAATCGTGATGCCATCGGGGGTCTTGAACACCACCGGATGCGAGAAGCCCAGGGTCAGGTTCAGATCCTTGCCCTGCAGCGAAGCGCGGTAGCCGACGCCGACCAGCTCGAGCTTGCGCGAGTAGCCTTCGCTGACGCCGAGCGCCATGTTGTTGACCAACGACCGCGCCGTACCGGCGCTGCGATCGTCGGCGGTCCGGGAGGTGAACAGCACTTCCGAGCCGTTGACCACGACGTCGACGCCCGGCAGCGGGTTGAGGTGCAGGGAGCCCTTCGGCCCCTTCACGGTAATGCCGCCGTTGTCGACCTTGCACTCGACGCCCTTGGGCAGGACGACAGGCTTCTTGGCTACGCGAGACATGAGTTACTCCTTACGCCACCAGGCAGATGACTTCGCCGCCAAGGCCCTTGGCCCTGGCTTGCTTGTCGGTCATCAGGCCCGACGACGTCGAAACAATGGAGATGCCGAGGCCGTTGAGCACCCGCGGCACCGCGGTGCTGGCACGGTAAGCGCGCAGGCCCGGACGGCTGATCCGCTCGAGGCGATCGATGGCCGGCTTGCCGAGGTAGTACTTCAGCGCCACCTCGATTTCCTTGCGCTTGTTGCCGAGGTCGCGTTCGACCACGTCGGTGATGTAGCCCTCGTCCTTGAGCAGCCGCGCGATCGCGAGCTTGGCCTTGGACGCGGGCATGCGGACGCTGGTCTTGCCGGTCGCCTGGGCGTTGCGGATGCGGACGAACATATCCGCGATGGGATCAGTCATGCTCATTTTTGAATTCCTGTAATGCTCTGGGCACCGATATCCAACGGACTACCAGCTGGCCTTGCGCAGGCCCGGCACGTCGCCGCGCATGGTGGCTTCGCGAAGCTTGTTGCGGCTCAGGCCGAACTTGGCGTAGACGCCGCGCGGACGACCGGTCAGCACGCAGCGGCTGCGCTGGCGAACCGGGCTGGCGTCGCGCGGAAGCTTCTGCAGCTGCTTCTGCGCGTCGGCCTTGACGTCGAACGACGCCTTCGGGTCGGCGATCAGCCGCTTGAGTTCAGCGCGCTTGCCGGCGTGTTTCTTGACCAGCTTGGCGCGCTTGGCTTCGCGGTTGACCATGCATGTCTTGGCCATCTGTGCAGGTGTCCTGGGTCGATTGATCAGTTGCGGAACGGAAAGCTGAAGGCTTCGAGCAGTGCCTTCGCTTCAGCGTCGGTCTTGGCGGACGTGGTGATGGCGATATCCATCCCGCGCAGCGCATCGACCTGGTCGAAGTTGATCTCCGGGAAAATGATCTGTTCCTTGATCCCGAAGTTGAAATTGCCACGGCCGTCGAATGCGCGACCCGACACGCCGCGGAAGTCGCGCACGCGAGGCAGCGCGATGTTCACCAGGCGATCGAGGAACTCGTACATGTGCGCACGGCGCAGGGTGACCTTGCAGCCGATCGGCCAGCCGTCGCGAATCTTGAAGGTTGCGATCGACTTGCGCGCGAGCGTGGCGATCGGCTTCTGTCCCGAGATCTTCGACATGTCGTCGATTGCGTTCTCGAGCACCTTCTTGTTGCCGACAGCCTCGCCGACGCCCATGTTGAGCGTGATCTTCTGCAGGCGCGGGACCTGCATGACATTCTTGTACCCGAAGCGTTCCATCAGCTTGGGCACAACCGTTTCCTTGTAACTCTTCTCGAGCCGAATCGTCACGGCAGCCTACCTCAGATGTCGACCACTTCACCGGAGGATCGGAAGACGCGTACCTTGCGTCCGTCTTCCAGCGTCTTGAAGCCGACGCGATCACCGGAGTTGGTCGATGGGTTGAAGATCAATACGTTCGATACATGGATCGGCGCCTCGCGCTCGATGATCCCGCCGGGCTGGTTGGCCTGGGGATTCGGCTTGGTGTGGCGCTTGATCAGGTTGACGTTCTGCACCACGACCTTTTCGTCGAGCACGCGCAGCACCTCACCCTTCTGTCCCTTGTTCTTGCCGGTGATCACCATGACCTGATCACCCTTGCGGATACGCTTCATGACATTTCCCTCAGAGCACTTCGGGCGCCAGCGAGACGATCTTCATGAACCGCTCGGTGCGCAGCTCGCGCGTGACCGGCCCGAAGATGCGCGTGCCGATCGGCTCGAGCTTGTTGTTGAGCAGCACTGCCGCGTTGCCGTCGAAGCGGATCAGCGAGCCGTCCGGCCGGCGCACGCCCTTGCGCGTACGCACCACCACGGCATCGTAGACCTCGCCCTTCTTGACCTTGCCGCGCGGAATCGCGTCCTTGATCGACACCTTGATGATGTCGCCGATGTGGGCATAGCGGCGCTTCGAACCACCGAGCACCTTGATGCACATGAGTTCGCGGGCGCCGCTGTTGTCGGCGGCTGCGAGGTGACTCTGCATCTGGATCATCTGTGAACTCCTCGGTCCGGTCGCGTGCGGTTACTGGGCGCGCTCGACGATGGCCACGACCTTGAAGTTCTTGGTCTTGGACAGCGGTCGGCACTCGACGATGCGGACCAGATCGCCTTCGCGACACTCGCCCTGCTCGTCATGCGCATGCACCTTGGTCGAACGGCGCGCGTACTTGCCATACAGCGAGTGCTGGACCTGGCGCTCGAGCAGGACCGTGACGGTCTTCTGCATCTTGTTGCTCACCACACGGCCCTCGAGGGAACCATGCTTGACTTCGTTGTCGGTCATGACGGGCGCCTTACTTCTTCGCGGTCAAAGCCGTCTTGATGCGCGCGATATCGCGGCGCACCTGACGGATCTGGTGGGTCTGGGTCAACTGGCCGGTGCCGCGCTGCATGCGCAGGTTGAACTGCTCCTTGCGCAGATCGGTCAGGTCGGTCGCAAGCTCGGTGGCCGACTTGCTCTTGAGTTTATTGGCATCCATCACAGCACCGTACGGGTCACGAAATCGGTTTGCACGGACAACTTGGCGGCAGCCAGGCGGAACGCCTCGCGTGCGGTCGCTTCGTCGACGCCCTCCATCTCGTAGAGCATGCGACCAGGCTGCACGACGGCGACGAAGAACTCGACGCTGCCCTTGCCGTTGCCCATGCGGACTTCGATCGGCTTGCGGCTGATCGGCTTGTCCGGGAATATGCGGATCCACAGCTTGCCGCCGCGCTTGACGAAGCGCGAGATGGCGCGGCGCGCGGACTCGATCTGGCGAGCGGTCAGGTGGCCGTGGGTGGTGGCCCGCAGGCCGTACTCACCAAAGCTCACCTTGTTGCCGACATAGCTCAAGCCCC
Source organism: Pseudomonadota bacterium (assembly GCA_031412975.1). Lineage (GTDB taxonomy): Bacteria > Pseudomonadota > Gammaproteobacteria > Xanthomonadales > Ahniellaceae > UBA4656. The sequence goes on along the minus strand of JANOEA010000024.1, from coordinate 4,335 downwards.
GGTTGCGGCCCTTGTGCTGCTTGCGGAACTTCTGACGACTGGGTTGCAACATGGCTCAGTTCCTCACTTCGCAGCGTTGCGTTCGGGCTTGCCCGGCGCGATCGCTTCCTGGCTTGCCGCGTGCAGGTCGAACACCTCGCCCTTGTAGATCCATACCTTGACGCCGATCACGCCGTAGGTGGTGCGAGCCTCGGCGAAGCCGTAATCGATGTCTGCGCGCAGCGTATGCAGCGGAACCCGGCCCTCGCGATACCACTCGGTACGCGCGATCTCGGCGCCATTGAGGCGGCCGGCGACATTGACCTTGATCCCGAGTGCGCCCAGGCGCATCGCATTGCCGACCGAGCGCTTCATCGCACGGCGGAACATGATGCGACGCTCGAGCTGCTGCGCGATCGACTCCGAAACCAGCTGGGCATCGAGTTCGGGCTTGCGCACTTCCGCGACGTTGATGTGCGCTGGCACGCCCATCAGGTCGGAAACCTCGCGCCGCAGCTTCTCGATGTCCTCGCCCTTCTTGCCGATCACCACGCCCGGGCGTGCGGTCAGGATCGTGACCCGCGCGCTCTTCGCAGGGCGCTCGATCAGGATCTTCGACACGCCGGCCTGCGCGAGCTTGGTACGCAGCATCTCGCGGACCTTGAGGTCGCCGGCAAGATACTGGGCATAGTCGCGCTTGTTCGCATACCACTTCGACGTCCAGTCTTTGGAGATGCCGAGGCGGATGCCGGTTGGATGGACCTTGTGACCCATTGTTCTTATCCTTCGCTTACTTGCCGGTGCCCACGACCACGGTGATGTGGCTGGACCGCTTGAGAATCTGCACGCCGCGGCCTTTCGCACGCGGATGGAAGCGCTTCAGGGTCGGACCCTCGTCGACGAAGATCCGCGCGACCTTGAGCTCGTCGACGTCGGCGCCGAGGTTGTTCTCGGCGTTGGCAACGGCCGACAACAGCACCTTGTTGACGATCTGCGCGGCTTTCTTGGTGCTGAACGCGAGCACGTCGCGCGCGCGTCCGACCGGCAGCCCGCGGACCTGGTCGGCGACCAGACGAACCTTCTGCGGCGAAATGCGTGACCCGCGCAGGATGGCTTTAGCTTCCATCGTAATCCCCTTACTTCCTGGCCTCGGAGGCCTTCTTGTCGCCGGAGTGCCCCTTGAACGTGCGGGTCACCGCGAACTCGCCGAGCTTGTGCCCGACCATGTTCTCGTTGACGAGCACCGGCACATGCTGGCGACCGTTGTGCACTGCGATCGTGAGTCCGACCATCTCGGGCAGGATCATGGAGCGTCGCGACCAGGTCTTGATCGGGCGCTTGCTGTTGATTGCGACGGCCGCATCCACCTTCTTCTGGAGGTGCAGGTCGATGAACGGGCCTTTCTTGAGTGAACGTGCCATGGGCGCTACCTATCAGCCTCGACGATCGCGCACGATGAACTTATCGGTGCGCTTGTTCTTGCGGGTCTTGTAACCCTTGGTCGGCATGCCCCAAGGCGATACAGGATGCGGATTGCCCTGGCCGGCCTTGGCCTCGCCACCGCCGTGCGGGTGGTCGACCGGGTTCATGGCGGCACCGCGCACGGTCGGGCGTACGCCCTTCCAGCGCTTGGCGCCAGCCTTGCCGATCTTGCGCAGGCTGTGTTCGTCGTTGCCGACCTCGCCCAGCGTGGCGCGGCAATCGGCAGGCACCTTGCGGGTCTCGCCCGAACGCAGGCGCAGGGTCGCATAACCCTGCTCGCGCGCGACCAGCTGCGCCGACGCTCCGGCGCTGCGAGCAAGCTGCGCGCCCTTGCCGGGACGCATCTCGATGCAGTGCACGGTCGCGCCGATCGGCACGTTGCGCAGCGGCAGCGAATTGCCGTTCTTGATCGGCGCATCGCGCCCGGCCATGAGCTGGTCGCCGACCTGCACGCCCTTGGGCGCGATGATGTAGCGACGCTCGCCATCGACGTAGCACAGCAACGCGATGTGCGCGGTGCGGTTGGGGTCGTATTCGATCCGCTCGATGCGCGCCGGGATGCCTTCCTTGTCGCGCTTGAAGTCGATCAAGCGGTAATGATGCTTGTGCCCGCCACCGATATGCCGGGTGGTGATGCGGCCATAGTTGTTGCGGCCGCCGGTCTTGTGCTGCGCCTCGGTCAGCGCTGCGACCGGGTCGCCCTTGTACAGCCCCGCCGTCGCGTCGCGCACCATGGCGCGTCGTCCGGGAGAGGTCGGCTTGAAATTGATGAGTGCCATGGATCCCTACCTCAGGCCTTGCCGACCAGGTCGATGGTTTGCCCCTCGCCAAGGCTCACATAAGCCTTGCGCCAGGTGCCTCGTTTGCCGGTGCGACCGCGAAAGGCCTTGCGCTTGCCCTTGACGTTCACCACCCGAACCGCGTCGACCTTGACCTTGAACATGGTTTCGACGGCAGCCTTGACGTCTGCCTTCGTCGCACCGGTGGCGACTTCGAACACGAACTGGTTGGCGACTTCCTGCAACCGCGAACTCTTCTCGGAGACGTGCGGCGCGCGAATCACATTGAAAAGATGCTCGTTGCTCATGCCAGCCACTCCTCGACCTTGCGCAGCGACTCGACCGTCATCACGACGTTGTCGGCCCCGATCAGCGACACCGGGTCAATCGCGGCGACGTCGACTACCGCGATCGAGGCGATGTTGCGCGCGGCGCGGAACAAGCCGTCGCTGCCGTTCTCGGTCACGACCAGCGTGCGCCCGGTGCCCATCGCCTTGAGCTTGGCTGCCAGGCTGGCGGTCTTCGGTGCATCGACCTCGAACGAGTCGACGATCTGCAAGCGCTCCTGGCGGAGCAGCTCGGACAGGATCGACGAGATCGCACCGCGATACATCTTGCGGTTGAGCTTCTGCGAGAAGTCGCGCGGACGCGCTGCGAACGTGACACCGCCACCGACGAAGATCGGGGCGCGGTAGTCGCCGTGGCGCGCGCCGCCGCCCTTCTGCTTCTTGAACTTCTTGGTGGTACCGCTGAGGTCGCTACGCGACTTCTGCTTCTTGGTGCCCGCGCGGCCACCTGCCCGGTAGGCGTTGACCGCCTGGTGCACGAGGTCCTCGCGGAACGCGCGACCGAACACCACGTCGGAAACGCTCACGGCCTTGTCGGATCCAACTACATTGAGTTCCATGACTCGCTCCTCAGCCCTTGCTTGCCGGGCGAATCACCACGTCGCCACCCGGCGCGCCGGGCACCGAGCCCCGGATCGCGATCAGATGACGCTCGGTGTCGATCTTGACCACCTGCAGGTTCTGCATCGACTGCTGCACTGCACCCATGTGGCCCGACATCTTCTTGCCCTTGAACACGCGGCCCGGCGTCTGGCGCTGGCCGATCGAACCCGGCGAGCGATGTGACAGCGAATTGCCGTGCGTCGCATCGCCCATCGTGAAGTGATGGCGCTTGATGGTGCCGGCGAAACCCTTGCCCTTGGTCACGCCAGAGACGTCGACGACCTGGCCCACGGTGAACGTGTCGACCTTGATCTCCGCGCCGATCGCGAATTTGCCGACTTCGGCCGCGTCCACGCGGAACTCCCACAAGCCGCGCCCGCCCTCGACCTTGGCCTTGGCGAAGTGACCCGCCTCAGGCTTGAGCAGCAGCGATGCCCGCTTGGTGCCCGCAGTCACCTGCACGGCATCGTAGCCGTCGGTTTCCGCGGTCTTGATCTGCGTCACCCGGTTCGGGGTCGCTTCGATCAAGGTCACCGGGATCGAGACACCCTGATCGGTGAACACCCGTGTCATGCCGCATTTGCGGCCTACCAATCCGATACTCATGGTCTTAAGCCTTGGGCCGTACCTGTCAATACAGCTTGATCTGGACGTCGACGCCCGCCGCGAGGTCGAGCTTCATCAGCGCATCGACCGTCTTGTCGTTGGGATCGACGATATCGAGCACCCGCTTGTGGGTACGGGTCTCGTACTGGTCGCGCGCGTCCTTGTCGGCATGCGGCGCCGTCAGGATCGTGTAACGCTCGATCTTGGTCGGCAGCGGGATGGGGCCGCGCACCTGCGCGCCCGTCCGTTTCGCCGTTTCCACGATTTCACTCGCCGAACGGTCGATCAAGCGATGATCGAACGCTTTCAGGCGAATGCGGATTCTCTGCTCTGCCATTCTCAATTCCTCAGATGCGGGACCGCGGCGCGCACACCGTCGGCCACTCGCGGGATTCGATGCTTTACTCGAAGATCTTCGCCACCACGCCGGCGCCGACCGTGCGGCCGCCCTCGCGGATCGCGAAACGCAGCCCGTCTTCCATCGCGATCGGGGCGATCAGCGTCACCACCATCTTGATGTTGTCGCCAGGCATGACCAT
>JANOEA010000023.1:0-24296 GCA_031412975.1 Pseudomonadota bacterium | reverse complement strand
TTCACCGACACCTGCACCGAGGCCGGCGGCGAGTCCGGGCACTCCTTGGCCGACAGCATCGGCAGGTGCAGCACTTCGGCGGCGGCCTCGACCAGGTCGCGCTCGCTGATCAGGCCCAGCCGCGCGAGCAGCATCACGAAGCTGCCCTTCGGGTCTTCGTCGTACAGGCGCCGCGCGCGGTTGACGTCGGCCTCCTTCAGGCGGCCGCGCGCGATCAGCAAGGCGCTGATGCGCTCGTCGAGCACGAGGTTGCTGTCGCCGACTGGCGGGTCGAGTACCGCGGCATTCATGGGGATTTTCCGGATTCGTCGCTGGGGCTTGGACCGGGAACCGCGGCCACTGGTTCCCCTGCGCGCATCGCGATCGCCTCGATGAAGCGGCGATTCATCAGGATCCACGCCACCACCGGCACGATCGGCGGCAGGATCAGGTACCCGAACTGGTACCAGAACGCGATCATGTATTGCGAGGCCCCGTTGGCCGCGATCGCGGCCTGGACGGTGTCGCCGAAGTTGTACGACAGCTGCAGCACGATCTCGCCGGCGATGCCCAGGGCCTGCGCGGGCACCAGCACCAAAAACCCGATCGCGAGCTGGGTGAAGGTCAGGCGCCAGGTCAGCGGGGTGGCCATCACCAACGCGATCAGGATCGGCCAGCCGTAGCAGTACATCAGCGCATCCACCTCGGTCGACAGGTAGCCCACTTGCCCGGCCGGTGCGTCGCCCTGGACGCCCTCCGCGACGAAGCGCGTCACCACCACCGCGTTGGAGTACTCCTGCGTGATCGAGCCGAACACATCCGGCATCCACGCGATCAGGCCCCACGCGGCGAGCCGCACCGGCAGGTAGACCACCAGACTGCGCAGCAGGAACCACAGGAAGAACGCCAGCGGCAGCCACATCACGGCCGTGAGCAGGAAGGCCTTGAGCGAGACCGGTTCGTCGACCGCGGGAGCGCTGGGGCTGGACATGGACATCAGGATAGCCCGGATGTTTCATGAGGTCGCGGGTAATCGGCCCGCACAGGCCAGCGCTGCGCGGTGGCGTCGCAGTGACCGCAGATGACGGTTCGTCCTGCGGCCGATTCCCCGCTATCGTGCCGCACGCTGGTCTGGCGCGCGCCTGCCTTGGTCTTCACTCGCCCCATGGCCACCGCCATGGGACTCGCTCCAGACCGGCGGCAGCCGCACGCCATCCGGCGCGTGCGCCGCGATCCCTCATGAAACATCCGGGCTAGCCCAACCACGCACGCGCGTTGCGGAACATGCGCATCCACGGCGAATCCTCGCCCCATTCGCGAGGGCGCCACGACAGCTGCACCGAGCGGAATACGCGCTCGGGATGCGGCATCAGGATGCTGACCCGACCATCGGCGTTGGTAAAGCCGGTCAAGCCTGCCGGCGAACCGTTGGGGTTGGCCGGGTGCGTGGTGGCCACCGCGCCTTGACCATCGACGAAACGCAGGCAGGCCGCCACCGCGGCTTGCGCCTGGTCGGAGCTGAACACCGCGCGGCCCTCGCCGTGGGCCACCGCGACCGGGATCACCGAGCCTGCCATGTCGCGGAACAGCAGCGACGGCGAATCCAGCACCTCGACCTGCACCAGCCGCGCCTCGTACTGCTCGGAGCGATTGCGCTGCAGGCTCGGCCAGTGCTCCGCGCCGGGAATCAGATCCTTGAGTGCGGCCATCATCTGGCAACCGTTGCAGACGCCGAGCGCGAAACGCGTGGGATCGGCGAGGAACGCCGCGAACTGCCCGGACAACTGCGGGCGATAGCGAATCGAGGCCGCCCAACCGCGTCCCGCGCCGAGCACGTCGCCATACGAGAAACCGCCGCAGGCGACCACGCCATGGAAGTCGGCCAGCGCGTGGCGCCCTTCGATCAAATCGGTCATGTGCACGTCGTAGGCGTCGAAGCCCGCACGCGTGAACGCGGCTGCCATCTCGACCTGGCCGTTGACACCCTGCTCGCGCAGGATCGCCACGCGCGGCCGCGCGCCGACGCCGATGGAGGGTGCCGCGATGTCGAGCGCGGGATCGAAACCCACCACTGGCATCAAACCCGGAGCAGCCGGGTCGCACAGTGCGGCGCGCTCCTCGTCGGCGCACTGCGGATTGTCGCGCAGGCGCTGCATCGCGTGGCTGGTCTCGCTCCATGCGGCCAGCAGTGCGCTGCGCGTGTAGCGCGCCAGCGCCTGGCCGCGACGCGCGATGCCGATCGCCTCGCCCGCGACGGGGCGCCCGATCGCATGCGTCATCGGACCGAGGCCTGCTGCATCCAGCACCGCACGCACGGACGCGAGGTCCTGCGTGCGCACCTGCACGAGCACGCCGAGTTCTTCGCTGAACAGCGAGGGCAACCACGTGCCGGGAAGTTCGTCCAGGACGAGGTCGAGACCACAGCCGCCGGCAAATGCCATCTCCAGCGCGGTCACCAGCAGACCGCCATCGGCGCGATCGTGGCAGGCCAGCAACAGTCCATCGGCGTTGAGCGACTGCACCGCAGCGAACGCCGCGCTCAGCCGCGCCGGTTCATCGAGATCGGGCACCGGACCCGCGAAGCCGCCGAACACCTGCGCGAGGATCGAGCCGCCGAGGCGGTCGCGACCTGCGCCCAGATCGATCAGCAGCAGCACGCTGTCGCCCGCGTCGGCGCGCAATTGCGGGGTCAGCGCGCGGCGCGCATCGGTGCTGCGCACGAAGGCCGAGACGATCAGCGAGACCGGCGAGACCACCCGCTGCTCGCCCAGCGCATCGCGCCAGCGCGCCTGCATCGACAGCGAGTCCTTGCCGACCGGGATCGAGATCGCGAGTTGCGGACACAGCGCCATGCCCACCGCGCGCACCGCGTCGAACAGCGCCGCGTCTTCGCCCGGATGCGCGACCGCGGCCATCCAGTTGGCCGACAGGCGCAGCTCGGAGAGTGCGGCGATCGGCGCACCGAACAGATTGGTGATCGCCTCTCCGACCGCCATCCGCGCAGCGGCGGCCGCATCCAGCAGCGCCAGCGGCGTGCGCTCGCCGATCGACATCGCCTCGCCCGCGTAACCGTCGAAATCAAGCAAGGTCAGTGCATGGTCGGCCACCGGGATCTGCCACGGTCCGACCATCGGATCGCGCGCGCACAGTCCGCCCACCGTGCGATCGCCGATCGTGACCAGCCAGGACTTGCTGCCCACGGTCGGATGGCGCAGCACGCGCTGCACCGCGGTGTCGATGTCGATCCCGGCCGGATCGAACGCGGGCAATCCGGACACCGCGCGACGCAGCGTATCGCGATGCATACGCGGCGGCTTGCCGAACAGCACCTCCAGCGGCAGGTCGACCGGCCGCCCGCCGAGGCGCTCGTCGGTGAGCAGCAGCTCGCGGGCCGCGGTAGCGGTGCCGACCACCGCGAACGGGCAGCGTTCGCGCGCGCAGATCGCGGCGAACTCGGCCAACCGCTGTTGCGGGATGCCGAGCACGTAGCGCTCCTGCGACTCGTTGCACCAGATCTGCATCGGCGACAGCTGCGGGTCGTCGCAGGGAATCCGGCGCAGCTCGATGTGCCCGCCGACGCCCGAATCGTTGAGGATCTCGGGGATCGCATTCGACAAGCCACCCGCGCCGACATCGTGGATGCTCACGATCGGATTGCGCTCGCCGAGCTGCCAGCAGCGATCGATCACTTCCTGGCAGCGGCGCTGCATCTCGGGGTTGTCGCGCTGCACCGAGGCGAAGTCGAGCGCCTCGCTGGAATCGCCGCCCGACACCGACGAGGCCGCACCGCCGCCGAGCCCGATCAGCATCGCGGGGCCACCGAGCACGACCACCGCGTCGCCGGGTGACAGCGTGAGTTTCTCCACGTGCGGCACGCGGATGTTGGCCAGGCCTCCGGCGAGCATGATCGGCTTGTCGTAACCGCGCACCACGCCGGCCTCGGCGGTCTGCAGCTCGAAGCTGCGGAAGTAGCCGAGCAATGCCGGACGCCCGAATTCGTTGTTGAATGCGGCAGCACCCAGCGGCGCGTCGCGCATGATCTCGAACGCGCTGGCCATGCGTGGCGGCAATGCGCGTTGCGCTTCCCACGGTCGCGGCAGGCCCGGGATGCGCAGGTGCGAGACGCTGAAGCCGGTCAAGCCTGCCTTCGGTTTGGCGCCGCGGCCGGTCGCGCCTTCGTCGCGGATCTCGCCGCCCGAGCCGGTCGCGGCGCCCGCATACGGCGCGATCGCGGTCGGATGGTTGTGGGTCTCGACCTTGATCGCGAAGGCCACCGGTTCTTCGACCGCGCGCCAGTGTCCGGCGGCATCCGGAAACAAGCGGCGCCCGAGGCTGCCCTCGATCACCGCCGAGTTGTCCGAATAGGCCGACAGCGTGTGTGCCGGATGCGCGGCGTGGGTGTTGCGGATCATCTGGAACAGCGACAAAGGCTGTGCCTGGCCATCCACCGTCCAGGTCGCGTTGAAGACCTTGTGGCGGCAGTGCTCGGAGTTGGCCTGCGCGAACATCATCAGTTCGGCGTCGCTGGGATCGCGGCCGAGCTGCGCGTACTGCGCGGCCAGATAGTCGATCTCGTCGGGCGACAGCGCGAGGCCGAGGCGCGCGTCGGCGTCGCGCAATGCCGCCAGCGGATCGCTGCCCAGCGTGATGCGGCCCAGACCGCCGGGCTCGCCGTGCAGGAACACGCCTGCAATCGCGTCGAGTCCGGACAGCAGCGACTGCGTCATCGGGTCGTGCAGCGCCTCGCGCACCGCACGACCAGCGCGGCTGCCCGCGGGCGGCAGTGCATCGATCTCGAGGCGCATGCCGCGTTCGATCCGCAGCACGGGCAGGCCACCGCCACGCGCGATCTCGGTGGCCTTGGTCGACCACGGCGAGATGGTCGAGATCCGCGGCAGCACGAACAGCACGCGCTGGCCGCCGTCGCCGGGCCGGGCATCGCCGGCCGCATCGAGCAGGTCGAGCAGGCGCTGCAGGTCCGGCGCCGCGCCGGGCTCGGGCTCGATCGCGTACAGCCAGCTTGCGCTGCGCAACCGCGCGCTGCGCTCGTGGCGAGCCAGCCCCGCGTTGAGTCGCTCGATGCGAAACGGCGAAAGGGCGCTATGCCCGTCGAGAAGGATCATCGGGAATGGAGCAAAGGCCGCGCGAGGGGCCACATTCTAGCCGGCATTGGCGCCGGGCGCGGTGCGGTCGATACGCCATGTGGGAGTTGGCATGCCAGCGACTGGCACCTCTCACCGGACCTCAGTGGTCGCGGTGACCGCAGTCGCCCGAGTCGCTGCCATGGCAGCTCCCACAAGGAAAGTGGGAGGCCGACGCTCGACGCAGCTCAGCCCTTCGGCGGCGCCTGCTGCAGTCGCGCGAGCATCTGGTCGGGGGCGAGGTAGCCGCCGATCTGCGAGCCGTCGGCGGTGATCACCGCGGGGGTGCCGGTGACGCCAATCTTCTGGCCGAGTTCGTAGTCGGCTTCGACCGGGTTGGCGCAATCGGTCTTCATCTCGATCGACTCACCGTTCTTGACCTTGGTCAGCGCCTCTTGCGGGTTGGCCGCGCACCACACCGCCACCGACTTGTTCCACGATTCCGAGCCCTTGCCGGCACGCGGGAAGAACAGGTACTCCACGGTGATGCCGAGATTGTTGTACTCGGCGACCTGCTGGTGCAGGTGGCGGCAGTAGCCGCAGTCGATATCGGTGAACACCGTGATCGAGAACTTTTCCTGCTTGGCCGGGAAGATGATGCGCTTGCTGGCCGGCACGTTGGCCAGCGCAGCCTTGCGGATGCCGGCAAAGCGGGCCTCGGTGAGATTCTTGCGCTCGCTGGCATCCCACACCACGCCCGAGACCACATACTTGCCGTCGGCGCTGACGTAGATCACCTGCCCGCCCATCACCACTTCGTAGAAGCCGGGCAGCACCGACTTCTCGATCTTGTCGACCGCGGCATCCGGCACCAGCGACTTGATCGCGGCGCGAACCTTGTCTTCGGTCTGGTCCTGCGCGAGGGCGTGGCCCGACAGCAGCAGCGCGGCGGCGGCAAACAGCGACTTCAGGAGCATCAGGGCGTTCCTCGGGCAGGATGGAGCAGACAGGACGAATGCAGGGTGTGGCCGTCACAGCGGTACTCCGGAGACACCGTGCGGGTGCCGAAGTTCCGCGGCTGCTGGATCAGCGCGATATTCTGACAGACCGCCGCGTGAAGGTCGCGGGCGATCCGCGCCTCATGCCCGCGGGTGGTGCTGCTCGTGCAGCCGCTTGAGCCCCTCGCGCGCGACCAGGGTGTAGATCTGGGTGGTCGACAGGCTGCTGTGGCCCAGCAGCAACTGCAGCGAGCGCAGGTCCGCACCGTGGTTGAGCAGGTGGGTGGCGAATGCATGGCGCAGGCCGTGCGGCGAGATCGGCCGCTCGATGCCGGCGACCAGCGCGTGGCGCTTGATCGACAGCCAGAAGGCCTGCCGCGTCATGCCGCCGCCGCGCCGGGTCACGAACATCTGCGCGCTGGTCCGCCGCCCGAGCAGCTGGCCGCGCGCCTGATCGAGGTAGCTCCGCAGCCAGTGCTGCGCCTCGTCGCCGAGCGGCACGAGTCGGTCCTTGTCGCCCTTGCCGCGCACCCGCACCACCCCCTGGCGCAGGTTGACCGAATCCACCGCCAGCCCGACCAGCTCGCTGACCCGCAGTCCGGTCGCATACAGCAGTTCCAGCATCGCCTTGTCGCGGCTGCCTTCGAGCGCGGCGAGATCGGGTGCCGCGAGCAGCGCCTCGACCTCGGACTCGCTGAGCGCCTTGGGCAGGCTACGCGGCAGCTTGGGCATCTCGATCAGCGCGCTGGGGTCGCTGCCGATGCGCCCGCGGCGCAGCAGCCAGCGATAGAAATGGCGCAGGCACGACAGCAGCCGCGCATTGCTGCGCGCCCGATAGCCCTCGTGCAGGCGCAGCGCCAGATAGGCATAGATGCGCTCGCGACTGGCCGCCTCGAGGGTGTCGCCCTCGGCATGCAGCCAGCGCGCGAACACGACCAGATCGCTGCGATAGGCCGCCAGCGTATTGCGCGACAGGCCCAGTTCGGCCCACGCGCTGTCGACGAACTGCGCGACCAGCGACAGGGTTGCCGGATCGGACCCGGCCGGCGCGGCAGGCTGCGGACGGCGCGTGGACATGCGCGCAATCTATCATTGGCCCACCGACCGCGAGACAGCGTGTGAGCATCCCCGAGCCATCGCCCCGTGCAGCATCCGTATGGCGCCGCATCGCCGCGGGCATCTACGACCTGTTCCCGGTGCTCGCGATCTGGTTCGGGATCGGCTTCCTGGTGGTCGGCTTGCGCGGCTTTCGCGCGGTGGAACCCTACACCTGGTGGTTCGAACTGCTGCTGCTGCTCGGCACCTTCGTGTATTTCGGATGGTCGTGGCGGCGCGGCGGCCAGACCCTCGGCATGCGCGCGTGGCGGATCCGGCTGCAGTTCGAGGCCGGAGTCCGGCCCGGCTGGGGCCTGCTCGCGCTGCGCTTCGGCGTGCTGCTGCTGGCGCTGGCCCCGGCGCTGATCGGCGTGCTGTGGGCCTTGTTCGATCCGCAGCGGCGCATGTGGCACGACATCGCCACGCACTCACGGGTCGTCGATGCGAGTCCGGCGTCGCGCGCGTAGCAGCCGTTAGTGCGCGCGCGCCCTGCAACCGCAACCGCAAACGCAAACGAATCCCTCCCTAGCGGCGATCGCTTCCTGGGCCCTGTGCCCTGGGCCCTGAGCCCCAGGAAAGAAGCCAAAGCGCCGCTCGAACCCACCACCAACCGTGCCCCTACATGTCGTGCTTGATCAGCTCGATCCCGCGCGACTTGTACTCGGTCCAGCGTTGCCGCGAGCCGGCGCGCGCGTCGACTTCGGCCGGCACCACTTCGAGCGCCCGTTCCCAGCTGCCCGGCGCGCATTCGTCGCGCAGGTTGATCACCAGCGCACGGTCGGGCGTGGCGGTCCCGGGCGGCACGATCAGCACCGCGGTGATGTCGTCGTCGGCGTCACCGGCGATCTGGTGCGGGATGAATGCGTCTTCCTCCATCTCCCACAGCAACTGGTCGATGGCTTCGGCCTGCGCATCGTCGCGGGCCAGGATCAGCAACGGCTGGCGTGCTTCGAAGGCCTTGCGCGCGAGCGCGCAGACCACCCGCAGCGGATTCTCGCGATAGCGTGGCTTGTCGATCAGGTAGAACACCGCGCGCGGCATGCCGGCGACTCCATGCTCAGGGAATGCGATCGAGCAGCCACTGCGCGAGCAGCGGTACCGGGCGACCCGTGGCCATGCCCTTGCGGCCCTCGTCCCAGGCTGTGCCGGCGATATCCAGATGCGCCCAGCGCTGGCCGTCGGTGAAGCGCGACAGGAAGCAGCCGGCGGTGATCGCACCGGCGCCCTTGCCGCCGATGTTGTAGACATCGGCGAACACCGACTCGAGCTGCTGCTGGTAGTCGTCCCACAGAGGCAGGCGCCAAGCGCGGTCGTGCGCGGCCTGGCCGGCTGCGAGCAGTTCGTCGGCGAGATCGTCGTGCTTGCTCATCAGGCCGTGCGCGTGCTTGCCCAGCGCGATCACGCAGGCACCGGTCAGGGTCGCCACGTCGATCGTGGCCTGCGGCGCGAAGCGCTGCGTGTAGGTCAGCGCATCGCACAGGATCAAGCGTCCCTCGGCGTCGGTGTTGCCGACCTCGATGGTGATGCCGGCCATCGAGGTGAGCACGTCGCTGGGTCGGTAGCTCGCGCCATCGGGCATGTTCTCGACCGCGGCCACCACGCAAACCAGGTTCAGCGGCAGCTGCATGCGCGCACAGGCGAGGAACGCGCCGAGCACCGTCGCCGCGCCGCACATGTCGAACTTCATTTCCTCGACGCCGCCCTGCACCTTCAGGTTGATGCCGCCGGTGTCGAAGGTGATGCCCTTGCCGACCAGTGCGAAGGGCTTGGCATCGGCAGCCCCTCCCTGCCAGCGCAGCACGATCAGCCGCGGCGGATTGGCACTGCCCGCGCTGACCGCCAGCAAGGACCCCATGCCGAGCTGCGCGAGTTCCTCGCGCTCGAGCACTTCGACGCTCACGCCGTCGACTTCGGCGGCGATCCGCCGCGCCTGCTCGGCCAGATAGCCCGGGTTGCAGATGTTCGGTGGCAGGTTGCCGAGTTCGCGCGCCAACTGCACGCCCGCGGCGATCCCGCGCGCCTGCACCAGTGCCGACTCGTCGGCGATCGCAGGCAGCAGCCACTCATCGAGCCCGGGCCCGTTCTTCGGTTTGACGGTCGCGGTGTAGCGATAGGCGGCCGCATCGGCGGTGATCGCGGCTTGCCGCAAACGCCACGCGGCGTCGCGCCCGGCTACCTCCAACTCGGGCAGGAAGCTGGCCGCGCGCCGCACCGGGCCGGTGCCCAGCGCCTTGGCGCTATCGCTGCAGGCCTTCAGATAGCGCGCCACGTCGAACTTGCCCGGTTCGCCGAGACCGACCAGCAGCACTCGCGGCGCCTTAACGCCGGCCAGGTGGAACATGCGGGTGATGCTGCCGGGCTTGCCGGACACATCGCCCTGCGCGACCAGGTTGCGGATCGCGCCACCGGCCGCCTCGTCGATGGCGGCAGTCGCTGGCGGCAGGCTGCGGTCCTCGAACACGCCGAGCACCACGGCGTCGACGTCGATGCTCGCCGGGCGTTCGGAACCGAGGCTGAATCTGAGGCTCATGCAAGGCTCCATGGCGCGGCGCGGGGTGCATCCATGCCGCTAGACTGGCGCGCCGCAGGTTCCGGCGCTCTGGATCGGACCGCGCATGTTACCCAACCCGGACCCTGCATGCTGCGCCTGGTCGACCGCTATCTGCTGCGCGAACTGCTGCTCGCCTTCGGTGCCGTGACCGCCGTGCTGCTGCTGGTGGTGCTCGGCGGCACCCTGTCGCTGACGCTCGACCGCATCGCACGCGGCGTGATGCCGGCCAGCCTGCTGCTGTCGCAGATCGGCCTGCGTTCGGTGGATGCGCTGCCGCTGCTGCTGCCGCTGGCGCTGTTCCTGGCGATCCTGCTCGCCTACGGTCGCCTGTATCGCGACTCCGAGATGGCGGTGCTGGCGGCCTCCGGCTACACCAGCCTCGACATGCTGCGGCCGGTGGCACTGCTCGCGCTGCCGCTGGCCTGCGTGCTCGCATTGCTGTCGTTCTGGCTGGGTCCCGCGGCGACCCGCGAGTCCGACGCACGGATCGATGCGGCCAACCGCTCCCTGCTGGTGATCGGGATGGAGGCGGGTCGATTCGTCGAATTGCGCGGCCGCGAAGGCGTGGTGTATGTCGGGCGCATGTCCGCCGATGGCAGCAGCTTCGGTCGTTTGTTCGTGCACGAGGAACGCAAGGGCCGGGTCGACATCACCACCGCCGAGCGCGGCGAGCTGTTCCAGGATCGCGCGGGCGGCGAGCGCTTCCTTGCGCTGTACGACGGCTTTCGCGTCGAAGGCAAACCGGGCGATTCGGACTATCGGCTGATGCGTTTCGCACGCAATGACATCCGCCTGACCGAAGCGCAGGCGGATCCGAACCGTCGGCTGGAGAGGCGAGCGACCACCGCCGAGTTGCTTGCATCCAACCTGCCGCTGCAGCGCGCGGAATTCCACTGGCGCCTCGGTTTGCCGCTGTCGACACTGCTGCTCGCGTTGCTCGCGGTGCCGCTGGCGCGCGCGCAGCCGCGTGAGCCGCGCTACGCCAAGATACTGCTGGCCCTGTTCGCCTACGTGCTGTACAGCAACCTGCTTGGGCTCGGCCGCGGCTGGCTGGCCGACGGCACCCTGCCGCTGGCCGCCGGCCTGTGGTGGCTGCATGGCGGCATGCTCGCGCTCGCACTGTTCATGCTGTGGGCCAGCGGCCGCCTGGCGCCGGTGCGAGGCGCACGCGCATGAGCGGCTGGCTGCGCCTGACCGACCGTCTGGTCGCGCAACGCGTGCTGTCTGCGGTGGGCGTGGTGTGGCTGCTGCTGCTGGCGCTCGACTGTTTCATCTCGCTGGCCGAGGAGTTGCCCGACGTCGGCAAGGGCAGCTACACGATCGCGACTGCGGCGCTGCACATCGCGTGGACCATTCCGCGCCGCGCCTACGAGATATTTCCGATCGCGGCCGTGATCGGCGCGCTGGCGGGTCTGGGCGCGCTTGCGCCCACCGCGGAACTCACCGCGATGCGCGCCGGTGGCTTGTCCAAGCTGCGCATCGCGCTTGGCGCGGTGGCCGCGGTCGGCGCGCTGCTGGTGCTGGTGTTGATCGGCGGCGAAACCCTGGCGCCATGGGGGGAGCAGCGCGCGCAGGCGGTGCAGGCCGGCGCCATGTCGCAGAACCTGGTCGCGCGCGGTCGCAGCGGGGTGTGGGCACGCGACGGCGAGACCCTGCTCAACGCCAAGCGCGGCGAGAGCCTCGGCAACAGCGTGGTGCTGTACGACCTCAGGATCTACGAATTCGAAGCCGACGGCCGCCTCGCGCGCATCACGAGCGCGGCGCGCGCCGAACACGCGCAGGACGCATGGCTGCTGCATGAGGTCCTGCGGCAATCGTTCGGCATCGAGGCGGTAAGCAGCGAGAAACTCACCCAACTCGTGTGGCCTTCGCAGATCGACCCCCGCCTGCTGGCCCTGTCGCTGATCAAGCCGCGCTTCCTCGGGCTGCGCGACCTGACGAATGGAATCGCCTACCGCGATCGCAACGCGCTCGACGCCAGCGAGTGGCGCGCTGCCTTCTGGCGCCGTGCGTTCTATCCGCTGACGGTGCTCGCGCTGGTGCTGGTCGCCCTGCCCTTCGCATTCGGCTCGCTGCGCTCCGGCGGTTTGGGCAAGCGCCTGTTCTTCGGCATCCTGCTGGCCGCAGGCTGGAGCGTGATGCAGCGCGGCGTGACCAATTTCGCCGCCGTGTACGGCGTGGATTTCCGCCTCACGCAGCTGTTGCCGGCGGTGGCACTGCTGCTGATCGCCGCGTGGTATTTCCGGCGCCACGGTTGACGCTGGAAACCGTGTGCCCGGGGTCGCGTCAGTCGCTGCCCTTCTCGAAGGAATCGCTGCCGACTTCGTCGGCGAACTGCAGGCTCAGGCCGCGTCCGAGCAGGCGCTCCATCGGCAGCGGCCACAGGCCCAGCGGCGCGACGGTGCGCATCGCCGCATCCGGGGTCTGCCCGCGGTACTGCACCAGCCACGCCGCGTACAGCAGGCCTGCGCGGGTACCCGAACCGCAGTGCAGCAGCAGCTTGCCGCCATCGTCGAGTGCCATCTCGCGCGCGAAAGCTGCGAGGGCTGCGGGTGTGTAGCCGGCATTGCCGGAAAGCGGAGCATGCACGTAGCGCATGCCGGCGGCAGCGGCGCTCGCCGGCTCGTCGAAGCCCAGCGCCGCCATTTCGTCGGCACCACGCAGGTTGATCACGCGGGTCACCCCGGCCGCCCGCAGCGCATCGAAATCTCCCGCAGCGGGCTGGGCGGCGAGGATCACGTCGCCATCGGCCAGCGAACGCTCGATGAATGCAGGACCGCTGGCGGCAACCGGTGGCGGTGCAGCGGCAGGCACTGCAACGGCCGCGCAGCCCGCGAGGGCGAGCATGATGCACAGTGAGGCGAGCGGGCGGATCGGCATGGTCGTGTCCTCGGCGAAGATCGAACGGAATGGCGCAATGGTAGTCGCGTTGCGATGTTCGTGATGTCGGGTCCCGTGGCGCCATGCGGGCTCGCAGCAAGTGGCCAAACTCCTTGTGGGAGCTGCCATGGCAGCGACTGCGGCGACCCGGGATGCCGCAGTCGCCGGCATGCCGGCTCCCATAGGGCAGGTCCGATCCACTGGGCAAGTTGAATCTTGAGCCCGGCGTTCGCTCAGTCGCGCATCAGGGTCGACTTGCCGAACAAACTTTCGACCAGATCGACCGCCAGTTCCGCGGTGCGGTTGCGGACGTCGAGCGCCGGGTTGAGCTCCATGATGTCGAGCGAGCCGAGCAGGCCGGTGTCGGCGATCATCTCCATCACCAGCTGCGCTTCGCGATAGTTCGGGCCGCCAGGGACCGTGGTACCCACGCCAGGGGCGATTTCGGGATCGAGGAAATCGATGTCGAAACTCACGTGCAGGTGGGTGTCGGAGGTCAGGCCCGACAGCGCCTGCTCGATCGCGCGCTTGATCCCGATCTCGTCGATGTAGCGCATGTCGTAGATGTCCAGGTGCTGCGCATGCACCAGGCGCTTTTCGCCCGCATCGACCGAGCGGATCCCGATCTGGCGGATCTGCGCGGAGTCGATCGCCGGGGTGCGCGTGCCAAGCTGGGTCAGGCCCTCGGGGCCGATCCCGCGCAGGCAGGCCACCGGCATTCCATGCAGGTTGCCCGACGGGGTGATCTCGCGGGTGTTGAAATCGGCATGCGCGTCGAGCCACAGCACCATCAGGTCCTTGCCGCGCACGCGGCACCAGTCGGCCACCGCGGTGATCGAGCCCACCCCGAGGCAGTGGTCGCCGCCGAGCAGTACCGGCAGGCGGTCGAGGTCGAGCTCGGCACGCACCGCGTGCATCACCAGCTTGTTCCAGGCAATCACTTCAGCCAGGTGCCGATAACCATCGGCGGGCGGCAGCCACGGATTGATCGGACCGGCGAGGTTGCCGCGATCGACGACCGCCAGTCCGTGCGCGAGCAGCGCATGGGTCAGCCCGGCGACGCGCAGCGCCTCGGGCCCCATCGACGCGCCACGATGGCCGGCACCGATGTCGGTCGGCGCGCCGATCAGGGACAGCTGGGCAGGACGCATGGGCAGAGATTCCGTGAGTGGATGACAGTCGCGCCAGGCAGGCGGCGGCCGGCGCGACGCAGGATGGTGCTGGCAGTCAGAATCGAACTGACGACCGCCCGCTTACAAGGCGGGTGCTCTACCAACTGAGCTATGCCAGCAGATTAATGTGTGATCCCAATGATCGCACTGCCCGCCATCCATGGCCATGCGTCCCGCTCGGCTTCCTGCCTCGCCCTCGCCCGCCGCTGCGCATGCGCTTCAACGCATGCGCAAAGCGCGCCGGACTCGACCAACTGAGCTATGCCAGCAGATTAATGTGTGATCCCAATGATCGCACTGCCCGCCATCCATGGCCATGCGTCCCGCTCGGCTTCCTGCCTCGCCCTCGCCCGCAATGCCCATCGGCTTCAGAAACAAGCCACGGTGCGCTCGCCGATTTCCAGCAGATCCGGCAGCTTCTGCCGCCAGTCGAGGGTGGATTCCGGCGCGATCGCATAGTCGAGCCAGTACACCGGCAGATCCTCGGTCCGTTCGGTGACCGCGGGTGCGAAGCCGAGTGCGGAAATCTCCCCACGGCGCCGTTCGGCGTTGTTGCGGTCCTTGAACAATCCCAGCGAAATGGTGTTCTGTTGCGCGCCGGCGGTCACCACGTAGAAGTCGCGCACCCCGCGTGCGTTGAGCTGGCGGGCGACGTTGAGCGCCTCCTCGCGGGTTTCGGGTGCGGGCAGGAACACCGACCAGCCACGCGACTGCTGGGTGCGTGCCTCGCGGAACTGGATCCGCTTGACCGAAGGCGTGAGCGCGTTGAGCGCGCGCCGCATGTCGCTCTGGGTCGGGAACGGGCCGATCGAGACGCAGCGGTCGCGACCGCTGTCGGCCGCCGACTCCGGAGCGGAGGCCAGTTCCGCGCTGGACGCCCCGGCCTGCTGGTCTTCGCGCTCGGCCAGCAGCACCAGCGGAGCGACGCCCGGTTCGCTCGACGGAAAAACCGGCGGCCGCGACTGCGGCGCGATGAACAGCCACGCTGCAACCCCGATGTTGGCGGCGAGCAAGAGCAGGAAAACAATGCGCAGGATCATGCGATGGCAATCGGTGGGGCACGAAACCGCGTGCACGCTTCATTGTAGCCCCGACACCCGCTCAGGCGCCGTGCAGCACGCTCCAGCGGCCAAGGCCCGCGAGCACCAGGTCCGGCGCGAGGCCCCCACGGTGGCGCAGCAGTGCGGCGATGTGCTCGGCATCGCCACCGTGCAGCAGCAGTTGCGGCAACTGCCCCAGTTGCAGCGCGGCATCGTCGACGATGCGATCGATCAGCGCCGCGGCGGCCAGCCAGCAGCCCGACTCGAGCCCTGCTTCGGTGCTGCGACCGAGTTCTCCCGGCACTGCCACCGCGTGCGGATTCACTCGCGCGGTGCTGTGCAGCACTGCCTCACGCATGCGCGGCGGCGAGGGCGCGATCACGCCGCCGTGGTGGCGGCCTTCGGCGTCGAGCAGATCGATCGCCAACGCAGTGCCGCAGCCGGCGACGACCACCGCGGTATCGAGCATGCCGCGCGCGCCGACCATCGCGAGGAAGCGATCGACCCCGAGCCGCGCGGGCTGCGCATAGGCGTTGACCACGCCGGCACCCGCGGCGGGCGAAATCACCCGATGCAGCGCAGCTGCAGGCCAGATCGAGGCCAGCACCGACTCGACCCCCGCAGCGACCGGTTCCGGGCCCACCACGGCCAGCCACACATGTTCCGGCGCGGCGTCACCGCGCCACGCGCGTTGCAACCGTGCAAGCCAGTCGCCCTCGCCGTGGGCCAACGCGCCACGCGCGCCGAGCGTGTCGCCGTCGTGCCAGGCCCATTTCAGCCGGGTATTGCCCAGATCCAGCAGCAGGTTCATGCGCCGATGGTACGCCGCACGCTGACGTCAGCGGCACTGAGCCGATGCACCAGACCCGCGGTGTCGGTCACCCGCAGGCGTCCATCGAGCTCGATGCCGCCGGCGACGCCATGCCACTCGCCGCTGCCGTCGTGCACGCTCAGTGCGTGTCCGGCCAGCGCGTCGAATGCAGCGAAACGCGGCATGAATGGCGGCAGCCCATCCTGGGCGAACGTTTGCAGCGCCGGCAGCACACGCTCGATGACGGCGGCAGCCACCGTGCTGCGCGATGGCAGGGACTCGACGCAATGCGCCAGATCGGTCCAAGCCTGCTCGATCGCGATGGCGCTGGCCGGCGGCATGCGCACGTTGAGTCCGATCCCGATTACCGCGAAGCACGGCCCCGCCCACTCACCACCGGCATCGATCAGGATGCCGCCGAGCTTGGCGTTCCCGCACACCAGGTCGTTGGGCCATTTCAGGCCGGCCCGATCCGCGCCGAGTGCGCGAACCGCCTCCGCGAGCGCGACACCGACCGCGATGCTCAGGCCACCGAGTGAGCTCAGCCCCGCGTCGAAGCGCCACAGCACCGACAGATAGCAGTGCGCTGCGATCGGCGACTGCCAATGGCGACCGCGGCGCCCACGTCCCGCAGTCTGGTACTCGGCCAGGCACACGCTGCCGGAGGCAGCGCCGGCATGCGCGTCGCGCAGCAGTGCGCTGCTGGTCGAATCGATCTCGGTTTCGACGCGCAGCGCGGCCAGCAATGCCCGCGTCGATTCCGAAAGCCGCATGACGATCGCCTGCGCGTCGAGCAGGTCCAGTGGCTGCGCCAGACGATAGCCGCGTCCACTGACCGCATCGATCTGCAGCCCCGCCGCGCGCAAGTGCGCGATGCGTTTCCGGATCGCGGCACGGGTGACTCCGAAGCGGGTTGCCAGCGCGTTGCCGGAGACGCCCCCGGGTTGGCCGAGGGCACACAGCAGTTCGCCCAGGGTCATGCGTCGCGGCGCGCTGCCCGGTCGAACATCCGGCCCAGCACCCGCACGCGTTCGAAGCGATGCTCGGTGCCCGCGAGCAGCCGCGTGATGTTGCTGCGATGGGTGAACAGCAGCAACAGTGCGAACACGATCGAGAAACCCAGCAGCAGCGGCCGCGCCTGCACCTCACCGAACAACCAGCTGGCGGGGATCAGCGACAGGCCCGCGAGCACGGTCGACAAGCCCACGTAACCGGTGCCCAGCAGGCACAGTATCCATATCGCCAGCACGGGCAGCAGGACTGCGGGCAGGCACACGGCCATGCTGCCGACAACCACCGCCGCGCCCTTGCCGCCGCGAAAGCCGAAGAACACCGGCCAGATGTGCCCGATCGCACAGGCCACCCCGCAGGCGAGCGCCTGCGCCAGCGGCGAGACACCGTCGATCGCGGGCGGCCACAGGCCCAGTGCTGCCGCCAGCGCGCCCTTGCCGACGTCGATCAGCACGGTGCCGAGCGCAAACGCCCAGCCGAGTGTGCGCAGTGCATTGGTGCCACCGGCATTGCCGCTGCCGCGGGTGCGGATGTCGACACCCCGGAAGCGACCCAGGATCAGGCTGCCCGACAGCGAACCCAGCAGATAGGCCAGCAACAGCTTGCCGCCCAACAGGAGCGCGATCATCGCGTGGCGGGCGCATCCAGCGGCACGGCTTCCTGCACGCCGAGCACCAGCGAGCCAGGACCCGCATGCGCGCCGATGCCGCTGCCGGTTTCGATCAGCCAGTCGGCAGCGACATGCGGTATGCGGGCGCGCAGTGCGAGCCGCAGCGCCTCGCCATCGGCCTCGCAGTCGCAGTGGCAGACCAGCAAGCGCCACGACTTGCCGAGGTCCAGTCGGCGCGCGACCGCAGCCGCGAAACGTTGCGGCAGGTTCGCGCGGCCGAACAGTGCGCCGCCGATGCCCAGCTTGCCGCTGGGTTTGCTGCGGATCAGCGGCACCAGGCCGAAGTAGCGCGACAGCGGCAGCGCGAGCTTCGGTGCACGTCCACCGCGCACGCCATAGCTGAGGTCCTTGACGATGGTGAACAGTTGGGTGCGCGGGATCATCTGCGCGACCCGTTGGGCGATCGCCTCGGCATTCCACCCGGCGGCAGCCGCAGCCGCCGCGTCCATCCCGAGCAATCCCTGCGCGGCGCCACCATGGAAGGAATCGAGCACCTGCGCACGTGCGCGATCGACCCGCGCGGCGGCCGATTCACCCGACTGCAAGGTGCCCGACAGCGCGCGCGACAGACCCACGTAGACCAGTTCGCGGTGATGCGAGAGCAGGAATTCGAACAGGCGCCGGAAATCGCCCGGTGGCGGCTGCGAAGTTCGCGGTGGCAACGGCGAATCGCGCAGTTCGGCGAAGAACTCGCGCGAGGACAGCGACACCTTGTCCAGATAGTCGCGCGAACCGAAGCTGATCCGCACCGGCACCATGTGGATGTTGAGCCGCTCCATCTCGTCGGGCGGCATGTCGGCGCCGGAATCGACCACGATCGCGACCTGCTTGCGCGGCGCCGCCGCACTGTCGGCCTGGCGCACCATGTCGTCGGCTTTTTCGCTGGACACGCGCCCGAACTTCGCGCAGGTCTCGAACAGCAGGCGCGGCTCGCTGACGTGCGCATGCACGCGCAGCTTGTCGCGGGTGCCGGCCAGCACCAGGCTGGTCAACGGCATCGCCAGCAGGGCCGCCTTGAGTCCCAGCCGATCGACCGGGTCGGCACTGACCATGCACTCGGTGCAGTAGCGATGCACCTCGTGCGTGCCGTGCAGCACCGGCGTGTCGACCCCGGGCTCGGACAGCTCCGCGGGACCGTCGTCGCGCAGCGCATCGTTGCCGGTCAGGATGAATGCCTCGATGCCTTCGAGCATGTCGACGAAGCCGAGTGCGCCGGCATCGACCACCCCGGCATCGCGCAGCTCCTGCAACTGGCGCTGGGTATCCCCGAGCGCAATCCGCGCGCGCTTCAATGCAGCGCCGAAGGAGCTGCGGAAATCGCGCGCGCCGCCCTGCACCTGGCGACTCCACTCGTTCGAAAATGCGTGGATCACCGACAGGATGGTGCCCTCGCGCGGCTCCGCCAGCGCATCGCGCGCCTGCAACGATCCGGCATGGCTGGCCAGCGCAAGGGCCTCGGGCGTCAACCGGCGCGCCGACCCCAGCTGTTCGCTCACGCCCTGGAAGTATTGCGCGAGGATCGCGCCGGAGTTGCCGCGTGCGGCGTCGATGGCCTCCGAGGCTGCACGCATCAGCAGCTGGCCCGCGTGCGCCTGCCGACGCGGCTGGATCACGCCGAGCACCGCACCCAGGGTGAACGCCATGTTGGTTCCGGTATCGCCATCGGCGACCGGAAACACATTGATCCGGTTGATCTCGTCGCGCCGCGCGATCACCCGCTGGATGCCCGCGATCAGCGCCCGCCGCAGGGCGTAGCCCGACATCCGCTGCATGCTGTTTGCCCGCTCCAACACATCGCCCCCGGCAACAAATGATGCAACGGCTGCGCCGCCAACTCCGGATGCGGCACCCATCGTGCCGTAACCGGGCGTTTTGTCGAGATGGCAGCGAAGGGCCGCCGACTACTGGCCACGATCCACGTCGACCACGTGGCCTGCGAGTGTAGACCGAGCCGCCGGTCGATCTCCTGTTGCAGCGCAGCGTAGGGCGGGAACTTCCTGCGGCACTCGCGATCCATGTACCGTCGGTGCCGGCCGCCGATCCACTGCGCCTTGCGGGTGCAGGGATCAAGCGGCAGGCAGGGCGTCCCGAGTCAGGCCGGGATCCGACAACTCAAGCCCCGCGCGCCCGTCCGGGCGCGCGGGGACGTCTTCGAGGACGAACAGATGCGTCATGCGTTGATGGGGGCGATCGGATCGATGGCGTTGCTGTTCACGGCCTCTGCAGTGGCCGTCGACCTGTCTCGCGTACTGCCCAGTTTCGAACTGCCTGCGGCGCCGCGACTGCGTGCGGAAGCGCCGAGCCCCGGGGCCCCTGATGCGCCCGGTCCCAGCGCGCCGGCCATCACGGACGACACTGTCGCCGGTGCGGGACACACGGCCCCGGCGCCCGCTGGACCGCCCGCCACGAGCGCCGCGGTGCCCGCAGGTCAGACCACGCAGACAGCGCCCACGCGCCGCGAGCGCGGCTGGCGCGAGATGCTTCCCGGCCTGTTGCACCAGCCCTGAACCGCGCCGACACGCCGCGATTGCAGCGCATGTTCGGTTGGCTCACGCGCCGCCTCGAACCGACGGCGCCTTCGATCGTGGACGCCGACTGGCAGATGGTGCGCGACGCCATGCGCCTGCTCGACGCGCGCAGCGACGATGAACTCCGGCGCCTGCGTGCGCAGGTCGCCACCTTCGTCGCGCGACGCGATTTCGCGACTACCCACGAACTCGAGCTGGACTCGCGGATGCGCCTGCTGGTGGCGACCCAGGCCTGCCTGCCGCTGCTGCACCTGCCGTTCGAAGCGCTCGGCCATTGGCACGAGGTGATCCTCTACCCGGGCCAGTTCCGCGTGCAGCGCACCCACCACGATTCCGATTCCGAAGTGGTCACCGAGTGGAACGACGAACTCGCCGGCGAAGCATGGGAGCGCGGCCCGATCATCCTATCGTGGGCCGACATCGAAGCCGACTTGCAGCAGCCGTTCGAAGGCTTCAACGTGGTCATCCACGAAATCGCGCACAAGATCGACATGGCCGATGGCGCATCCGACGGCGTGCCGCCGATTGCCGATGCAGGGCAGCGTCGTCGCTGGCGCGAGGTGATGCAGCGCAATTTCGACCGCCTCGGCGAGCAGGTCGAACGCGGCGAAGACAGCGTGCTTGACCCCTACGCCGCCGAATCACCCGACGAATTCTTCGCGGTCTGCACCGAGTACTACTTCAGTGCACCCGACGTGCTGCTCGAACACCATCCCGACGTCCACGCGGAATTCGCGCGCTACTTCGGGCCCGTGCCGCTGCCGTTGCACGACTAGGGAGCCTCCGGGGAAGTGCGGCGCGCAGCGTGGTCAGCTGCGCGCGCCGAGTTGCAAGCGCGCCGCATCGAGGACCTTGTCGACCGTGATGCCGAAATGCGCGTACAGCCGATCGGCCGGTGCCGAGGCGCCGAAGCTGTCGATGCCGATCACCGCGCCGTCGAGACCGACGTACTTGCGCCAGTAATCGGTGACGCCGGCCTCCACCGCGACGCGCACGCGGCACCATGAGGGCAGCACGCCCTCGCGATACTCGAGCGGTTGCACATCGAAGGCTTCGGCGCAGGGCATCGATACCACGCGTGCAGCCACGCCTTGCTGCTGCAGGTGGCGGCCGGCCTGCATGGCCAGTTCGACTTCCGAGCCGGTCGCCAGCAGCAGCACCTCGACCTTCGCGTCGGCGCTGTCGAGCAGCACGTAGCCGCCGCGCGCGATCGATTCGACCTGCGCGGCGCTGCGCAGCTGGTGGACCAGGTTCTGGCGCGAAAACACCAGGCAGGATGGCCCGTCCTTGCGCTCGATGGCCAGTTTCCAGGCGACCGCCGATTCGACCGCATCGCAGGGACGCCATACGCGGTTGTTGGGGATGTAGCGCAGGCTCGCCAGGTGTTCGACCGGCTGGTGGGTCGGGCCATCCTCGCCGAGCCCGATCGAATCGTGGGTGTAGACGTGGATCGCGCGGGCCGGGATCAGCGCGCTCATGCGCACGGCATTGCGCGCGTAATCGGAGAACACCAGGAAGGTCGCGTCGTAGGGCACGAAGCCGCCATGCAGCGCGATGCCGTTGGTGATCGCGCTCATGCCGAACTCGCGCACGCCGAAATGGATGTAGTTGCCGCGCTCGGTGCCGGCGTTGACGTCCCTGGAGCCCTTCCACAGGGTGAGGTTGGAATGCGCCAGGTCGGCCGAACCGCCGATCAGTTCCGGCAGCAGCGGGCCGTAGGCGTCCAGTGCCATCTGCGAGGCCTTGCGCGATGCCACCGCCGGGCCTTCCGCCTGCAGCTTTTCGATCCACGCCTGCGCCGCCGCTGCGAAGCCATCCGGCAACTCGCCGCGCATGCGTCGCTCGAACTCTGCCGCGAGTTCGGGGAACTGCGTGCGGTAGCGGGTGAACAGCGCGTCCCACTCGTACTCCCACTTGCCACCGCGCTGGTTCGCATCCCACGCGGCATAGTGGTCATCGGGCACCACGAATGGGGCGTGCGGCCAACTCAGTCGCTCGCGAGCGGCGGCGACCTCGTCGACGCCCAGCGGCGCGCCATGCGCGCCCTCGGTGTCCTGCTTGTTCGGCGCACCGTAGCCGATCACGGTCTTGCAACAGATCAGGGTCGGCTTGTCGGGATCGATCGCGGCCGAGACCAGCGCGGCCTTGATCGCTTCCGCGTTGTGGCCGTCGACATCGCGAATGACTTCCCAGCCGTAGGCCTCGAAGCGTGCGGCGGTATCGTCGGTGAACCAGCCGCGCGTACGGCCGTCGATGCTGATGCTGTTGTCGTCCCAGATCGCGACCAGCTTGCCGAGCTTGAAGGTGCCGGCCAGCGAGCAGGCCTCGTGCGAGATGCCTTCCATCAAACAGCCGTCGCCGAGGAATACGTAGGTGAAGTGATCGACGATGTCCAGGCTCGGCTGGTTGAAGCGCTGTGCGAGCACCTTCTCCGCCAGCGCCATGCCCACTGCGTTCGCCAATCCCTGACCCAGGGGACCGGTGGTGGTCTCGATGCCGGGGAACTCGCTGGCTTCCGGATGGCCGGCGGTTTTCGAGTGCAACTGGCGAAAGCGCTTGAGCTCATCGAGCGGAAAGTCGTAGCCGCTCAGGTGCAGCAGCGCATACAGCAGCATCGAGCCATGGCCGTTGGACAGCACGAAGCGATCGCGATTGACCCAGCGCGGGTTGGCCGGGTTGTGGCGCAGGAAGTCGTTCCACAGCACTTCGGCGATGTCGGCCATGCCCATCGGCATGCCCGGGTGGCCGGAATTGGCCTGCTGCACGGCATCCATCGCCAATGCGCGGATCGCATTGGCCAGTTCGCGGCGGGTCGGCATCGGACGTGGTTCCATCAGGCGGGCAAGACGGCGTCGCAGCGGTTGCTGGACGGGTAAAGCATGAATTGTCGCCTGTGCGTGGAGTGCCAGCAACCTGAACCGGAACCTCCCCGATGAAGCAACGCTGGCCTGCCGCGAGCCGAGCGCAGACAATGCAGCGACCATGAGCCGTTTCGACGACCTGCTGCGAACCGGCGGCGCGCTTGCCGGGCACGTCGGCGCCGCCGCGCTCGACGCGATCGCGAGCGCCCACGCGCCGCGACCCGGCGACGCACTCGGCCCATGGCGGATCGCGCGCGAGGTCGGCCGCGGCGGCATGGCGGTGGTGTTCCTGGCACAACGCGCCGACGGCCAGTTCACCCAGCAGGTGGCCTTGAAGTGGATCCTCGCGCTGGCCGCCTCGCCGGCGACCCGCGAGATGTTCCGGCGCGAACGGCAAATCCTCGCGGATCTGGCCCATCCGAACATCGCGCGCCTGATCGATGGCGGCGAAACCATCGACGGGCAGCTGTGGTTCGCGATGCAGTGGATCGATGGCAACGCATTGCTCGAATGGTGCCGGTCGCACCGCACCGGCCTGCGCCAGCGGGTGCGCCTGCTGCTGCAGGTCGCCGCCGCGCTGCGCTTTGCGCACGCCCGCGCACTGGTCCATTGCGACATCAAGTCGTCGAATATCCTGGTCGACGCCGAAGGATCGGCCCACCTGCTGGACTTCGGCGTGGCGCGCTTGACCGGCACCGGCGACAGTGGGCTGGCGACCGGCTACACGCCGGCAGTAGCGAGCCCCGAACAGCGCGCGGGGCTTGCGGCCGGCATCGCATCGGATGTGTACCAGCTGGGCCTGCTGCTCGGTGAACTGTTGGGCGCCACCGCGGGCGAGGGGGCCGCCGACGAGGCCGCGGCGCGCGGACTACGCGGCCAGGACCGGCTCCTCGCATGGCCCGACACGGTGCCGCCCGAGCTGCGCGCGATCGTCGCGCGCGCAACCCGCCATGCCGCCGACCAGCGCTACGAAAGCGTGGCCGCATTGGCCGACGACGCGTCGGCCTGGCTCGCGGGACGCGCGGTACGCGCCTACCGCAGCGGCTTCGCCTACGAGGCGCGTTGCCTGGTGCGCCGCAATCCCGCGCTGAGCCTCGTCAGTGCCCTGTCGCTGGTCGTTTTGCTCGGCCTGACGGCCGCGTTCACCGTGCGGCTTGCAGAACAGCGCGATCACGCGCGCGCGGCGGCGGCTCGCGCGGAGGCGGTGAGCGGATTCCTGGTGCGGATGTTCCGTGACGTCGATCCGGCGGCCAATCGGGTCGCGGCCGATGCCGCGCGCGGGCTGGTCCAGCGCGGTGAAGCCGCGCTCGCGGATCAGCTCGACGACAGTCCGGACGTACGCGCGGCGGTACTGGCTACGCTCGCAGAGGTCAACCATTCGCTCGGCGACTATGCGAGTTCGGAGCGCCTGGTACGGGATAGTCTCGCCAGCGATCCCGATCCGAGCGGCCGCCAGTGGGCGACGCGGCAGGCGATCCTGGCGCAGGCATTGGTCGGCCCATCGGCCGCTTGAACGCCGCGTCCATTTCCGCCGCAAACCCGGCCTTCGCAGCCGTCAGCGCCACAAAATCCTGCGGCCGCTTTGGCCCTGAAATCGCAGGCACAATCGTGCCCATGTC
>JANOEA010000022.1:0-16555 GCA_031412975.1 Pseudomonadota bacterium | reverse complement strand
GTACGCGCGGTTGGCGCGCACGTGCATGCCCTCGTGCACGAACGCGATCGGATCGCGCGAGGAGTCCATCAGCGCATCGCAACGGCGTTCGCTTTCCTTCAGTGCGGCCTCCAGCCGGCGCAACGAGCGGCGGTGGGCCAGGTCGTCGGCTTCGCGGCGCACCACGGCGAGCAGGTGCTCGGGATTGCCGCGCAGGGCGAAGGCGCGCACCCGCTCGCGGTTGAGCTGCAGCAACAACTCGTCGCTGCTGGCCTGCACGATCGCGATCACCGGGCGGTCCTTGCCGCTGCGCTCGACCATCGCCACCACCTCGGCCGGGGTGGCCATCTTCGAGCGCGCGCTGGCCAGCACCAGGTCGATGTCCTGCTTTGCCAGCTGTTCCAGCAGGCCCTCACGCGATTCAGCGCGCAGCGGGCGCACGGCGACGCCTGCATTGCGCAGCTGGCTGACGACCTGCTCTGCATCTTCGGCCGAGTCTTCGACCAGCAGCAGTCGGATGATGGGGTCCTGTTTCGCCATGGGCGTCCTGTTTCAGCAGGTGACTTGTACCCGAAGCCCGATGGTTATTCCACCGGCCCGGCCGCGCCTGGACCTCACAGCAGTTCCAACGGAACGGTGACGCACTCGCGCCATTGATCCTGCCAGCGCGCGGGCTGCGCGTGCGGCAGGCTTGCGGTTATCATGTTGGTGTTGGCCGGCGCTGCCGGCCCCTTCGATGGTTATCCGCCCAGTCTAGCCGCTTCGCCGAGGCGGCTTTTTTGCATCAGGAGCTTTTCGCATGGCCAGCTATGGCATGAACGACGTCAAGAACGGGATGAAGATCATCGTCGACGGTTCCCCGTGCACGATCGTCGACACCGAGTACGTCAAGCCGGGCAAGGGCCAGGCCTTCACGCGGGTCAAGTACCGCAACCTCAAGAGCGGCCGGGTGGTCGAGCAGACCATGAAGTCGACCGACGCGCTGGAGGCCGCGGACGTGGTCGATACCGACATGGAATACCTGTATTTCGACGGCGAGTTCTACCACTTCATGCACCCCGAGACCCATGAACAGATCGCGGCCGATCCGCCGGCGATGGACGAGGCCTCGAAGTGGCTCAAGGGCAACGAGACCTGCGTGGTGACGCTGTGGAACGGTGCGCCGCTGGTGATCTATCCGCCGAACTTCGTCGAACTGACCATCACCGAAACCGATCCCGGCGTGCGCGGCGACACCTCCGGTGGCGGCGGCAAGCCGGCCAAGCTCGAGACCGGTGCGGTGGTGCGGGTGCCGCTGTTCGTCGGCCAGGGCGAGGTGATCCGGGTCGATACCCGATCCGGCGAGTACGTATCGCGGGTGAAGTAGGGCCGGGGTCGCCGCAGCTGGCGATCATCATCGGCCGGACTGTGCCTGCAGCCAAGGATTCCGCGTGGAAACGTCCGCTGCGAACCAAGTCGACCTGCTGATCGAAGCCGCCTGGGTGCTGCCGGTGGAGCCGCATGGCGTGGTGCTGTCCGACCATGCGGTGGCGGTGACTGCGGACCGGATCGTCGACCTGCTGCCGATCGCGGCCGCGCGCGGGAAGTATCGCGCCGCGCAGGTCGTGCAGCTGCCCCGGCATGCGCTGCTGCCCGGCCTGGTCAATGCGCACACCCACAACCCGATGACCCTGATGCGCGGGCTGGCCGACGACCTGCCGCTGATGGATTGGCTGCACAACCACATCTGGCCGGCGGAAGCGCGCGCGATGGGTCCGGAGTTCGTGCGCGATGGCGTCGAGCTGGCGGTCGCCGAGATGCTGCGCGGTGGCACCACCACCTGCAGCGAGAACTATTTCTTTCCCGACGTGATCGCCGCGACCTACAAGCGGCTCGGATTCCGCGCGATGGTCGGCCTGCCGGTGATCGAGTACCCCAGCGCGTGGGCCAGCTCGCGCGACGAGTACTTCGACAAGGCCACCGCGGTGCACGACGATTTCCGCCGCGATCCGCTGATCTCGACCTGCTTTGCACCGCATGCGCCGTATACCGTGTCGGATGCCAGCTTCGAGCGCATCCGCATGCTGTCCGACCAGCTCGACGTGCCGGTGCACCTGCACCTGCACGAGACCGCGCAGGAGGTCGAGGATTCGCGCCGCGAACACGGCGTGCGGCCGATCCAGCGCATCCAGGGCCTCGGCCTGCTGAACCGCTCGCTGATCGCGGTGCACATGACCCAGCTCAACGACTCCGAAATCGATGCCATCGCGCGCGCCGGGGTCAGTGTGGTGCATTGCCCCGAATCCAACCTCAAGCTCGCCAGCGGCTTCTGCCCGGTGGCCAAGCTGCAGGCTGCCGGCGTCAACGTGGCGCTGGGTACCGATGGCTGCGCGAGCAACAACGATCTCGACATGTTCGGCGAGATGCGCACCGCCGCGCTGCTGGCCAAGGGTGTGGCCGGCGATCCGCGCGCGCTGGATGCAGCGGCCGCCTTGCGCATGGCCACGCTCGACGGCGCGCAGGCGATCGGGTTGGGCGAGGCGATCGGTTCGCTGGTGGCCGGCAAGCAGGCCGACATGATCGCGGTGCGCCTCGATCAGATCGAGTCCGTGCCGTTCTACCATCTCGCGTCGCAGCTGGTATATGCCGGCAACCGGCGCGAGGTCAGCGATGTCTGGATCGCCGGGCGGCGGCAGCTGGCCGATGGCGTGTTGCAGGGCCTCGACACCACCGAGCTGCGCGTACGCGCGCAGCGCTGGCAATCCTTCCTCGCAGGCAACGCATGAACACGACGGAAAATCCGCAGACCGGGCAGGCGCTCGCCGAGACGCCGGCGCCAGCGAATGCCGATGCCGCCGAACTCGCGGTG
Source organism: Pseudomonadota bacterium (assembly GCA_031412975.1). Classification (GTDB taxonomy): domain Bacteria; phylum Pseudomonadota; class Gammaproteobacteria; order Xanthomonadales; family Ahniellaceae; genus UBA4656. The sequence goes on along the minus strand of JANOEA010000022.1, from coordinate 13,728 downwards.
TTCGCGCGCCTCGCGCCCCGCTGGTGGGATCCCGAGGGCGAATCGCGCGCGCTGCACGATCTCAATCCGGTGCGCCTGCAATACGTGGCCGAGCGCTGCACGCTCAAGGGCGCGCGGGTGGTCGATGTCGGCTGCGGCGGCGGCCTGCTGTCTGAAGCACTGGCCGTGCAAGGCGCCGAGGTCACCGGCCTGGATCTCGGCGAGGAAGTGCTCTCGGTGGCACGCCTGCACCTGCTCGAGTCGGGCCTTGGCGTCGACTACCGCCTCGAAAGCGCCGAGCAGCATGCGCTTGCCCGACCGGGCCACTACGCGGCCCTGACCTGCATGGAGATGCTCGAGCACGTGCCCGACCCGGAGGCGGTGGTGCGGGCCTGCGCGACGCTGCTGCGGCCGGGTGGACAGGCGTTCTTCTCGACCATCAACCGCACGCCGCAGGCATTCGCCGCCGCCATCGTCGGCGCCGAATACCTGCTGCGGATGCTGCCGCGGGGCACCCATCGCTACGATCGTTTCATCCGCCCCAGCGAACTGGCGCGCGCGCTGCGTGGCGCGGGGCTGCTGGTGCGCGACATCGCCGGCCTGCGCTACGACCCGATCCTGCGCCGCGCCGGGCTGACCAGCGGCACCGGCATCAATTACATCGTGCATGCGGAGAAGCCGGCTTGAAAGGCGCCATCCTGGTCGAGGCCGTGCTGTTCGATCTCGACGGGACGCTGGCCGACACCGCACCGGATTTGATCGACGCCGCCAATCGGCTGCTGCACGAGCTCGGCCGCGAGGCGGCGCCCGCGGAGGTACTGCGACCGATGGTCTCGCAAGGCGGTACCGCGATCCTGCGCGCGGCGATGCCCGACTGGGATCCGACCGACCGCGCGCCGCTGGAGCGCTTCCTCGCCATCTACCGCGAGCGGATCTGCATCGAAACGCGGCTGTATCCCGGCGTCGAGGCGCTGCTCGACGCGATCGAGGCGGCGGGCAAGGGTTGGGGCATCGTGACCAACAAGCCCGGTTGGCTGACGGTGCCGCTGCTGCAGGCGCTGGGCCTGGCCAGCCGCGCGGGCTGCGTGGTCAGCGGCGACAGCCTGCCGACCCGCAAGCCGGATCCGGCGCCGCTGCTGCACGCCTGCCGCGCACTGGTCGCGCGCGCGAGCCACACCGCGATGGTCGGCGACGACGCTCGCGATCTGGATGCCGCGATCAACGCCGGCGCGCTGCCGGTGCTGGTCGACTGGGGTTATGGCAGCGTCGTCGCGCGCGCGACGCATCCGACGGTCGCGCGGATCGAATCGATCGAGCAGTTGGCGCCGCTGCTCGGCCTGCCGCGATGAGCGAAGCCGCTTCGGCCCACGCGAGCCACATCGCCCAGTGGCTGGACGCCGAGCCGGAGCTGCATCTTGCGCGCCTGTTCGTGGCGCAGGCGCGCGATCCGCGGATCGCGGCGATCGAAGCGATCGCGCATGCGCTGCACGCGGGCCTGTTCGGCTTGCAGGAGACGCAACTTGCGCAGGCCAAGCTGGCGTGGTGGGTCGACGAACTCGCGCAGGCGCCGCGCCATCCACTGACCCGCTACCTGCATGGGCTGGATGGTGGCGCGGCCGCGATGGGCCCGTTGCGCGAGGTCGCGGCTTCGATATGGCGCCTGGCGCAGCGCGATTCGATCGAAACCTTCGAGCAGTTGCTCGAACCGCTGGCAACTGCCGCCGAGGGCGTCGCGCGGGCCCGCCACGCGGTGTGCATCGACGATGGGGCGGTCACGCCCACGCCGCAGGCGGTTGCCGCCGCACGCATGCTCGGGGCGGCGCGCGATTGGCCGCGGTTCGCGCGGCCCGAACGCGCACTGCTGCCGCTGCAGCTGCTGGCGGCGTTGCGCATCGACCGTGCGGCTGCGCGGGAGGGTGCCGCCGCGACGCAGGCCGCGCAAGCCGTGTTCGGCGCGCTGGACCAGCGGCTCTCAGGTGTCGATGCGACGGCATTGCGCGGCATCGACGGCGCGCGGGTTGCAGCCGCGCAGGTGTGGGCACGGCACCTGCAGGCCGCGCCGCAGGCAGCCGTCGCAGGGCATCTGCGCGCGCCGCGGGTGTCGCTGGTGCTTGCGCTGTGGCGTGTCGGCCGGCAATGTTGAGGCGCTGCCAGTGAACCAGCGCCTGGCCCCGAGCGCAGCGTCCGGACTGCCCCGCAATCGCGCGCCGCTGGAGCGCGCGAGTCCGCGGCCGGGAATTGACACCCGATCCACGTGGCCCCATTTACCGTTGTCGGCCGTCAGCCGGTGTGCATCGCCGGTGGCATCAACCCAGACAAGGATCCAGGCTTCATGGGCAGAATTCCGAAGGTGGCGCGCGTGATGCCGGACATCGCCAAGGAAGCGCGACCGATGGTCAGTGGGCGCCTCGATTGGGTCGGCATGGGCCGGATCGAGGTGCCGCTGAGCCTGCAGCAGGCCGACGGGCGCAGCGTCACCGCGCCGGCGCGGGTCAGCGCCTTCGTCGACCTGCAGCGGCCGGAGGTGCGCGGGATCCACATGTCGCGCCTGTACCTGCACGTCGACCGCGCGCTCGGCGAGCGCCCGCTCACGCCTGCCTCGCTGCGTGCACTGCTGGACGATTTCCTTGCCTCGCATCGCGAGCTGTCGTCGCGCGCGATGCTGCGCATCGAGTTCGACCACATGTTGCGCCGCCCCGCGCTGGTGTCGGACCACACCGGCTGGCGTTCGTACCCGATCGCGCTGACCGGCACGCTGGCCGACGACCGGTTCGACCTCGAGGTCGCGCTCGAGGTGCAGTACTCGAGTACCTGCCCGTGCTCGGCTGCACTCGCGCGCCAGTTGATCCAGGAAAAGTTCCTCGGCGATTTTCCGGCCGAACACGCGCTCGACTACCAGGGTGTGCTCGCATGGCTCGGCAGCGAGCAGGGCATCGTCGCCACGCCGCACAGCCAGCGCAGCACGGCCACCGTGCGCGTGCGGCTGGCGCCTTCGCGCGCAGACTTCGCGCTGGTGGCGCTGATCGATCGGCTCGAAGGCGCGCTGCGAACCCCGGTGCAGGCAGCGGTCAAGCGCGAGGACGAACAGGCCTTCGCGCGCCTCAATGGTGCCAATTTGATGTTTTGCGAGGACGCCGCACGGCGCATCCAGGCCGCGCTCAACGGCGACCCGGAAATCCTCGATTTCTGGGCCCGCACCGCGCATCACGAGAGCCTGCATCCGCACGACGCGGTCGCGGTGGCGACCAAGGGCGTGCCCGGCGGCTATGTCGCGGGCAGCGCTTGCGAGGCGCCGGTCCACGGCTGAACTGGAGCCTCGTCGCGCGCGCCGCAGCCTGCGCGCCGCGATCGCGCATCACTCGGCCGCGTCGGCCAGCAGCAGTGCGGGATCGATACGCTCGCCGAACCAGTTGAAGCCCCAGTGCAGGTGCGGGCCGCTCGCGCGCCCGGTCGCGCCGACCGCGGCAATGGGTTGCCCTTGCTCGATGCGCGCGCCGAGCTTGACGTCGATCCGGCTCAAGTGGATGAACACGCTGCTCAGGCCATGTCCGTGGTCGATCAGCAGGGTGCCGCCGGTCAGGTACAGCGCTGGGTCGGCGAAGGTCACGATGCCGGCGGCGGGCGCCACGATCGGGGTGCCGTTCGGCGCGGCGACATCGAGGCCCATGTGCGGGCTCTTCGGCGTGCCGTTGAGCACGCGCTGGCTGCCGTAGACGCCGCTGATGCGCCCGGCCAGCGGACGGATGAATCCGAAGCGGAAGTCCTGCCGCGGGTCGTCGCGTTCGCGCGCGCGCTCCACGCGGGCCTGCTCGGCGCGAATCCTGGCCGCGAGTTCCGGCGGCGGATTGACGGTCGATTCGGGTACCCCATCGACGCGCTCGATCCGCCAGCTGCGGGTGCCAACGCGGATCGGGTAGCCGCGCAACGGGCCCTGCGCAGGTCCGGCCTCCACGGTCATGCTGCGTGGTGCATCGCGGCCGACCCCGAACACGAAGGTGCCGTCAGCCGCAACCCGCAGCGTGCGTCCGCCGAAACGCACGCTGCAGCCACCATCGATGCGGCCGACCACCAGCCCGCCCTGCACGATCGCCTGCGGCAGCTCCGGCACGCAGGCTGGGGCTGCCGCTGGCATCGACAGCGTCATCGCGAGCAGCAGGTGGATCAAGGCGGCGGGTCCGTCGGCCGCGGCGTCGGTGCCCGACGCCAGAAGCGTCGCGGGAACACGCTCGGAACGGGGTCCAGGCCGCCTTCGCTGAGCGGCTGGCAGCGCAGGATCCGGAACAGTCCAAGGGTTCCGCCGCGCAGCACCCCGAAGCGCGCGATCGCCTCGCTGGCATAAGCCGAACAGCTCGGATGGAAGCGGCAGCGCTGGCCCAGCAGCGGACTCAGCACGGCGCGATAAATCCGCAGCAGGCCTAGCGCTGCGCGCTGCGCGAGGGACGGTTGCGGGTCGATGAGACCGAAGCCCAATGGGGCGGCGCGGTTGCCGCAGTAGGACTACTAGGCTATAACACGCGACCGCTGCGCCTCAACCGGCACCATCCCGCAGTCCGGGCATCGCGCAGCGATGATTGCCGCACCAGGAATACGATAACGCCATGGCGAAGAAGGCCAGTTCCAAGAAGCCCGCGAAAGCGGCACCGCGCCCCGCGAAGGGCAAGTCGGCCAAGCCGGCCAAGCCGAGCAAGAGCAAGCCTGCCGGCGCTCTGAAGAAGATCGTCGCCAGTGTGGTCGGCCGCGCGAAGGCGGCGGTCACCGGCAAGTCCAAGGTCAAGCCTAAGTCGGTCAGCAAGGCCAAGCCGGCCAGCAAGGCCAAGCCGGCGGCCAAGGCCAAGCCAGCAACCAAGGCAGCGCCCAAGCCGGCGCGCAAGCCGGCGCGCCGGCCCGCGCCCAAGCCCCTCGCCAAGGCGAAACCGGCGGCAAAGGCCAAGCAAGCAGCGAGCAAAACGGCAGCGCCCAGGCCGGCGCCGAAGCCCGCGCCGAAGCCCGCCGCCAAGGCTGCGGCCGCATCCACGCTTGCGGTCAAGTCGGCAGCCGCGAAAGCAGCACCGTCTGGAAAGGCAGCAGCAGCCGCGAAAACAGCACCGGCTGGAAAGGCAGCAGCAGTCGCGAAAACAGCACCGTCTGGAAAGGCAGCAGCGCCCGCCAAGGCAGCAGCGCCCGCCAAGGCAGCAGCGCCAGCCAAGGCAGCACCCAAGGTCACCCAGGTGGTGGTTGCCGAGCGGCACGCGCCGGTGCAGCCGCGGCCGGCCCCAGGTGGTGCGGTGGCGGTGGCGGTGGCCGTGAGCAAGGCGCGGCAGGCCGCGATTCCTGCGCGCGCCAATCAGCGCAAGCCGATGTCGCCGATCGTGGTTGCCGGCGACGAACGCGTGCGCCCCGACTTGCCGGCCGGCTACAAGCCGACCGGGCGCGAGCCGTACATGAATCCGCTGCAGGTCGAGTACTTCCGGGCCAAGCTGCTGCAGTGGCGCACCGACCTCGTCGAGGAGTCCAAGCAGACCATCGACAATCTGCGCGATGAGGTCCGCGATGTCGGCGACGAAGCCGAGCGCGCCACCCGCGAGACCGAGAACTCGCTCGAACTGCGCACCCGCGACCGCTACCGCAAGCTGATCTCGAAGATCGACAAGGCGCTGCGCCGGATCGAAGACGGCGAGTACGGCTATTGCGAAGAAACCGGTGAGGAGATCGGACTCGAGCGCCTCGAAGCGCGCCCGATCGCCACCATGTGCCTGGACGCGCAGGAGCGCTGGGAACATCGCCAGCGGCAGATGGGCGACTAAGAGGCGCCTCCTGTCCGGCACGAAAACCCGCCGCGGCGGGGTTTTGTGTATCCGGGGGGCGGTGTTGCGTATCCGGGCCCGGTGGGCGTTACGGGGGCCGGTGCCGCGTAGCGCGGGCCTTGGCCCGCCGCGCGGTGCCTTCCGATGCGCGTTCGGTAATGTGGGCGGCGGGCCAAGGCCCGCCCTACGGCACCGGAGCCTTTACGCTACTCCTTCAGATCCGATCCCAGCCGGCCTTCGGCTTGAAGCGGGGTCCGTAGCGGACCGCCAGCGCCTCGAGGCGCGCCTTGACCGCCTCGACCCCGGTCTCGCGCACGAACTGGATGGGTCCGCCGCGAAACGGCGCGAACCCGGTGCCGAAGATCACCCCGGCATCGAGCAAATCGGCCGAGTCGACCACCCCCTCGGCCAGGCAGGCCACCGCTTCGTTGACCATCGGCAGCACCAGTCGGTCGGCGAGGTCGGCGGGCACCACGTAGTCCTTCGGCACTTCGGGTTTCTGTGGACGGCCATCCTTCCACGTGTACAGACCCTGGCCGTCTTTCTTGCCGCGGCGCCCGGGCTCGATCGCGCCATCGAGTCCCTTCGGCAGGTCGAGCCCGAGGAACGGCGCGAGGATCTTGCCGACCGAAGCGGCCACGTCGAGCCCCACGGTATCGATCAGTTCGATCGGGCCCATCGGCATGCCGAACTGTTTGGCCGCACGATCCAGTACCGCACCCGGAACCCCTTCGGTCCACGCGGTGACCGCCTCGAGCATGTACGGCATCAGGATCCGGTTGACCAGGAAGCCCGGGCTCGCGGCCACCGCGATCGGCAGCTTGTCGATCGCGCGCACGAAGCCTTGCAGTCGCTTCACGGTATCCGGCGCCAGCGCGGCATGCCGCACGATCTCGACCAGCGGCATCTGGGCGACCGGATTGAAGTAGTGCAGCCCGGCGAAGCGGGAGGGATCGGCCAGCGTCGCGCGCAGGCTGTCGAGCGGGATCGACGAGGTATTGCTGACCAGCAGGGCGCCGGGCTTCAGGCACGGCTCGATGGCCGCATACAGCGCCTGCTTGGCCTCGATGTTCTCGTAGATCGCCTCGATCACCAGATCGGCATCCGGCACCCGCGCGCCCTCGACATCGGCGACCAGGCGCGCGCGCGCCTCGGCGATCCGCGGCGCGGTTTTCAGGCGCTTGGCGAACAACTCGCCCGCGCGATCGAGTGCCGGCTGGATGTACTTCAGTTCGCGATCCTGCAGGCTCACGTCGAAGCCCTGCAGCGCACACCATGCGGCGATGTCGCCGCCCATCACGCCGGCACCCACCACGTGCACGCGGGTTATCGCGTGGCCATCCTTGCTGCCCTGGCCCTTGAGCGCTTCCTGCAGGAAGTACACCCTCACCAGGTTCTGCGCGGTCGGCGTGGCCGCCAGCCTGGCCACCGAACGCGGCTCGACGCGCAGCAACGAGCGCACGCTGCCGCCGTGCTTGCGCCACAGTTCGATCATCGCGAACGGCGCGGGGTAGTGTTTCGGATTCGCCTTGCCGGCCACCTGTTTGCGGATCAGCACCGCTAGTACCTGGCGGACCGGCCACAGGTTGGTGGCCCACGCAGTCAACCGTTGTGCCAGCGGCCGGGTCGGCCTTCGCGCGAGCAGGCTGCGCGCGGTGTCGAGCAGTGCCGCGGGATCGCAGACCGCGTCGACCAGGCCGATCGCGCGCGCAGCACTGGCCGACAATCCGCGCCCGGTGAGCATCATGTCGAAGGCCTTGGGCGCGCCGACCAGGTGCGGCAGGCGCGCGCTGCCGCCCCAGCCGGGCTGGATGCCGAGCAGCACCTCGGGCAGGCCGATCCGGGTCTTGGCATCGTTGCTCGCGACGCGCCAGCGGCAGGCCAGCGAGATCTCCGTACCGCCACCCATGCACACGCCGTGGATCGCCGCCACCGTCGGACAGCGCAGTGCCGCGAGTGCGTCGAAAGCGCGATGGCCGCGCTGGATCGCATCGAGCACCTGGCCTTTGCGGGCGAAGGTCTCGAACTCGCGCAGGTCGGCGCCCACCACGAAGCTCGACGGCTTGCCGGAACGCAGGATCAGGCCTTTGGGAGGCTCCAGCGCGACCCGCTCGAGCAGCGACAGCAGTTCGTCGAGCACTTCGCGGCCGAGACTGTTGGCGGAGGTTTCCGCGCGGTCGAGGGTCAGGATCAGGATCGCATCGGTACCCAACTGCGGGTGCCAGTGGCGGAAGCGCAGGCCTTCGAACATACGAAACTCCAGTCGGCAAGGCGGCGGGGCGTGGGCAGGAGAGACTATCATCGGCGTTCGCCGTGGTTCCCCGCGGTCGCGTGCCGAAGTAAGGTAGCCGGGTGGAAAAGCTCATCGCCAGCAATGCAGCCGAACCCGGTCCGGTGTTCGTCACCCCGCAGCTGTTCGAGCGCATCGTCGCCTCGCAGCGCGCACTGATCGCGATCGACACGCCGCGCGGGGAGGAAATCCTCGGCCAGTTCCGCCATTTCGCCGTGCGCAGCGGCAATTCGATCTACGCCTTCGGCGACGGGCTGGGCATCATCAGCCTGCGCGAGGGCGGGGTGTCGGCGCCAGGTAGCGCGCGTTTGCCGGAGGCGCTGCGCTTCGTCCAGACCAGTCCGCAGTTCGGCGTGTACCTGTTCCTCGAACTGGCCGGCCAGTTGCGCCATTCGCCGCAGCGCACCCAGGTGCTGGCACTGCTGCGCCAGATCGGCCGCACCCGCAACGCGGGCGGCAACGTGCGCAAGGTGGTGCTGATCGACGCGCGGGTGGGCTTCTCGGAGGGTATCGACGACCTGATGGAGCGCTTCACCGACGATCCCGGCGGCGGGCGCCGCCTGCGCCTGCGCGATGGTCGCTGGCTGATCCGATGAACCGCCGGCTGATTCGCGGCGCGGTACTGGTCGTGGTGTCCAACCGCGAGGATCGCCGCGCGCTGTTCGAAACCCTCGACTGCTACGAGTTCGACGCGATCTACACCGCCAAGGACTTCGCGCAGGCGCACACCTTCCTGGCGCAGGCGCCGCGCCTGGATGCGGTATTGCTGGAGTTCCGGGGCGAGGCTACCGATGCGCTGGCGTTCTGCCGCGCATTGCGCGCTTCGGGCAGTCCGGTGCCAGTGGTGGGGATCGCCGATGCGGCCGATCTGGCCAGCCGCTGGCGTTTCGAGGACGAGCCCGAAGACGTCGTCGACTGGTTGCGCAGCCCGGTGCTCGGTCAAGAGGCACTGCATCGCCTGCAGCGCGTGCTCGCCGCGCAGCAGGCGCCCATGGTGCCGGCGGTCGCAGCGGATGACGCCGGCACAGCGCGCGAACCGGTCGCGCCTGCGGGTACCGATTTCCGCCTGCTGTTCGAACAGCATCCCGACGAGGGTGTGCTGTGGGACAGCGACACCGGGCGCATCGTCGAGGTCAACCAGGCATTCGTGCGGCGCAGCGGCTTCGCCCGCGAGCAGGTGGTCGGGCGCGCCATCGACAGCCTCGACCTGACCCATGATCCCGCTGCGCGGCATGCGCAGCGCCAGGCCGTGCGGCACAGCGGCGCGGCGCGCTTCCGCTGCGAGAAGCCGGCCGCGGACGGCAGCAGCTACCTCGTCGAGGCGATCGCGCACAGCGTGGATGCCGCCAATTCGACGCTGGTATTGACCAGCTTCCGCGATGCGACCGCGCAACTTGGATTGCATGAGGCGTTGCAGGCCGCAGTCGCGGTCGGTCGCATGGGCGCCGCACTCGCGGTCGATGCGAGCGACGCGCTGGTCGAGTGGCTGCAGCCGGACGTGGTGTGGGTGGTGGAACGCACTGAAGATCCCGCCGATGCGGTGGCGATCCTGCACCAGGTCGGGGAGGCCGAGGTGCCCGAGGGATTCTGGGTCGACGTGTTCCGTCGCCTGCGTGGTGGCGAGCCGGTCGTGCATGCCGAGAATGCGGCGCTCGCACTGGGTACCGACAAGCCCGCCGGAGCGGCGGGATTCCAGGCCTTCGGCGCGGCACCGATCGTCGATCAACGCCTGAGCCAGGTCGGTGCCGTGGTGGTCTGCGCACGCCGGCCGCTGAAAACCGATGGCTTGCGCGAAGTGCTGGAAGTGGCTGCCGCGCGGATCGGGCTGGAGATCGAACTCGAACGCGCCCGCGCGATGGGCCGCGCGCAGGGGCTGCAGGACTCGCTGACCGGCATGCCCAACCGGCTGCTGTTCAACGACCGCCTCGACACCACGATCAAGGAAGCGCATCGCACCGGCGAGATGTTCGCGGTGCTGTTCGTCGACCTCGATCGCTTCAAGAACATCAACGACAGCCTCGGCCACGGCGTCGGCGACGAAGTGCTGATCGCGGTTGCCAAGCGCCTGCGCGGCAGCGTGCGCGCCTCCGATACGGTGGCCCGCTATGCGGGCGACGAGTTCACCCTGATTTTGCGCCACATCGTGCAGCGCGACGATGTGCTGCGCATCGCCGACAAGATCTGCCGCGTACTCGAATCCGCGGTGATCCTGTCCGACGGGCGCGAGCTGCACATCACCTCCAGCATCGGCATCAGTTTCTATCCCGACGACGCGGCTTCGGCCGACAAGATGCTGCAGCATGCCGACGTGGCGATGTACAGCGCCAAGGGCATGGGCCGCAATACCTACCAGACCTATGTCGCGGTCCCCGAGGAGTCGCACCAGCAGCGCCTCGCGCTGGAGGCCAAGCTGCGCCAGGCCGAACGCAGCGGCGAGCTGCGCGTCTACTACCAGCCGCAGATCGCTGCCGACACCGAGGACGTGATCGGCATGGAGGCGCTGATCCGCTGGGAGCATCCGGAACTGGGCATGATCAGCCCGGGCTTCTTCATCCCGCTGGCCGAGGAGACCGGCTTGATCGTGTCGATCGGCGAGTGGGTACTGCGCCAGGCCGCATTCGATGCGCGCCGCTGGCGGGACCGCTTCCGCGTTCCGCTGCGGATCAGCGTCAACCTGTCTGCGTTGCAGCTGCGCCAGCCGAACCTGATCGAGGTGGTGCGCCGCGCATTGGCCGACAGCGGCCTCGACCCGAAGACGCTGGAACTGGAGGTCACCGAGAACATCAGCGTCAAGTCGATTCCGAACCTGCTGGAGACCCTGCAGGGCTTGCGCGAACTCGGCGTGTCGATCGCGATCGACGACTTCGGCACCGGGCAGTCCTCGCTGGACTACATCCGGCGCTTCCCGGCCGACCGGATCAAGATCGACCAGGTGTTCGTGCGCAACATCGGCGTGGACCCCGACGACGAGGCGATCGTGCGCGCGACCATCCACATGGCGCACAGCCTCAACCTCGGGGTCGTGGCCGAAGGCGTGGAGTACGAGGAACATTTCGCGTTCCTGCGCGAGCACGGCTGCGAGGAACTGCAGGGATTCCTGTTCTGCCGGCCGCTGCCGCCGAACACCTTCGAGAACATGATGGCCGAACGCGAGCGCCTGCTGGCCGCCCGCGCGGTCGGCGGCGGCTGAGCTGGACGCGCGCGCAGCGTCGGCTGCCCACCAGCGCGCGCGGCAGGCACTGAACTTTCCGGCAGCTCCGTGGTCCATGCGAGCGGACCTGTTTCGCAAGCGTTGTCCGATTCGCGGTCGCGTGGATGGACTCGTGCAGAGGCTCTCTGGCGGCATGTCCCGCCGGGCCACCGGCGCGGGGCGGCCGGATCGGCGCCAAGGCAGGATGTGGTGGCCGCGGGATGCGGCTGCATTCAGCGTCGGGACAACGAATGGGTGAGAACGAGGTCGATCACGCGCTGGTCAAGCGCGTACAGGGCGGCGAGCGCGGTGCGTTCGACCTGCTGGTGCGCAAGTACCAGCACAAGGTCATCGGCATCATCTCGCGCTACGTGCACGATTGGTCCGAGTCGCAGGATGTGGCGCAGGAAGCCTTCGTCCGCGCGTATCGCGCGATCGGGAACTTTCGCGGCGAAAGCGCGTTCTATACATGGCTGTACAAGATCGCGACCAACACGGCGAAGAACTGGCTGGTCTCGCAGGGTCGCCGCCCGCCCACCGACGATGTGCAGGTGGACGACGCGGAGCACCTCGAGGCCGCCGGCCGACTCAGGGACAGCTCGACGCCCGAACGCGAGATGGTGCGGCAGGAAATCGAGGCGGCGGTCACTGCGGCCGTAGAGGCACTTCCCGAGGAACTGAAGTTGGCGATCACCCTGCGCGAAGTGGATGGCCTCAGTTACGAAGAGATCGCCGAATCCATGAGCTGTCCGATCGGTACCGTGCGTTCGCGGATCTTCCGCGCCCGCGAGGCGATCGACCAACGCATCCGACCCCTTCTGAGCGACACCGAAGCCGAATGAGCATCGATCCGCAAACCCTCGAGCAGTTGTCGGCGCTGGCCGATGGCGAACTCGGCCCCGACGAGACTCGGTTCCTGCTGCGCCGTCTGCAGGCCGAGCCTGAGCTTGCCGCGCGCTGGCAGCGCTACCACCTCGCACGCGCCTGCCTGCGTCACGAGCCTAGGTTGCTTCCCGACGCGACATTCGCCGCTGCGGTCGCCGCGCGGCTCGACGTGCAACAGCCGCCGTTGGTGGGCCGTTCGTGGCTGCGCAACGCGGTCGGTGGCGCGGTTGCTGCTAGCGTCGCAGCACTGGCGCTGTTTTCGATCAGCATGCCGCCACCGGATGCGGGTTCCGGTCCGGTGCTGAGCAGCGTGGAGCCGGTGCGTACGGGAGAACTGGAGTTGCGCCAACCCGTGCAGCGGGTCAGCGACCAGATGTGGGCGCCGCTGCCGGTGTCGGCACCGATCGACCCGCAGGTCGAAGGTTATTTCCTGCGCCACAGCGGTGCGGCCGCATCCGCGCCGCGCGGTGGCTTCGTGCCCTATGTCTACGTAGTGGCAACGCCCGCGGGTCCCGCGCCGATGCCCCTGCGCGGGCCTGCGCCGCCGCCTGCACCATGATGGGCATGCGCATCGTTGCCGGCCTGCTGCTGGCGATCTCCGCGCCGCTGCAGGCGCAGTCGGCGCCTGAGCCTGCCGCGCTGATCGAGCGCATGGTGCAGGCACTGCAGGGTCTCGAGTACGAGGGCACGTTCGTCTACGTGCACGAGGGCCGGGTCGACGCGGTGCATGTCACGCGCACCCTGGGACCGGATGGCCCGATGGAGCGCCTGGTCACGCTCAGCGGCGACCGGCGAGAGGTGCTTCGCGAACCCGGCGGCCTGCGTTGCCTGACCCGCGACGGCACCGTGGTCGCCACTGCCGGGGTGCCGGCAGCGAGCTTTCCCGGGCGCCTGGCGAATATGGCGCAGTGGCGCGAGCACTACCGGCTGTCGATCGCGGGCAGCGATCGGGTGGCCGGCTACGAGGCCACCGTGGTCGATGCCGCACCGCTGGATTCCCTGCGCTACGGCTACCGGCTGTGGCTCGATCGCGCTACCGGCATGTTGCTCGCGTCGATGGTGCGCGAGGCCTCCGGTGCGCCGGTGGAGCAACTCGCGTTCACCCAGCTTCATTTGCGGCAGGCCGACGACGGCGCGATCGTCGCGGCTCCCGCGGGCGAGCCGTCACCGAAGCCGGCGACGCCCTCACGCTGGCGCGCCACTGCCATGCCGGCCGGGTTCGCGCTGGTTTCGCGCGTACAGGCCGACGGCGACTCGGAACACCTGCTGTATTCGGACGGGCTGGCCAGCGTATCGATCTATATCGAGCCCAGCGGACGCGGGTTGCTCGGTGCAACGCGCCGCGGCGCGGTGAACGCCTTCGGACGCGCCGCCGACGAAGCGCACGTGGTGGTAGTCGGCGATCTGCCGGCGACCACCGTGGCGCTGATCGCCGAGTCGGTGGATCGCAGTCAGTGATCGCCGTGGTCGAACGCCGGATGCGCGTGGTGTCGATCGACGATGGTCGAATCGGGCTGGCGGCGGTCGCTGACTGCGATCCACCGACTCGGCGATCAGCGCCACGGTGGTCGCCGGCAGATCGCCGAGTACCACCACGTGCG
>JANOEA010000021.1:0-13667 GCA_031412975.1 Pseudomonadota bacterium | reverse complement strand
ATCTCCTCGACCCCGAGCGTGGCGTAGTTGGCGGGATCCGCGGTCTTGGCCTCGAGCACTCGCGCCTCGGACAGCTTGATCAGATATTCGCGGATCTTGCTGACGTCCGCCGGATATCCGTTCTTCTCCACGATTCCACAGCGCGACTCGTTGTTGCTCAGCGTCGCGATCACCTGGTTGTCCGCGCCGGTGATCTTCAGCGAGACGACGCTGTTGAGTCCCTCGGCAAGCCCGGGCACCAGCAGCTCGCTGCTGCCGATCGATTCCTGCGGCTCGCGCACGCTGCCGGCCCACACGGCCAGCAGTACCGCGAGAATCCCGGCAATCGCGATGCGGATGAATTTGTTGTGCATGTGCGTGTTCCCTCGATGCTCAGGATGCAGCGAGCGCCGGACTGCGGCGACGCCACCATGCGAAGGCAAGCGCCAGCGCGGTCAGCAGCAGCGGTACCAGCAGGATGTTGATGAGCTTGAGTTTCCAGCCGAGCGACTCGATGTCGGCATCGAGCTGGCGGCGGACCTGGCGCAACTCGCGGCGGATCTCGACCTTGCGCTGCTGGAAGCGGTCGAGCTCTGCCTTCTGCTCGGGCGAGAGCAGCATCGAGGTCTCGTCGGCCTTGCCGCGCTGCAGCTCGTTGAGCTTGCGCTCGGTCTCGGCCAGTTCCTCGTTGAGCTGCTGCTCGGTGGCGCGGAAACGATCATCGGCGCCACGGCGCAGCGCCTCGACGGTGGTGAAGGGACGCGCCGAAGTGCCGCGGCCGCGGATGCTGATCAACGCCGACGAGCCGGTCATGTTGTCGACCGCGTTGGTCACGAAGTCTCCGTTGTTGGCGAATGCATTCATGATCTGCTGGCCGAAGAAATTCTGCACCTGCACCCACAGGCGGTCGCTCAGGATATCGGTATCGGCGACCAGCATGATGTTGACCGGGGTGCTCGATTCGGCGAGATGCCCTGCCCCGCCGCGTTCGGCGAACGCGGTGCTGGCGGTGCCGCTCAGGCGCCCGGCGATCACGTAATTCTCCTTCGAGGCGACGAAGTCGGCGATCAGCGACGACGGATCGGGCAGGAACTTGACCCGCTCGACATCGACCAGCGAGGACTGCGCGCTCGACTGCACCAGCGGCTCGAGCTTGAGCGTGGCCTCGTCGGCCATGCGCAGCACGCCGGCGGTCGATACGTTGAGCGTGCCCAGCTGCGCGGTGACCACGTCCTCCTGGTTCATCGACTGCGCGCGCAGGCCGAGGATCGCCAGGTGGCGCACCGGCGCTCCGCCCTGGCTCTGCACGGCCAGCGCGTTCTCCGCATCGAGCAGCACCTTGGACGGATCGTAGGCCACGCCCCACGCGCGGAACAGCCGCTCGAGATCCGACGATCGATTGGCGAACAGCGCGGCCGAAGGATTGTTCGGGTCTTCGGCGGTGGTGTCGAGTTCGGCATTCGGATCGACGAAGACCAGCAGGTTGCCGCCACGCAGCACGAACTGGTCGAGCGCGTACTGGGTGTCTTCCGACAGCGCCTTCGGATGCACCACCACCACCGTGTTGATCGTCGGATCGATGCTGATGGTCGATTGCGGATCGAGGCTGCGCAGTTCGAACAGCTCGCTCAGGCCCTGGTGGAAAGCCCAGCCCGGACGCACCTGCCGGGTCTGCGGATCGAAGCCCGGCGCGATGTCGAGCTCGGAGATCATGCCGACCACCGGCTTGGTCGAGGTGACCAGCCCGTGGATCAACTTGGCCACGTCGTATTCGAGGAACGATTCCTTGTCCGGCTGGAAGAACGGGATCACCATCTTGCCGTCGGTGGAGTTGGTGCCTGCCAGGCCGAAGAAAATGGTCTCGCCGCCGGGTCCGGTGGGCACCGCCTGCAGGCCGTAGCTCGAGGCGAGATCCTCTTCTTCCGAGAACGGCAACGGGTCGATCACGCTGAGCCTGATTTTGCCGTCGGACTTGCTGGCCACGCTTTCAAGCAGCTCGCGCACGCGGGTCGCATAGGTGCGGATCTGCGGAATCTCCGCGGTGCCCTTGTCGGAGAAGAAGTAATACAGGTTGATCGGTTCCTTGATGTCGGCCAGCACCTTGGCGGTGCCTTCGCTGAGCGTGTACAGCTTGCCTTCGGTCAGGTCGAGCTGCATGCCGCGCAGCAGGTTGTTGCTGAGGATGGTGCCGGCGACCAGCAGCACGGCGAGCACCGCGAGGGTGCCGCCGGTGAGCGCGCGTCGGGTGTTCTGGTTGTTCATGGCTTCAATCCGCTTTCTTCAGTTCGATCACGACCGCACTGGCGTACAGCCAGAAACCGATCATCAGCGCGAAGTAGACCAGGTCGCGCAGGTCGATCACGCCCTTCTGGATCGCATCGAAGTGCGACCACAGCGAAAGGCTGGTGATGCCGTCGACGATCAGCTGCGGCAACCAGTCCTGCACCAGCCCGGTCACGATCGGAAAACCGGCCAGCACGAAGGCCAGGCACACCACGAGGGTCAGGATGAAGGCGATGATCTGGTTGCGGGTGCTGGCCGAGAAGCACATGCCGATGGCCAGGAACGCGCCCGACATCAGCCAGCTGCCGAAGTAGCTCGCCGCGATCACGCCATTGTCCGGATCGCCGAGGTAGTTGACCGTGATCCAGACCGGGAAGGTCAGCACCAGCGCGATGCCCACGAAGGCCCATGCGGCGAGGAATTTGCCGATGACCGCCTGCCACATCGTGATCGGCAGGGTCAGCAGCAGTTCGACGGTGCCGCTGCGGCGCTCCTCGGCCCACAGCCGCATCGACACCGCAGGCACCAGGAACAGGTACAGGAACGGGTGCCAGAAGAAGAACGGCTGCAGCGATGCCTGGTTCGATTCGTACAGGCGGCCGACATAGAAGGTGAACACGCCGGCCAACAGCAGGTAGACGACGATGAACACGTAGGCCACCGGGGTCGCGAAGTAGCTCGCCAGCTCGCGGCGGAACAGGATGCCGATCGGATTCATGCCTTGGCTCCTTGCCGCGGCGCGGCCTGGGTGACGCTGCGGAACACCTCGTCGAGGCGGCCGCGTTCGAGCTGCAGCTCGGTCACCGCGATGCCCTGCGCCTTGAGCAAATCGCCGACCGCGGTGAAGATCGACTTGCCCTTGCGCGGGAACGCGGTGATGCGCTGGTCCTGCGGATCGACCTCGACCGAGTCGACGTCGGGCAGGCGCGCGAGCGCGTCGCGCGCGGCGGCCACGTTGGGTGCGGTCAGCGACACCGCCTGGTGGTAGCGCGATCGCGACTCGAGCTTGTCCGGGGTGTCGTCGGCGAGGATCTTGCCGCGCGCGATGATGATCGCGCGGTTGCACACCGCGTGCACCTCCTCGAGGATGTGGGTCGAGACGATGATGGTCTTGTCCCTGGCCATCGCGTTGATCAACGCGCGCACCTCGTGCTTCTGGTTCGGATCGAGCCCATCGGTGGGCTCGTCGAGCACCAGCACCTTCGGATCGTGCAGGATCGCCTGCGCGAGGCCTACACGACGGCGGAAGCCCTTCGACAGCGTATCGATGGTCTGTCCCAGCACCCCGCCCAGGCTCAACCGGCCGATGGTGTCGTCGAGCCGCTTGCGGCGGTTCTCGCCGGCCAGGCCGCGGATATCGGCGATGAATTCGAGGAATGCCTGCACGCGCATCTCGCCGTAGCTGGGCGCGCCTTCGGGCAAGTAGCCGACCTGGCGCTTGGCATCCAGCGGCTGCGCTTCCACATCGAAGCCGCATACGCTGGCGGTGCCGGCGCTGGGGGTCACGAAACCGGCGATCATCTTCATGGTGGTCGACTTGCCGGCACCGTTGGGGCCGAGGAAGCCCAATACCTGGCCCGGCTCGACGCGGAAGCTGATCCCGTCGACGGCCGTGATCGGGCCGTAGCGTTTGCTGAGTTCTCGTGTTTCGATCATGGAGTGTGGTTCCCGATAGTCCCCTGGAACTTCGATCCGGAAGATCCGGGCCGACAGTCCCCCTGAAATTCACCCACTGGAGCGTGCCCGCGCCGAGCCGCCGCGCATCGAGCGCGCGGCGCAAGCACCGCTACGCGAACCTGCCTGCACGTTCGATCCCGATCCGCAACCCGCCCGAAAGCACCCGACCCCGGAACCCCGGAATCGCGCGCCACCGCACGCTCACCCTGGAGGGCTGTCCGCAGACGCGGCCGGCGCAGCCCGCGCCGTTTGGCCAGCAGGGGGTGCGGAAAGTTCCGCGCCCGAGCGCACCCGGCCGACGACCGGTGCCGGCCCGCAGCGATCAGTTGAACGGCAGGTACAGCGTGGTCAGCACCTCACCGGTCTCTTCGTTCTCCGGCGGCCACTCTTCCCAGGCGCCACGCAGGTCGCGGTCGTACTGGTATCCGTGGGTGATCGCGTAGGCGCGCAGCATGTCGCGCGCCTTGCCCAGGCCCACGCGATGGCCGCGGTACTGGGTGGTCAGGGCGCGCGTGCCCAGGCTTTGCGCGGCGCGGATGTTGCCGGTCGGCACTGCGGTGTTCGGCGGCACCGCGTAACCGATGTTGAAATCGTTGTTTTCCTCGCCGAGCACGTTGACGATGCGGCGCCTGTCGCCGATCGGCGCGAGCTGGCTGCCCTCGATGAAGGTGGCGACCTCGTCCCAGGCCTTGTCCATGATCGCGACCGCGTCGGTCCAGCTGCGCGGTGCGGCGGGCGCCGATACGCCGACATAGAACAGGTCGACCGGCGGCACGTCGACCACGCCGATCTCGATCTGGCTGTAGTCGACGTTGGGCACCGAGGCCATCAGCGTCGCGAAGCTGCCGAGTCCGGTGCGCATCGACTCGCCGACGCTGCCGTTGAGGTACAGGCCGGCGAAGCGCCCGATCAGGTCCCAACCGTAGTCGACGTCGATGAGCCAGCGCAGCGTCACCGAGTTGGTCTTGGTATCGGGCTCGAGCAGGAAGGTCTGGGTCTTGTCGTGGCCGCGCCAGGAATTCTCCAGCGCCATCACGATGCGCTCGTCGGGCGCGCTCTCGACGATCTCGAGCGACCCCACGCCGATTTCCCTGTTGAACGGCGAGTTCCAGTTGAACTTGGCGCCGACGCCGTACTCCGCGCCCTCGGTGCTGTATTTGGTCAACGGGTCGGACGCCGCCCACGGCTGCCACTGGTTATAGCGCTTGAAGTGGTTGAGGACGTCGTAGACCTGGGTGGTGGGATTGGACAGTTCAATGCGTCGCTCGACCTGTGCGGAAGAGGGCAGGAACAGCGCAATGACCACGAACAGCAGCACGGTCAGGACCGCGGCGATGACGAACTCGAGAATGCGATACATGGGCTGTGGCTGGCTGTCGGAACCCTGAGAAGCCAACATGGTATCCAAGACGGCAGCAGCCCGCCATCGGTCAGCCGGATGCTGACGAAAGGGCGCTGACTTCGGCCGCTGTCAGGTGCCGCCACTGCGCCTTGCCCAGCTCGCCCAGGACCAGCGGCCCGATCCCGACCCGCAGCAGCCGCATGACGGCGACGCCGGCGGCCGCCAGCATCCGGCGAATCTGCCGGTTGCGACCTTCGTCGAGCACGATTTCCAGCCAGCCGTTGCGCGAACCGCTGCGCAGGATGCGAACCCGGCGCGCGCCCAGCACCTCACCGTCGGCAAGCACGCCGGCGGCGAGCCGCGCGACCAGCGCCGCGTCGGGTACGCAGCCGACCTGCACGTGGTAGGTCTTTTCGACCGCGTTTCGCGGCTCGGTCAGGCGCGCGGCCCATGCGGGGTCGTTGCTGAGCAGC
The DNA here is from genome assembly GCA_031412975.1 of Pseudomonadota bacterium. Lineage (GTDB taxonomy): Bacteria > Pseudomonadota > Gammaproteobacteria > Xanthomonadales > Ahniellaceae > UBA4656. Next base: position 7,913 of record JANOEA010000021.1, on the reverse strand, counting down.
AGCAGGCCCTCGCTGGCTCGATCGAGGCGGCCGACCGGCCCCAGCCACGGCAGGCCCGAGCCTTCGAGGCAGGCGTAGACCGTGTCGCGGCCCTTTTCATCGCGCGTGCTGGTGGTCAGGCCGCGCGGCTTGTTGAGCATGATGTGCACGGGTGTCGCGGCCGCCACGGCGACGCCATCGACGACGATCCGACTGGTCCCGGGCAGCACCGGCGCCTCCGGATCGCTGACCCGGCGGCCATCGACCGTCACCCGGCCCGCGGCCACCAGCGACTGCGCTGCGCTGCGCGAGCAGTAGCCCAGCCTGGACAGTGCTCGCGCCACTCCGCAGCGCGGTGCGGGGGCGGCCGCGCGCGTCGGCGCGCTTGCGCGATCACGCCGAGGCGTTACGCTTGTCGGCGGTTCCGGGTATTTCCGGCCCTTCCTGCGCTGGTGGAATTCCGTCATGTCCGAACATCGGGTCAAGCTGGTCTGGGTGCGCGACAACGCGCCGTTCGAGCGCAACAACTACAGCCGCGACCACCGGGTCGTGTATGCCGGCGGACAGTCCATCGACGCCTCGGCCGCAGTCGGTTTCGGCGGCCGCGAAACCCACGTTGACCCCGAACAGCAGCTGCTCGGGGCGCTGTCATCGTGCCACATGCTGACTTTCCTCGCGGTGGCGGCCAACCGCGGCTACGTGATCGACCGCTACGAGGACGAGGCGGTCGCCGAATTGGGCAAGAATGCGGAGGGCCAGACGGCGATCACCACCGCGACCCTGCGCCCTCGCATCCATTTCGCGGGCCAGAGCGTACCTTCGGCCGAAGACCTGTCCAAACTCCACGAACGCGCGCACCGCGCATGCTTCGTGGCCAACTCGATCCGCACCGCGGTGAAGATCGAGCCGCAACCGGCCTGAACCGGCACTTTCACCGATACCTCACCATGCGGCGGCACAATCCATCGCCATGCCAGACCAACACGTTCCCAGCCAGCAACCGGTCGGATCGCCACCGCGACGCGTGCTGCTGGCCATCATCCGCTGGTTCGATACCGAAGCCGGCGCCGCGGCAGACCACGCCGACCAGCGCATCGACTGGGCGCGGGTTCTGCCGTTCATCGGCCTGCACCTGGCCTGCCTGGGCGTGCTGTGGGTCGGTTTCTCGTGGTTCGCCCTGTGGACCGCGGTGTTCCTCTACGCGGTGCGCATGTTCGCGATCACCGGTTTCTACCACCGCTACTTCTCGCACAAGGCGTTCAAGACCTCGCGCCCGGTGCAGTTCGTGTTCGGTTTGATCGGCGCGACCAGCGTGCAACGCGGTCCGCTGTGGTGGGCCTCGCACCACCGCAACCACCATCGCCATTCCGACACCGAGCTGGACGTGCATTCGCCGGTGCAGCACGGATTCCTGTGGAGCCACATGGGCTGGTTCCTGACCCGCGCGGGCTTCCACACCGATCGCGCGGTGATCCGCGACCTGTTGAAGTTCCCCGAACTGCGCCTGCTCGACCGCTTCGACGTGCTGGTGCCGGTGGTGCTCGCGGTGGGCCTGTACCTGCTGGGCAGCTGGCTGGAGAGCGCGCACCCGGATCTGGGTACCAACGGTTCGCAACTGCTGATCTGGGGCTTCTTCGTGTCCACCGTGGTGCTGTTCCATGCGACGGTCACGATCAACTCCTTCGCGCACAAGATCGGCAGCCGCCGCTTCGACACCAACGACGACTCGCGCAACAACTGGGTGCTGGCGCTGATCACCTTCGGCGAAGGCTGGCACAACAACCACCATCACTTCCCGGGCTCCGCGCGGCAGGGTTTCCGCTGGTGGGAGTTCGACCTCACCTATTACGTCCTGCGTCTGCTGGCTGCGTTGCGCCTGGTGTGGGATCTCAAGCCGGTCCCTGCGGGGCTGGCCCGCATGGCGCGCGACGAACGCGCGGACGGCTAGAGGGCCCCTCGCCGTGCGCATCGCCGTGGTCGGGTCCGGCATCGCCGGGCTGGCGGCAGCATGGCTGCTGTCGCGCCAGCACGACGTGGTCGTGTTCGAGTCCGGCGACCATCTCGGCGGCCATACCCATACGCACGATGTCGACGTCGGCGGGCGCAGCTTCGCGGTCGACACCGGATTCATCGTGTGCAATGCCGGCAACTATCCGCTGTTCACCGGCATGCTGGCCGAGCTCGGAGTCGAGACCCAACCGACCACGATGACCTTCGCGCTGCGCAACGAGCGCAGTGGCCTGGAGTACAACGCGGGCAACAGCGGCGGCATGTTCCTGCAGAAGCGGCGCGCACTGTCGCTGCGCCACTGGCGCATGATCCTCGACATCGTGCGCTTCTACCGGCAGGCCCCGAAGCTCCTGGACATAGCCGGCGATGGTCCGTCGCTGGGCGAATACCTCGACGCCGGCGGCTACTCGGCAGGTTTCCGCGACGACCACATCGTGCCGATGGCCTCCGCGCTGTGGTCGTCGCCATCGGAGCAGATACTGCGCTTTCCAGCGCGATACCTCGCGGCATTCATGGCCAACCACCACATGCTGCAGGTCGACGGACGTCCGCCTTGGCGGGTGCTCAAGGGCGGCTCGCGCAGCTACGTGCGTGCATTGGCCCGGGACTGGAGCGCGCAATATCGCCTGCGCACGCCGGTGCGCGGCATCCGCCGCCATCCGCGCGGGGTCGACGTGGCCACCGACGCCGGCAGCGAGGAGTTCGAGCAGGTCGTGCTGGCCTGCCACAGCGACCAGGCGCTGGCGCTGCTGAGCGATCCTAGCGAGCGCGAGTCGGAAATCCTCGGCGCGATCGGCTACCAGCGCAATGAGACCGTGCTGCACACCGATGCCTCGCAGCTGCCGCGCGATCGGCGCGCGTGGGCGGCATGGAACGCGATCATCCCCGCGCAGCCGGATGCGCAGTGCACGGTCAGCTACTGCATGAACCTGCTGCAATCGCTGGATTCGCCGGAGCCGCTGGTGGTCACGCTCAACCGCAGCGCCGCGATCGACCCGGCAAAGATCCTGCGCCGTCTGGTCTACCACCACCCGATCTACACCCGCGCGAGCGTCGCCGCGCAGGCGCGTCGCGCCGAAATCAACGGCCACAACCGCAGCTGGTTCTGCGGTGCCTACTGGGGCTGGGGCTTCCACGAGGACGGCATGCGCAGCGGCGTCGAGGTGGCGGCTGCACTCGGCGTTGCGTGGTTACCGGGCGCGGCGGCGGTGCGAACGGCAGCCACGCCATGAACAGTGCCGCGGCAGCCGTGACGGACCTCGCGTCGGCGCCGCTGGCCAGCGCGATCTACAGCGGCTGGGTCCGCCATCGGCGGCATGCGCCGCACCCGCACGCATTCCGCTATCGGATCTTCCAGCTGTATCTCGATCTCGACGAACTGGATCGGGTATTCGCAGGGCGGCGGTTCTGGTCGGTCGACCGGCGCAACCTGGCCGAGTTCCGGCGCAGCGACTTCCTCGGCGATCCGGCCGTGCCGTTGGCTGCCGCGGTCCGCGCGCGGGTGCTCGAAGCGACCGGCCGCGAACCGAACGGGCCGATCCGCCTGCTTACCCATGCGCGCTATTTCGGCACCAGTTTCAATCCGGTGAGCTTCTACTATTGTTATGCGGCCGACGGCTGCACGCTGGACACGATCGTGGCCGAGATCACCAACACGCCATGGAAGGAACGCCATGCCTACGTGCTGCCGGTGGCGCAGGCGCAGCGTCACGGCATCGCGCTCGAGTGGGATTTCGCCAAGCAGTTCCACGTATCGCCGTTCCTGCCGATGCAGCGCGACTACCGCTGGCGCTTCGAGACGCCGGGCGAGTCGCTGCGCGTGCACATGGATGTGCTCAAGGATGGCAAGCCGGATTTCGACGCCACGGTGGTCCTGCAGCGCGAGCCGCTGACCTCGGGCGCGCTCGGACGCGTCCTGTGGCGATTCCCGCTGATGACCGCCCGGGTGGTCGCGGCGATCCACTGGCAGGCGTTGTTGATTCGGCTTAAACGCAATCCCGTCTACGATCACCCGTCCAAGCACCCAGGCTGATGCCCGCCATGCGCGATCTGTCGTCCTCACCCGAGGCGCTGTCCGATACCGCTTCCCGCGACGGCGGCGGCTTCTTCCGCACCCGCATGCTGGGCGCGCTGGCGGCCCTGCGCGACTGCGAGCTGACCGTGATCGAGAGCGGCGCTGCCAACCGCGTGTTCGGTACCGCCGGCGCCGAGCACACCCTGCGCTGCACGATCAGCGTGCTCGATCCGCAGATGTACCGGGCGATGGCGCTCAACGGCAGCGTCGGCGCGGCCGAGGCCTACATGGACGGCTGGTGGGAGTGTTCCGACCTGACCACCCTGATCCGCATCTTCGCGCGCAACCGCGACCTGCTCGACCGGATGGAATCCGGATGGGCGCGCCTGGGCGGCGCCCTGATGCGCGCATGGCATGCGCGCCGGCGCAACTCGCGCGACGGCAGCCGGCGCAACATCGCCGAGCACTACGATCTCGGCAACGATCTGTTCAGCCTGTTCCTCGACGATACGATGATGTACTCCTCGGCGATCTTCCGCAGCGCCGATGAGAGCCTCGAGATCGCCTCGGCGCGCAAGCTCGACCGGATCTGCCGCAAGCTCGCGCTCTCGCCCTCCGACCACCTGGTCGAGATCGGCACCGGCTGGGGCGGGATGGCGATCCACGCCGCGCGCCACTTCGGCTGCCGCGTGACCACCACCACCATCTCGAAGGAACAGCACGCGCTGGCCACCGAGCGGGTCGCGCGCGCCGGACTCGGCGAGCGCATCAGCGTGGTGCTGGAGGACTATCGCGACCTGGGCGGGACCTACGACAAGCTGGTCTCGATCGAGATGATCGAGGCGATCGGGCACCAGTTCCTCGCCACCTACTTCGGCAAGTGTTCGAGCCTGCTGAAACCCGACGGGTTGGCCCTGATCCAGGCCATCACGATCGAGGACCACCGCTACCAACGCGCGTTGCGCAATGTCGACTTCATCCAGCGCTTCGTGTTTCCCGGCAGCTTCATCCCGTCGATCGCGGCAATGACCGGCGCGATGGCCTCCAGCACGGATCTGAAGCTGTTCCACCTCGAGGACATCGGCCCGAGCTATGCAGCGACCCTGCGCCATTGGCGGCAGCGCTTCGATGCACAGCTCGACCGGGTGCGCGCGCTGGGCTATCCGGAGCGCTTCATCCGCATGTGGCACTTCTACCTCGCCTACTGCGAGGGCGGCTTCATCGAACGCACCATCGGCGACGTGCAGATGCTGCTGGCCAAGTCCGGCGCGCGCCCGCGGCAGTTCCTGCCCGACCTCGACCCGGCGTTCTGAGCATGGCCTTCCTCGCCAACCTGATTTCGTTCCAGATCTGCTGGGTCGCCTTCGTGTGGGGCGGCGCCAGCGGCCGCTGGTGGCTGGGCTTCATTCCGCTGGCGCTGTTCAGCGCATGGCAGATCGGCGTTTCGCGCTGGCGTCGCAGCGATCTGTCGACCATGGCATTGGCGTTCGCACTCGGCGTGGTGATCGAATCCGCGATGGTCGCCGCCGGCTGGTTCAGCTACGCCACTGCGACTCCCGGGCTGGTGTTCGCACCGCTGTGGATGCTCGGCATGTGGATCAACTTCGGCCTGACCATCAACCACTCGATGGCGTGGCTCAAGGGTCGCTGGATGCTCGCGGTGCTGTTCGGCCTGCTCGGCGGTCCGCTGACCTACTGGATCGCCGGCAGCGCGTGGAACGCGCTGACGGTCCCCGATCCGATCTGGCCCTCGCTGCTGGCGATCGGGATCGCATGGGCGATCGCGATGCCGCTGCTGAGCGCATTCGCCAGCCGCCTGATCGTCGAACCGGCACCGGGGACCGCCTGATGCATCCGATCGCGATCGTGGCGATCGCCGCCGTGTTCGGCATGACCCTGGTGTGGGCGATCCAGGTGCGTACCAAGGTGGCCGGCTACGTCGACGTCGCGTGGTCGTACCTGGTTGGTTCCGCCGCGGTGTACTACGCGGCGTTCGGCAGCGCGCCGTTCGCCCAGCGTGTTGCGGTGGCCGCGATGGGCGCGGTCTGGGGCCTGCGCCTGGGCACCCACCTCCTGGTGCGCCTGCGCCACGAGCGCGAAGACGGCCGCTATGCCTACATGCGGCAATCGATCGGCGATAACCAGTTCAAGTGGTATGCGTTCTTCCTGTTCCAGGCCGGGCTCACGCTGCTGTTCTCGCTGCCGTTCTGGGTTGCCGCGAACAACGATGCGGGCAGCATGCTGCTCGCGCTCGGCATCGGAATCTGGGTGGTGAGCATCGGCGGCGAGGCGATCGCCGACCGCCAACTCGCCGCATTCCGCACCAACCCCGCCAACAAGGGCAAGGTATGCAACATCGGACTTTGGCGCTATTCGCGCCATCCGAACTACTTCTTCGAGTGGCTGCACTGGTTTTCCTACGTGGCACTGTCGATCGGCGCATCCCTGTGGTGGCTGTCCCTGCTCGGCTCGGTGCTGATGCTGTGTTCCCTGCTGTGGGTCACCGGCATCCCGTTCGTCGAACAGCAGTCGCTGCGCTCGCGCGGCGATGCGTATCGGGAGTACCAGCGGACTACCAGTGTGTTCGTGCCGTGGTTTCCGAAGGCAGGGCCCAGGGCCCTCTGAATCCAACGCCCCATCGCCACCCACCCCATGTCCCTGATCGATCTCTGCGAACGCGGCCTGATCCCCGATCCCCTGACCCGCTTCGGCATCCGTCGGCTGTGTGCTCAGCGCCTGCGCGATGAGCGCGCGGGCGCGCTGGAGGCCTCCTACGAGATCTTCCGTCGCCGCATCGAAGAGCTGCGCCGCAGTCCGGTCGCGATCGAAACCCGCGCGGCCAACGAGCAGCACTACGAAGTGCCGCCGCCGTTCTTCAAGCTGTGCCTCGGCAAGCGGTTGAAGTACTCGGGCTGCTACTACCCGACGGGCTCGGAGAGCCTCGACCAGGCCGAAGAGCTGATGCTGCGCCTGTACAACGAACGTGCCGAGCTGCGCGACGACATCGATATCCTCGAACTCGGCTGCGGCTGGGGCTCGTTCACGCTGTGGATGGCGGAGAATTTCCCCAAGGCGCGCATCACCGGGGTGTCCAACTCGAACCCGCAGCGCGAATACATCGAAGCGCAGTGCAAGGCGCGCGGATTGCACAACGTGCGCATCATCACCCAGGACGTCAACCAGCTCGCGCTCGACACCCGCTTCGACCGCGTGGTCTCGGTCGAGATGTTCGAGCACATGCGCAACTACGACACCCTGCTCGCGCGCATCGCCTCATGGCTCAAGCCCGGCGGCAAACTGTTCGTGCACATCTTCTGCCATCGCGAGCTGATGTACCCGTTCGAGACCGACGGCAACAACGACTGGATGGGCAAGTACTTCTTCACCGGCGGCCTGATGCCCGCAGCCGACACCCTGCTGTATTTCCAGCGCGACCTGACGTTGGAGGAACAGTGGCGCGTCAACGGTACGCACTACGAGCGCACCAGCAATCACTGGCTGGCCAACCACGACCGCAACGCTGTGGCAGTGATGGAGGTGCTGGCCGGCGCGTATGGCGCCGAGAACGCAAAGATCTGGAACCAGCGCTGGCGGATTTTCTGGATGGCGTGTGCGGAGTTGTTCGGGTACAGGGATGGGAATGAGTGGTTGGTGGCGCATTATCGATTCGTTCGCTCTTAGGTTTTCTTCTTTTCAAGCCAAGAGCTTGTTTTGCTGCCGCAAGCGACAAAGCGGTTTCGTGCCGCTGCCGCGGCCGCGTTTGCTCTGGCTTTTCAGAGCCGAGCGCTGGTTTGCTGCCGCAAGCGACAAGGCGGTTTCGTGCCGCTGCCGCGGCCCGCCTTACTTCTCTTTGCTTGTGCCAGTGCTGTCCGGGGAAAGTCGACGCGGTGTGCCGTAGGACATTGATGGC
>JANOEA010000020.1:0-2632 GCA_031412975.1 Pseudomonadota bacterium | reverse complement strand
GGCTGCTTCCGGCGCGCGCGGCGGCGTGGTGATCGACAGTGCGTAGCGGCATGCCCCGCAGCATCGATCCCGCGCACGTCGCAAGCACGCGCGAACCTCGTCCGTGATCGAACGGGAACTGCTGGTGACCAACCGCCTCGGCCTGCACGCGCGCGCCTCGGCGAGGCTGGTGCAGACCCTCGCGCCGTTCGATGTGCGCTTGCTGCTCAGCCATCGGGGACGCGAGATCAACGCCAAGAGCATCATGGGCCTGATGACGCTCGCCGCGGCCAAGGGCAGTAGCATCGCGCTGCGCGCCGACGGGCCCGACGCGCAGGCGGCAGTCGATGCGCTGGAACGGCTGTTCGCCGATCGCTTCGGCGAGGGCGAATGACTCTGCGCGTGCAGCTCGAAGGTCTTGCCGCAGCGCGCGGACTCGCCGTCGGTCGCGCACGGGTGCTCTACCCGATGCGTTTCGAGGTGGATCACGAACCGCTCGCGGCCGACGAAGTCGACCCGGAGGTCGCGCGCTTCGAGCGTGCGATGCAGGCCGCGCGCGAGGAGATGGTCGCGCTGCGCAAGCGCCTGAAGGGCTCGTTCAGCCGCGAGATCGGCGACTTCATCGATGCGCATGCGCTGATCCTCGACGATCCGGAGTTCAGCGGCGGCGTGACCATGCGCATCCGCCGCCAGTTGATCCACGCGAGCGCCGCGCTGGAGGCGCAACGCGAAGCGGTCGCCGCTGCCTTCGATGCGATCGACGATCCCTACCTGCGCAGCCGTCGCGAAGACCTCGACCAGGTGATAGCGCGCGTATTCGCAGCCTACCGCCGCGGCGGGATAGCGCTGCCGCGCTCGGCGCCGCAGGCTGCCGGCACCGTGCTCGTCTGCGAAACGGTCGCGCCCGCAGATCTGGACTGGTGGCACGAACACGGACTGGTCGCGATCGTATGCACGCAGGGCAGCGTGTACTCGCACAGCGCGATCCTCGCGCGCGGGTTGCGGGTGCCGATGATCATCGGCTGCGGGGCCGCACTCGACGCGATCCACGATGGCGAGACCGTACTGGTCGACGCCGAGGTCGGCTGCGTGACGCTGGCGCCCGACGCGATCGACCTGGGCCGATTGCGAGAGCACCAGCGCGATGCGAACCGCGTGGAACGCCGCCGCGCACAGCTGAAGTCGGCCACCACCCGCACCCACGACGGTGCACACATCGGCCTGTATGCCAACGCCGAGCAGCCCGAGCAGATCGCGCGCGCGCGGCGCCTCGGCGTCGACGGCATCGGCCTGTACCGCAGCGAGTTCCTGTACCTGCGCCCCGGCGAAGCACCCAGCGAAGACGACCAGTTCCGCGCCTACCGCGACGCGGTAATGGCGATGGCCGGCCGCCCGGTCACCCTGCGCACCCTCGACCTGGGCGCCGACAAACCCGGAGCCGGCGCGCTGGCGATCGCACCCGAACCGAACCCCGCCCTCGGCCTGCGCGGCATCCGGCTGTCGCTCGCGCGGCGCGCGCAATTCCTCGCGCAGTTGCGCGCGATGCTGCGTGCGTCGGCCTACGGCCCGGTGCGCATCCTGCTGCCGATGGTGACCAGCGTCGAGGAAGTGCGGCAGACCGCGCACCTGATCGCCAGCGCGCGCCGCGCGCTGGCCAGCGAGGGCGTCGCGATGGCCGAGAAGGTTCCGCTTGGCGCGATGATCGAAGTGCCGGCCGCGGTGCTGATCAGTGCCGAGCTGGCCCACGAGTGCGAGTTCCTCGCGCTCGGCAGCAACGACCTGGTGCAGTACACGCTGGCCGCGGATCGCAACAACGCAGCCGTCGCGGCCAACTACGACCCGCTGCATCCGGCGGTGTTGCGGCTGATCGCACTGACCGTCGAAAACGCGCGCCGCGCCTAGCGCACGCTGACCCTGTGCGGCGAGCTGGCCGGCAGCGCCGAACTGCTGCCGGTACTGCTCGCGCTGGGACTCGGCGAGTTCAGCATGCATCCGAGCGCGATCCTCGAAGCGCGCGAGCGCTTGCTCGGGCTGTCGCGCAAGGCGCTGCGCGCACGCGGCAAGCGCCTGCTGGAAGCGCGCTCGCGCGAGCAGGTGCTGGAACTGGCGTCGGCGTTGGTCCGCACCTGATCGATTCCAGCGGCGTCGTGCGACCCGCCAGCACCGCCTGGCGGAGGCGACCTGCCCGGAATCGGCAGCACACCCGAGGCCGTGTTCCGGCCTGATATCGGCGCGCCCCGCCCATGGCATCATGCGCAGCCTGTCCGCCAACCGCCGCCCCGTGAATCCAACGATCAACCAGCATGTCAGCGACACGATCGCGGAGATTGCGCAGCGTTTCGGCGACGCCCGCCCGTTCCGGCATGTGGTGATCGACGATTTTTTCGACGAGCAGACCGCCCAGGCCCTGCTGCGCGAGTTTCCGGCGTTCGACCCGAAGTTCGCGCGCAACGAGGCCGGCGAGATCGGCAACAAGGCAGTGGTCGAGAAAATCCGCGCGCTCGGCCCGGCATACGCCGCACTGGACGACCTGATCCAGACGCCGGCTTTCCTGGCGATGATCAGCCGCATCACCGGCATCGAGGAACTGCGCTACGACCCGTGGTACTACGGCGGCGGCACTCATGAGAACCGCGAGGGCCAGGACCTCGAC
>JANOEA010000019.1:0-2956 GCA_031412975.1 Pseudomonadota bacterium | reverse complement strand
GAGGCGGCGCATCGCATCGGGCATCGCGCGCAGATCGTCGACGATGCTCGCCAGCAGCGCCGGAGCACGCCGGCTCGCGGCCCACGCGAGGCACAGGCCGTAGGCGACCGCGAGCCCGGCGAGCACGTAGAGCTCCTTGTGCGAAGCCTCGCGCGTGCTCTCGAGCCAGCGCACACCGAACGCGCCGAGCACGCCGCCGATGATCCACGCGAGCGGCACCAGCCACGGAATCGGCGCGGCGCGCGCAAGGCTCCGCGAAGGCTTGGCATCATCGAAGGCATCGAGCTGCTCGGGTGGATACTCGCGCGTGCGCAGCACCGTCCATCCGACCGCGGCCAGCAGCACCACCGCGCCGGCATAGAATGCATAGCGCACGGTGTCGGGGATCTGCCCTGCGGCCGCGGTGTTGTCCACGCCGACCTTGTCGAGCAACCACGGCAGCATGCTCGCCACCACCGCACCGATCCCGATGAAGAAACTCTGCATCGAATAGCCCGACGCACGCTGGTTGGCCGGCAACTGGTCGCCGACGAAGGCGCGGAACGGCTCCATCGACACGTTGATCGAGGCATCGAGGATCCACAGCATGCCCGCGGCGATCCACAGGGTCGGCGAGTTGGGCATGAACACCAGCGCGGCACTGGTCGCGAGCGCGCCATACAAAAAGTACGGACGGCGGCGCCCGAGCCGGGTCCAGGTACGATCGGAGTAGTGACCCACGATCGGCTGCACGATCAGCCCGGTCAGCGGCGCTGCGATCCACAGCAGTGGAATCTCTTCCATGTCCGCGCCCAGCGTCTGGAAGATGCGACTGACGTTGGAGTTCTGCAGCGCAAAACCGAACTGGATGCCGAGGAAGCCGAAGCACATGTTCCAGATCTGCCAGAACGACAGCTGCGGGCGGATCTGCGGGCGTTGCAGGGATTCGGACATGGATGTCGGGTTCCGGGAGTACGCGATGCGGAGATCGATGGCGTGCCGTGTGTCGAGGCGGGCTCAGGGGCTGGCTATGGTCGCGTCGCGGCGCTCAGGCACTGGCCTGCGACGCGGCCGGACGGGCGTTGGCCTGCAGCAAGCGCGACAGCAGCAGGATGAAGCCGATGCTCGCAAGCAGGGTGATGAACATCAGGTGGATGTAGTGCAGCGGCGTCCACACGAAGGTGAACACCGCATACAGCGCGACGCCGAACACGAGTCCCGCGCGTGCCGCGCGACCATCGACCTTCGAGAACAGCACCGCGACGATGAACACCGCCAGCACCGGCATCGAATACAAACCATTGAGACGCTGCAGCAAATCGATGATGCTCTGCGCGTTTTGGTACAGCGGCACCATCGCGATCGGGATCAGCGTGTAGACCACCGCGACCCATTGCCCGACGCGTTTCACGTTGGCCTGCGGGTTGACGTACTTCAGGTGCAGATCGCAGGTGTACAGAGCAGACGCCGAGTTCAGGCACGAATTGAAGCTCGACAGCACCGCGCCGAAGATCATCGCCGCGAACGCACCCGACAGCCACGGCGGCAGCACGTCGGAGACCAGTCTGCCATAGGTCTGGTCGCCGATATCGCCGTACAGCTTGTAGGCGATCACGCCGGGTACCACCACGATCAACGGCAGGATCATCTTGAACGCCGCTGCCGCATAGATGCCCTTCTGCGCCTCGCGCACCGAACCTGCGGCCAGCGCGCGCTGCGCGATGACCATGTTGGTGCCCCAGTAGAAGATGTGGATGAACAACATCCCGGTCAACAGCGTATGCCAGGGGATATCGGAATCGTTGGCGCCGATGAGGCTCCAGCGTTCGGCCGGGATGCCCGACAGGTCGAAGTCCACCGCGGCCAGCGCGAAGCCGGTGACCGCGAGTCCCAGTACCAGCAGGCCGATGCCGTTGTAGGTGTCGGAGATCGCGATCGCGCGCAGGCCGCCGAACGCCGCGTAGGCGAGTCCGGCCAGCGCATAGCCGGCGGCGATCACGATGATCGGCAAGCCCGAGGCGAACATCGACTTCATGAACACCGAGCCGGTATACAGCACCACCGGCAGCAGGATGAACAGGTACCCGAGCAGGAACAGCACGCTGACCGCCGCGCGCACGCCACTGTCGTTGAGCCGCCGTTCGAGCAGCTCGGTGGTGGTGGTGCAGCGGTACTTGTAGTACATCGGGATCAGCACGTGCGCGAGCACCAGCAGTCCGGCCGCAGCGCCGAACTCCCACCACGCGACCAGCAGCATCTGCGCCCCATTCATGCCGACCAGCTGTTCGGCGCTGATGTTGGTCAGCAGCAGGGAACCGGCGATGAACGGCCATGCGAGGCTGCCACCGGCGAGGAAATAGTCCTTCGACGCATCCGCGCTGTGGGTCGAATGGCGACACTTCCACCACGTCGCGACCGCCACCAGGGCAGTCAGCGCCACGAACACCAGCAGCTGGAGTCCAGATCCGATCATGGGTCCCTCCCAGGCCATCGATCGTCAAGCGGTCAAAGCTAGTCTGCCATGCCGGAGGCGGGGCGATGAATACGATTGCAGCTGCCTCGTCGCGGACCCGGGCTGCACCTAAGCTCGCGCAGGGCTTCACGGCACCGGAAGTCTGGACCAACAGCGTTATTCAGGTGTGGGAGCCGGCATGCCGGCGACTGCGGCGGCCGGTGTCGCCCGGAAGCCCCGACGGACTGCACGGAAGCGCGCGTGTGACCCCGCCAACCTGATTGCTTCATCGCTGCACCGCCGCAACGTCGGTGCGATTGCCGCCACTCCCATGAACTGACCCGAAATGCCATCCCACGACCCCGCCACCGCCGGACCCGAGCTCGCACAAGGCATCATCGCGCGTTTCCATGCGCTCGCAGCGATGCAGCCCGGGCCCATCGATGCACGCCTCGCGCTGCGACTGGCCGCCGATGCCTGTCGCGACGTGCTCGCGATCCGCTGGGCGCGCACCCAGGCCAGCGA
>JANOEA010000018.1:0-5216 GCA_031412975.1 Pseudomonadota bacterium | reverse complement strand
CCCTTTCGGGGTATGGGCACACGCTGGCGGGGCTGTTTTTGTTTTGGCCCCCCCCCCCTTTCGGGGGGTGGGTGGGGGGGGGGGCCGGTCCTTGCAGCGGCAGAACAAATGCCACACGCCCGGCAGCATCGGCTCGTCGCTCGATCGCACACGCGCATCCGGCGGGAGCTCACTCCCCGCACGATCGCAACTACCCGCAAGCACCGACCCCCATCCCAACCCTTCCCCCGTAAAGGGGGAAGGGCTCAAGCGTGCGGCGCCGCTTTTGCTTTTGCTCCCTCCCCCTTTACGGGGGAGGGCTGGGGTGGGGGTCGGTCCTTGCAGCGGCAAAACGAATGCCGCATGCCCGGCAGCACGGTATCCCGACCAGCCAATCGCAGGCGTTCTGCTAATCTTCGCGCCCCGCGCAGCTGCCGCGGCCCGCTCTTTGCCCCCGCCCCGAACGGAACACACGCCATGCGCCTGAGCGCAATCACCATCGCGATCAAGGCCGCGCGCGCCGCGGGCGCCATCATCACCCGTTCGCTGAACCGGCTCGACGGCATCCCGGTGATCGAGAAGCAGCGCTTCGATTTCGCCAGCGAGGTTGATCGGGCCGCCGAGGCCGAGGCGATCCGCGAGATCCGCCGCTCGTTCTCGGACCACGCGATCCTCGCCGAAGAGGGTGGTGCCAGCGGCAAGTCGCGCTTCACCTGGGTGATCGATCCGCTCGACGGGACCAGCAACTATCTGCGCGGGTTCCCGCACTTCTGCGTGTCGATCGCGCAAATGGACCGCGACGAACTGATCCTCGGGGTGGTCTACGATCCGATTCGCGATGAGTTGTTCGCCGCGTCCAAGGGCAGCGGCGCGACCTTGAACGAACGCCGCATCCGGGTCAGCCAGCGGCTGGGCCTCGAGGGCGCACTGCTGGCCACCGGTTTTCCGTTCCGCCAGCGCCAGCACCTTGCGTCGCACCTGGGCATGGTGCGCGCGGTGCTCGGCGAGGCCGAGGACATCCGGCGCACCGGTTCGGCCGCGCTGGACCTGTGCTACGTCGCCTGCGGGCGGCTGGACGGTTTCTGGGAAATCGGACTCAAGCCCTGGGACCTGGCCGCCGGTGCGCTGATCGTGCGCGAGGCCGGCGGGCGCTGCATCGATTTCCGCGGCGAAGCCGGCTTCATGGAATCGGGCAACGTGGTGGCCGCCAACCTGAAGGTCAGCGAGGCCATGCTCGCGGCGATCGGACCCGAGCTGTCGCCGGAACTGTCGCGCAAGTAAGCGTTCGCCGCGGCGGCCTTCGCCGCCGCGACGAACCGTGCATCGGTGCCGCTCAGGGACGCCGTTCGAGCTCGGCCAGATCGCGCGCCTTCGGCATCAGGTCCTGCTTCTGCACCCCCAGCAGCGCCAGCAGCGGGCACGCCACGAAGATCGACGACAGCGTGCCGATCACGATGCCGAGCATCTGCGACACGGCCATCAGCTCCAATGAAGAGCCGCCGTACAGGTACAGCGCCAGCACCGTCAGGAACGCCACCACCGAGGTCAGGATGGTGCGCGACAGGGTCTGGTTGATCGAGCGGTTGAGCACGTCGGTCGGGCTGACCTTGTGCAGCGCGCGGAAGTTTTCGCGCACGCGGTCGAACACCACGATGGTGTCGTTGATCGAAAATCCCATCACCGACAGCACGCCGGCCAGCACCACCAGGTCGAATTCCTTCTGGGTCAGCGCGAAGAAGCCGACCACCAGCACCACGTCGTGCAAGGTGGTGACGATCGCAGCCACCGCGAACTTCCACTCGAAGCGCGCGGAGATGTAGATCAGGAACCCGAACGCGACCACCATCACCGCGATGATGCCGTTCTCGGCCAGCTCCTTGCCGACCTGCGGGCCCACGAAGTCGCTGCGGGTGACCGTAGCCGGGTTCTCCGCGGTACTGACTGCCAACAGCACCGCCCCGGCGGTCTGGTCGATCGCCGCCTTGGCGACCGTACCGTCCGGCCCGGCCTGCTCGGCGGCGGAGCGCGGCTGCAGGCGGACCACCGCCTGCCGCGCATCGCCGAAGCTCTGCACCATCGCGCCTTCGTAGCCGGCTGCCTCCAGCGCGGCGCGCATCGCGGGAAGATCCGCGGGCTGCTCGAAATTCAGCTCCACCAGCGTGCCGCCGGTGAAGTCGAGCCCGAAGTTCAGGCCGCGGATCGTGATCGCGAGCAGCGCGATCAGCAGCAACACACCCGCCACGATCAGCGAGATGTTGCGCAGTCGCATGAAGTCGACCTTGGTGTTCGGTTTTACGATTTCGATGGGCATGGGACTGGACCGGTCAGATCGAGAGACCGGTCAGCTTGCGCCGGCGGCCATAGATGAGCGCAGCGACCCCGTGCGATACCGATACGGCGGTATACATCGAGGTCAGGATGCCGACGCACAGGGTGATAGCGAAGCCCTTGATCGGCCCGCTGCCGAAGGCGAACAGCGCGATACCCGCGAGCAGCGCGGTGATGTTGGCATCGGCGATGGTGCCGGTGGCTTTCTCGTAACCGCTCTGGATGCTCGCCAGCGGCGAGTTGCCCGCGCGCAATTCCTCGCGGATGCGCTCGTTGATCAGCACGTTCGCGTCGACCGACATGCCGATGGTCAGCGCGATGCCGGCCAGACCCGGCAGGGTGAGGGTCGCGCCGAGCAGCGACATCACTGCGACCACCAGCAGCAGGTTCAGCAGCAGCGCGGTGCAGGTGATGAAACCGAACACGCGGTAGTAGAACAGGAAGAAGATCATCACGAACACGAAAGCGAAGCTGACGGCGGTCCAGCCGCGCTGGATGTTCTCCTTGCCCAGGCTGGGGCCGATGATGCGCTCCTCGATGATATCGATCGGGGCCGCCAGCGCACCTGCACGCAGCAGCAGCGCGATCTCGGCGGCTTCTTCCGAAGAATCGAGGCCGGTGGTCTGGAACTGCTTGCCGAACGGACCGCGCACGGTGGCGACGCTGATCACTTCTTCCTTGATGCGCTGGGTACGCACCTGCTTGCCGTCGACTTCACGTACCTCGGGCACGCGCTCGATGAACACCACCGCCATGCTGTTGCCGACGTTCTCGTTGGTGAAGTCCTGCATGCGCTTGCCGCCGACGTTGTCGAGCGTGACCGAGACCATCGGCGAGCCGTCCTGGGCATCGAAGCCGGCGCTGGCGCCGACCAGCTGGTCGCCGGTGGCGATCACCTGCTTGTTGAGCAGGACCGGTTGGCCGTCGCGGGAGTAGTACAGCTTCGACTCCGGCGGCACCCGGCCGGCGACCGCTTCGGCGACGCTGCCGCGCATGTCGACCGCACGGTATTCGAGGGTGGCCGTGGCACCGAGGATGCGCTTGGCGGCCGCGGTGTCCTGCACGCCCGGCAACTGCACCACGATGCGCGAGGCGCCTTGCTGCTGGATACTCGGTTCCGCCACGCCGAGTGCATTGATGCGGTTGCGCAGTGTCGCGATGTTCTGCTGCAGCGCCGCGTTCATCTCCGCCTGCAGCGCCACTTCGTTCATCGTGGCGACCAGGATGACGCCGCCCTCGACGGCAGCACCGTCGACCAGTGCGAGCTGCGGCAGTTCGGTGGTCAGCAGGCGGAACGCCGCGCGACGCGCGTCCTCGCTGACCAGCGTGATCACCGTACCCTGCGCCCCGCGGGTCACCGAGCGATAGGTGATCTTGTTCGCGCGCAGCAGCGCGGTGATGTCGTCGATGACGCGATTGCCCTGCTTCTCGAGTGCGGCGCGCTGGTCGACCTCCATCAGGAAGTGCACGCCGCCGCGCAGGTCCAGGCCCAGGGCCATCGATCTGCCGCCGATCGACTCCAGCCACGCAGGCACCGTCGAGGCGAGGTTGAGCGCTACGGTGAAGCCGTCCCCGAGTTCGCTGCGCAGCGCTTCCTGCGCGGCCGGCTGCACTTCGAAGTCGCGCAGCCGCACCAGCAGCCGCTTGGACGCTTCGTCGATCTCGACCGCCTTGACCTCGATCTGCGCGGTCTTGAGGATCCCGCTCACGCGCTCGCTGAGGGCCGCGTCGATCACGCTGCCGCGGTTCGGCGACACCTGCACCGCCGGGTCCTGCGGAAACACGTTGGCCAACGAGTAGAGGACGGCCAGCGCGACGACGATCGCAGCGACCACGATTTTCCAACGTGCGTATTCGAGCATGGAGTTTTCCTGCGCGTCCCGTTGCGGGGCGTGGTGGCTTAGGCCGACTTGAGGGTGCCCTTGGGCAGCACCGTGACCACGGCCTGCTTCTGCACCTTGACCTGCACGCCCTCGGCGACTTCCAGGGTCACGATCGAATCGGCGATCTCGACGACCCGACCCAGCAAGCCACCCGCTGCGATCACCTCATCGCCCTTGGCCAGGCCACCGAGCAGGCCGCGGTGCTCCTTGGCGCGCTTCATCTGCGGGCGGATCGCGATCAGCCAGAATACGCCGAAGAACAGCAGCATCATGATCAGCGGAGAAAGCAGGCTGGGCTGCGCTGCGGCAGCACCCTGCGCATGAGCGGAAGCGATAAGGAAATCCATGGACAATCACCCGGTGTATTCGACGGTGGCCGGCGCGCCGCGACGGCGGCGACCGGAATGGGAAAAATGGCGCAGGATTATGCCACTTGGCGCCGCATCCCGCACGCTGCCAGCATTTTCATGGGGTCGACCCACGTCGATACAAGGCATGGCGCACGCCACCGGCGCGTGCCTCGCGCCAGCACTCCCAGGTCGCCGGCACCGCAGGGGCGAGCTCGGCGGGAGACTCCAGATAGACCAATGCCGGCGCCGCGAGCCAGCCGCGTTCGAGGCCCGCGCAACTGGCCGACCACGCATCGGCGCCGAACGGCGGATCGACGAACACCACGTCGAACGGCTGCGGCGACTCGCCCAGGAAACGCTCGGCATGCGCCTCGATTACCCGCGCGCCGTCCACCTTCAGGCGCAGCAGGTTGTCGCGCAAAACCTGCGCGGCGCGCGGATCGCGTTCCACCAGCACCACCTCGCGCGCGCCGCGCGAGATCGCCTCGATGCCGAGCGCGCCGGTGCCCGCGTACAGGTCCAGGCAGCGACTGCCGGCGATTACCGGCATCAGCCAGTTGAACAAGGTCTCGCGCACGCGATCCGGGGTCGGGCGCAGCCCATCGACCAGTGCGACCTCGAGCTTCGAACCGCGCAGCGAGCCGCCGATGATGCGTACCTTGCCCGGTGCACCGAC
>JANOEA010000017.1:0-6188 GCA_031412975.1 Pseudomonadota bacterium | reverse complement strand
GGCCGGTGCTGGTGATCGCCACCATCCACATCGCCACCGCCATCATCACCGAG
This sequence comes from Pseudomonadota bacterium, assembly GCA_031412975.1. Lineage (GTDB taxonomy): Bacteria > Pseudomonadota > Gammaproteobacteria > Xanthomonadales > Ahniellaceae > UBA4656. Next base: position 6,135 of record JANOEA010000017.1, on the reverse strand, counting down.
GCGACGCTCTCTTTCCTCGGGGTGGGCGTGCCGCCGACGCAACCCTCCCTGGGCACCCTGGTGCGGATCGGCAACGATTTCCTGATTTCCGGCGAGTGGTGGATCACCGTATTCCCCGGCGCCGCGCTGGTCGTGCTGGTTCTGTCGGTGAACCTGCTCGGCGACTGGCTGCGCGACGCGCTGAATCCAAAACTCCGATGAGCGCACCGCTGCTGGAAGTTCGCAACCTGCGCGTCGAGTTCCCCGGCCGCCGCGGCACGCTGCTGGCGCTGGACGACATCAGCCTGAGCATCGCGCCGGGCGAGATCCTGGGCGTGGTGGGCGAATCCGGCGCGGGCAAGTCGCTCACCGGCGCGGCCATCATCGGCCTGCTCGAGCCGCCAGGCCGCATCGCCGGCGGCGAGATCCTCCTGGACGGCCGGCGCATCGACAAGCTGCCGCCCGATCAACTGCGCGCACTGCGCGGCAGGCGCATCGGCGCCATCTTCCAGGACCCGCTGACCTCGCTCAACCCGCTGATGACCATCGGCCGGCAACTCATCGAAACCATCCAGACGCATCTGCCGCTGGGCGCGGCGCAGGCACGCCAGCGCGCCATCGCCCTGCTGCAGCAGACCGGCATCCCGGCGGCCGAACAGCGGCTGGACCAGTACCCGCACCAGTTCAGCGGCGGCATGCGCCAGCGCGTGGTCATCGCGCTGGCACTGGCGGCCGAGCCGCAGCTGGTGGTGGCCGACGAGCCGACCACGGCGCTGGACGTGTCCATCCAGGCCCAGATCATCGACACGCGGACAACCGCCACCTCCGATTCTGCGGCGCATCGGGATGCGCCAGTCGCGCACAAGGTGCGCTCCTACAAAACCGCCGCACGATTGTAGGAGCGCGCCATGCGCGCGACCGCAACCTCCGCTCCTCCGGTGAATCCGAATGCGCCGCGCCTACGGGGTTTGCTCCTGCAGGTCACACCGACAACCGCCGCAACTCCGGATCCGCTTCCGAGCGCTGCCAGACCTGCCCGAAGTAGTACAGCAGCCCCGCCTGCATTCCGGGTGCCGCGCTATGACCGTCGCCGTCGTAACGACTGCCGATCGGGCGGGTGTAGAAACCGCCGCTGTCAGTGAGCAGGAACGCGGAGGGATATTGGCGGTCTTCTTCGGCGCTGACCTTGCGCAGGTGGATGTAGGTCGGCAGCTTCGCGGCCAGATGCAGCATGCGGTGGCCGTCGCGCACGGCGTCGGCGGCGTCGTGCAGCAGGATCTGCACCTCGGCGCCGCGGCCCGACCGCGCGATCCGGCGCACTGCTCCGAGAAACGCTTCGCGGTCGTAGAGCAGGCGATCGAGATCGCGGGTGTAGATCCACACCTTGTGCCGTGCGTGCGCCATCAGCTCATCGACGAAGCGGATCGCCTGATCGAGGGTTTCGATCTCGACCTTGCGGGGTGCGGCCGCACTGACCAGCGCGTCGCCCGCGCGCACGCCGCGCTCTGGTGGTGCGAGTTCCCGGCGCATGTGGCGGTGGGGAATGCCGGCTTCGAGGAATTCCTCGCCATCGACCACGAAGCCGGCGCGCTCGTAGAACGCAATCGCGTAAACCTGCGCATGCAGGCTGACTTCCGGCCAGTGCCGGGCCTGCGCCTGTTCGATCAGGGTGCGCATCAGCGCATCGCCGACGCCGCGGCCGCGCCAGTCGCGCACCACCGCGACGCGACCGATCATGCGCTCGGGGGTCAGCCGCGCGGTGCCGATCGGCAGCCCCGCGGCATCGCGCGCGAGCACGTGCACGCTGCGCGCATCGAGCTCGTCCCATTCCTCTTCGGGCGGGATCTGCTGCTCGATGATGAACACGCTGGTGCGGATCTCGCGCAGGGCCTGCTGGTCGCTGGCCCAGTTGGCGATCACCAGGTGGAATCCGGATTCAAGCATCGTCGATCACCAGGTGGCCAGCGTTGTGCAGATCGGTCAGCAGGGCCAGTTCGGAGGCCGACAGCTTGCCGAGCACCGCGGCATCGAGCTGGCGATGGTCCTGCAGGATGCGCGCGATGCGCAGCGTGGCTGCATAGGATTCGCCCGCGAACCATGCGCGCGCCTGCATGCCATCGCGCAACCAGGCGTAGCGGCTCCACGGGCTGCGATACAGCACGCTGCCGCGCGCGAGTGCTGCCTGCAGATACGCGGCATCGATCCGCTCCGGCGGCGGCGCCGGCTGCTGCGCGCTGCGATAGCGGGTGATGAAGCGTGCGAACATCGCCTGCAGGGTCGCCTCGTCGAGGTCCTGTGCGCGCTGCAGCAGTGCGCGCACGCGCGCGATCGCCTGCGCATCGATCTCGGCGCTGTCGGCGGGAATCCGCAGGTCAGGATCGGTGTAGCGCAGATCGTCGCCGAGCCGCTCGGCGAGCTGTTCGGCGAAATCGACCAGCAGTTCGCCGACCGCGGGCGCGCGCATGCCGATCGACCACGTCATGCAGGCGTCCATCGCGACACCGTGGTGCGGCACGCGCGGCGGCAGGTACAGCATGTCGCCGGGTTGCAGGACCCAGTCGTGGGTCGGTGCGAAGTGAGCGAGGATTTTCAGCGCCGCGTCGGCGCGGAAATCCAGCGAGGCATCGGGATCGGTGCTGATCTGCCAGCGCCGCGTGCCGATGCCCTGCAGCAGGAACACGTCGTACTGGTCCACGTGCGCGCCGACCGAGCCACCAGGCACCGCGTAGCTGACCATCACGTCGTCGATGCGCCAGTCGGGCACGAAACGGAATGGCGCGAGCAGTTCCTCGACCTCGCCGATCAACTTGTCGCAATCCTGTACCAGCAGCGTCCAGTCGCGCTCGGGCAGGTTTGCGAATTCGCTTTCCTCGAAGGGTCCGCCGCGCACATCCCAGGCGTCGCCGGCGCGCTCGAACACGACCAGCCGCGACAGCGCCATCGGTTCGCAGGCGAGCCCGGCAAGATCGTCCGCGGACAGTGGACCGCTGAATCCCGCAAACGCCTGCCGTACCAGCAACGGATGCTTCTGCCAGTAGTCGCGCAGGAACTGCTCCGGCGACATGCCCAGCGGCGCCGACGCGCTGCCGGCGACTTCGATGGGCGGGGTCTCAGACATCGCGTGCGAGCGTACTGCCGAGTCCGGTGTAGCTGCCCGGCGTCATTGCGAGCAGTCGCTCACGGACCTCCGCCGGCAGTTCGAGCCCGGCGATGAAGCCGCGCATCGCCTCGCGGTCGATGCCGTGGCCGCGGGTCAGCGCCTTGAGCTGCTCGTAGGGCTGCGGCAGGCCATGCCGGCGCATCACGGTCTGCACGGCTTCGGCGAGCACTTCCCATGCGCCATCGAGATCGGCCGCAAGCCGGGCCGGATCGACACTGAGTTTGCCCAGGCCCCTGGCCAGCGAATCCAGCGCCACCAACGTGTGGCCGAAGGCGGTGCCGAGCGCACGCAGCACGGTGGAGTCGGTCAGATCGCGCTGGAAGCGCGAGATCGGCAGCTTCTCGCTGAAGTGGCCCAGCAGCGCGTTGGCGAGGCCGAGGTTGCCCTCGGCGTTCTCGAAGTCGATCGGATTGACCTTGTGCGGCATCGTCGACGAGCCGACTTCGCCAGCGCGGGTCGCCTGGCGGAAGTAGCCCAGCGAGACATAGCCCCAGGTGTCGCGGCAGAAGTCGATCAGCACGGTGTTCAGGCGCCGCAGCGCATCGCACAGCTCGGCGATCATGTCGTGCGGTTCGATCTGGGTGGTGTAGGCGCTGAAACCCAGGCCCAGCGATTCGACCACGCCGCGCGACAGCGCCGGCCAGTCGACCTCGGGATACGCGACCACATGCGCGTTCCAGTTGCCGACCGCGCCGTTGATCTTGCCCAGCAGCGGTGAATGCGCGAACTGCTCGCGCTGCCGGCGCAGCCGCACCACCACGTTGGCCAGCTCCTTGCCGAGGGTGGTCGGGCTGGCGGTCTGGCCGTGGGTGCGCGCGAGCATCGGCAGCGCGGCATGTTGATGCGCCATCGTCGCGAGCGTGTGAATCAGCGCATCGATCGCCGGCAGCAGCACCTCGCTGCGCGCATCGCGCAGCATCAGCGCATAGGCGAGATTGTTGATGTCCTCCGAGGTGCAGGCGAAGTGCACGAACTCGAGTGCGGGAGCGAGCGCAGCGTGTTCGGCCAGCCGCTCCTTGATGAAGTATTCGACCGCCTTCACGTCGTGGTTGGTGGTCGCTTCGATCGCCTTGATGCGCTGCGCGTGGGCGAGGCTGAAGTCGCGGTACAGCGCGCGCAGCGCGTCGCTGGCAGCCGCGTCGAAGGGTGCGACCTCGGCGATCGCGGGCGTCGCGGCCAGCGCGAGCAGCCATTCGACCTCCACCTCGATGCGCCGCCGCATCAGCGCGGACTCGCTGAAGACCGCGCGCAGCGGCGCGGCCTTGCCCGCATAGCGGCCATCGAGCGGGGACAGCGCGTGCAGGGGATCGAGCGACATGGCGCGGCGGTTACCGATCGGCAGGCTGTGCAGAATACCATCCGGCAGTCCCTTCATCGGGCCGGTGATGGGTCGCCGGCATCGCCGGCGGCTATACTCCGCGCCCTGTTTCCATGGCCCCCGCGGCACTGCCGGAGAACCACGATGAGCAAGACCCGCGTTGAACGCGACAGCATGGGCGAACTGCGAGTGCCGGCGGATGCGCTGTACGGCGCACAGACCCAGCGCGCGGTGCAGAACTTCCCGATCTCGGGCCTGACCATGCCGCGCGAGTTCATCCGCGCGGTGGGCCTGATCAAGTCGGCCTGCGCGCAGGCCAACGCCGACCTCGGGCTGATGAAGAAGAACGCCTGCAAGGCCGTGCGCGGCGCGGCTGCACGGGTCGCCGCGGGCGAATTCGATGCGCAATTCCCGATCGACGTGTTCCAGACCGGCTCGGGCACCAGCACCAACATGAATGCCAACGAGGTGATCGCGCACGTGGCCATCGAAGCCACGGGCCTGAAAATCCACCCGAACGACCACGTCAACATGGGTCAATCGTCGAACGACGTGATCCCGACCGCGATCCAGGTATCTGGTTGTGTCGCCACCGCCAAACAGCTGCTGCCGGCGCTCAAGCATCTGAAAGCCACCATCGACGTGCGCGCCCGGCAGCTCAAACGCGTGCCCAAGACCGGCCGTACCCATCTGATGGACGCGATGCCGATCACCTTCGGGCAGGAACTGTCGGGTTGGTCGGCGCAGATCGGCACCGCGATCGAACGCATCGAGGACACCTTGAAGCGCCTGCGCCGCCTGCCGCAGGGCGGCACCGCGGTGGGTACCGGGATCAATGCGCACGAGCGTTTCGGCCCGCTGGTGGCGCGCGAACTCACGCGCCTGACCGGATTCCGTTTCGAGGCCGGCGCGAACTATTTCGAGAACATCTCCGCGCAGGATTCCGCGGTGGAGCTGTCGGGCCAGCTGCGCACGCTGGCCTGCGCATTGATGAAGATCTCCAACGATTTGCGCTGGATGAATTCCGGTCCGCTCGCGGGGCTGGGCGAGATCGAGTTGCAGGCGCTGCAGCCGGGCTCCTCGATCATGCCGGGCAAGGTCAATCCGGTGATCCCCGAGGCGATGACGATGGTCTGCGCGCAGGTGATCGGCAACGACACCACGATCACCATCGCCGGCCAGTCGGGCAACTTCCAGCTCAACGTGATGCTGCCGGTGATCGCCTACAACCTGCTGCAGTCGATCGAGATCCTCGGCAACGCCGCGCGCGCGCTGGCCGATGCGGCGATCAGCGGCTTCAAGGTAAAGCCCGAGCGCATCGCAGCCGCACTCAGCCGCAATCCGATCCTGGTCACCGCGCTCAATCCGGTGGTCGGCTACGAAAAGGGCGCGGCGATGGCCAAACAGGCCTACAAGGAAGGCCGGCCGATCCTCGAGGTGGCCAGGGAGGCGACCGGCATGAAGGAAGCCGAGCTGAAGAAATACCTCGACCCGTTGACGCTGACCCGTGGTGGCATCCAGTCCGGCGGCGGCTCGGCCGGCGGTTGAACGCGTTGCCCATCCATCGAATCCCGAGGCATCGAAGCATGAAGCGATTGATCCTGCTGGCGGCATTCGCTGCCGGCACCGCCGTGGCGCAGAGCGCCGATATCTCCGGCGCGCAGCTGATCTCCGGCGA
>JANOEA010000016.1:0-3155 GCA_031412975.1 Pseudomonadota bacterium | reverse complement strand
ACCAAGGCACTCGGTCACGTTCTCGCCGGTCAATTCGAGATGCACGCCGCCGAGTCGCGTACCGGCTGCGGCATGCGCATCGAAGGCCTGCTCGAGTTCGCCCGCGATGTTGGCGAAGCGCCGCGTCTTGACGCCGTTGTCGAGCGACTCGGTATTGCCGTGCATCGGATCGCAGATCCACAGCGGCTGGCGGCCTTCGCGGCGCAGCGCTTCCAGCAGCGGCGGAAGATTGCTCGCGATCTTCACCGCACCCATCCGGTGGATCAGGCTCAGGCGTCCGGGCTCGCGATGCGGATCGAGCGCATCGACCAGGCGCAACAGCACATCCGGTGTCACCGACGGACCGACCTTCACCGCGATCGGGTTGCGGATGCCGCGGAAGTATTCGACATGCGCGCCATCCAGTGCCGCGGTGCGCATGCCGATCCATGGAAAATGGGTCGACAGGTTGAACCAGCCCCACTGGCGCGGCACCTGGCGCGTCACGGCCTGCTCGTAGTGCAGCAGCAGCGCCTCGTGCGAGGTGAAGAAATCGACCCTCGAAAAGCTGCCCAGCGGCTGCCCGGCCAGCGTCTCCATGAAGCGCACGGCCTCGCCGATCGAGGCCACCATCTCGCGGTACTCGCGGACCAGCGGCGAGTGCTCCATCCACGCCAGATCCCAATACTCGGGATGGTGCAGGTCGGCGAAACCACCATCGATCAGCGCGCGCACGAAGTTCATCGTCATCGCCGAGGTGCAGTGCCCGCGCACCAGTCGCTGCGGATCGGCGACCCGCGCGGCGGCCGTGAACTCCGGCCCGTTGACGATATCGCCGCGATAGGTCGGCAGGGTCACGCCGTCGCGCACTTCGGTGTCGGTCGAGCGCGGCTTGGCGTACTGGCCGGCGAAGCGGCCCACCCGGATCACCGGCAGTTTGAGGCCGTGGATCAACACCACGCTCATCTGCAGCAGTACTTTCAGCCGATTGGAGATGGTGGCCGAGTCGCAATCGGCGAAGCTCTCCGCGCAATCGCCGCCCTGCAGCAGGAAGCGCTTGCCTTCCGCGGCCTCCGCCAGCTGGCGCTTGAGGCTCAGGATTTCCCACGAGGTGACCAGCGGCGGCAGCGCGGAGACCTCATGCAGGGCCGCGTCGAGCGCTGCCGGGTCCGGATACTGCGGCTGCTGCACGGCCGGCCGCGCCTGCCAACTGGATGGCGACCAGCCTGCGGCTTCGTTGACGGGTTGCAGCGGGGACGTGGCCATCATTCGATCGCGCCTTTGCATGGAAACCTCGGTGCCTTGCCCTGCCGCCTTGGGTCCGTCGGGCTCAGGACGGACGGGGGCGGACGTCGACTGGGCCAGGTTGCGCTATCGCGCGTAGCGGCGGAAGCCGTAATAGGCACCGCCGATGATGAACACGGCGAACCAGATCAAGGTCCATTCGGGCATCGACAGGCCGAGCAGCGACCAGTCGACCTTGGCGCACTCGCCCGAGCCGGTGAACAACATCGCCAGCGTCTTCGACAGCGGGAATGCATCGAGCATGTATTGCAACCCCGGGCCGCAGTCTGGAACCTCGTCGGCCGGCAGGTGCTGCAGCCACACGTGGCGCCCGGCGATCCCGGCGCCGATCCCCGCGGCGATGACGGCCAACGCGCCGTACACCTTGCGCCCCACCCCATTCGGCCCGTGCAGCGCCGCGATCGCGCAGACCGCGAACAGCCCCATGAACGCGACCCGCTGCAGGATGCACAGCGGGCAGGGCTCGAGCTTCATCTGGTACTGCGCGTAATAGGCGAACGCGAGGAATGCCGCGATCAGGGCCGCGGCCACGGCGAAGCCGGTTCGGAAGTTCCAGGTCAGCGGATTCATTCGCATTTTTTACCGGAGAGGGTGACGCGGCGCAACACGGGGTGGCGCAGGGCGGCGGCATTGGCCGACAGGTGGGGAGTCGGTCGATTGGCGGCCGCGGCACCACCCAACGCCAGGACAGCCGGCCGATCGCCCCGCGCTGGATGCACTTCCCCGCGTCTTGCGCGCACGAAGTGGTGCCGGTGAAGAGACTCGAACTCCCGACCCACGCATTACGAATGCGTTGCTCTACCAACTGAGCTACACCGGCACGGTGTTGTCGCTGCGTCGGGCGAGGCTCCGAGCGACGCATCCAGCGGCCGGCCATGGCAGCCAGACCCGGGACCATCGCGGTCCCGTCCCCTTGGTGGGCGGTAGTGGGATCGAACCACTGACCCCTGCCGTGTGAAAGCAGTGCTCTACCGCTGAGCTAACCGCCCATTTGGGGGCCGCGAAGTTTAGGGGCGCGGGGTGGGTGGGTCAACCGGCAAGCATTACGGGGGGCATGCCATCCCGGTTGCCGCAGTCGCTGCCATGGCAGCTCCCACATGGCAGGTGGAAGGCCGTCGCGAAGCGGTCACTCGACCAGGATGACGCGCAGCTCCTTCGGCAGCGCGAACACCATGTCTTCGGGCTTGCCGGCGATTTCCTCGACACCGGCGGCGCCCCATTCGCGCAGGCGGGCGATCACTGCCTGCACCAGGCTTTCCGGCGCCGAGGCGCCTGCGGTCACGCCGATCGCATTGCGACCGTCGAGCCACTCGCGGCGGATGTCGTCCGGGCCATCGATCAGGAACGACGACACGCCCTGCTTCTGCGCCAGTTCACGCAGTCGATTGGAATTCGAACTGTTGGGCGAGCCGATCACCAACACCAGGTCGCAGCGCCCTGCCAGCACCCTTACCGCGTCCTGCCGATTCTGGGTGGCATAGCAGATGTCATCCTGTTTCGGTCCGACGATCTGCGGAAACTTTCGTTTCAGCGCTTCAATCACGATCTGGCAGTCATCAACTGATAGAGTCGTCTGCGAGACGTAAGTCAATCTCGTGCCGGCCGGAATGCTCAACCTGGAGACGTCTTCCGCCGTCTCCACCAGGAACATGCCGGTCGCTGATTGCCCCATGGTGCCCTCGACTTCCGGAGGGCCATCGTGCCCGATCATGACAATCTGATAGCCCTCGTTGCGACGTTTCATCACCTCGACATGGACTTTCTTGACTAGCGGACAGGTGGCGTCAAATACGTGAAAGCCGCGCTTGGCGGCTTCGGCACGAACCGCCAGGGAGACACCATGCGCACTGAACACCAGCGTCGCGCCGCTT
>JANOEA010000015.1:0-28440 GCA_031412975.1 Pseudomonadota bacterium | reverse complement strand
GGCGCCTGGGGAGGACGCATGAGCTATTTCGTCACGGGTGGTACCGGGTTCATCGGGCGGCATCTGATCGAGCGACTGCTCAAGCGCCCGGGCAAGATCTTCGTGCTGGTGCGACGCGAGTCGCAGGACAAGTTCAATGCGCTGGTCGAAAAGGTCGGTGCGCCGAAGGGCCGCCTGGTCGCAGTGTACGGCGACCTGACCAAGACTCGGCTGGGCGTGGGTCCCGCAGCGCTGAAGCAGATCTCGGGCAAGGTGCGCCACTTCTTCCACCTCGCGGCGATCTACGATCTGACCGCCGACGAGGAAAGCCAGATCAAGACCAACGTCAACGGCACCCGCCACGCGGTGCAACTGGCGACCGCGATCAAGGCAGGCTGCTTCCACCACGTCAGCTCGATCGCTGCCGCGGGCTTGTACCCGGGCGTATTCAAGGAAGACATGTTCGAGGAAGCCGAGGGACTCGACGATCCCTACTTCCGCACCAAGCACGATTCGGAGGGGCTGGTGCGGCGCGAATGCACGCGGCCATTCCGGATCTATCGGCCGGGCATCGTGGTCGGTTCATCGAAGACCGGCGAGATCGACAAGGTCGACGGGCCCTATTATTTCTTCACCCTGATCAAGCGACTGCGCGCACTGCTGCCGCAGTGGGTGCCGACCATCGGCATCGAGGGCAGCCGGCTCAACATCGTGCCGGTCGACTGGCTGGTCGACGCGATGGACCACATCGCCCACAAGCCCGATCTCGATGGCCACTGCTTCCACCTGACCGATCCGAATCCGCTGCGGATGGGCGAGCTGCTCAACCACTTCTGCAAGGCGGCCAACGCGCCGCGCATGACCATGCGCGTGGATGCGCGGATGTTCGGCTTCATCCCGCCCATCCTGCGCAACGCGATCAGCGGGCTGCCGCCGGTCAAGCGCTTCAGCAGTTCGGTGCTGCGCGATCTCGGCATCCCGCGCCAGACGCTCAAGTACATCAGCTATCCGACCCGCTTCGACAGTCGGGAGACCGAGCGCGCGCTGCGCGGCTCGAAGATCAGGTTGCCGAAGATCGAAGACTACGCATGGCGCCTGTGGGACTACTGGGAGCGCCACCTCGATCCGGATCTGTTCATCGATCGCTCGCTGGCCGGCAAGGTAGGCGGCCGGGTGGTGCTGATCACCGGCGGCTCGTCGGGCATCGGCAAGGCCGCGGCGTTGAAGATCGCGGCGGCCGGGGCGCGCACCATCATCGTCGCGCGCAGCAAGGACGAACTGGACGCGACGAAGGCGGAAATCGAGAAGGCCGGCGGCGTGTGCTTCGCCTACCAGAGCGACCTGACCGATCTGGGCGCCTGCGATGAACTGGTCAGGCAGGTGCTGGCCGACCACGAGCGCATCGACATCCTGGTCAACAATGCCGGTCGCTCGATCCGCCGCTCGGTGGCGCTCAGCTACGACCGCTTCCACGATTTCGAGCGCACGATGCAGTTGAACTACTTCGGATCCCTGCGCCTGATCATGGGTTTCCTGCCGGCCATGACCGCGCAGCGGCGCGGCCAGGTGATCAACATCTCCTCGATCGGCGTGCTGGCCAGCTCACCGCGGTTCTCCGCCTACGTGGCCTCGAAGGCCGCGCTGGATGCGTTCTCGCGCTGCGCGCAGGCTGAATTCTCGGACCAGAACATCGCCTTCACCACGGTCAACATGCCGCTGGTGCGCACCGCGATGATCGGGCCGACCAAGATCTACGACAACGTGCCCGTGCTGACCCCGGACGAGGCTGCCGACCTGATCGTGGAGGCCATCATCACCCGCGGCAGCCGGGTGGCCACGCGGCTGGGTATCTTCGCTGCCACCCTCAACGCGGTGGCGCCGAAAGCCTACGAACTGGTGATGAACACGGCGTTCAACCTGTTCCCCGATTCGGCCGCGGCCAAGGGCATGAAAGGTCGCGACGAGCCGGCCTCGAATGAACAGATCGCGTTCGCCTCGCTGATGCGCGGAGTGCACTGGTAACGCGACACACGGCAGTTCGCACGCGCGGCAGGCTACTGCCACGCGTGCCGCCGAGCGGCAGCACCGATTGCGATTCGGAGAAAAAGCCCGCCAACCGGCCCCGGGGGAGGGATCCAGGGCGATTTGTTGGCTGGCGGGCCAGGGGTGGCGGGGTCGGCAGATGCTGCACGCCCCGCGTTGATTCACTTGCTGGACTTGCGCGTGCCCTTGGCTGCTTTGCCGGCCGTCTTCCTGGCGGCAGGCTTGGCCTTGGCGGCGCGCTTGGCCGCCGGTGCGGTCGCTGTGGCACCGAGCTTGCGCACCGAGCGGTTGAGCTCCTCGACCCGATCCAGCAGCGCCTCCATCTCGTCGCGACCCGGCACGCCGAGCTTGCCGAGCGCTCGCGATACGCGATCCTCGAACACCTTCTCGAGACGATCCCAGGTATCGGATGCACGTTCCTTGACCTGCGCGACCGTGTTCTCGACCGCATCGCGGGCGACGTCGACCTTGCCGGTGGCGAAGCGACGCGTCTTCTGCTCCAGGGTCGAGCCCTCGCGGACCAGGCCCTCGAACAATTTGCCGCTTTCTTCCTGCGCGCGTCCGAAAGCGCCGAGGCCGGCCATCCAGACCTGCTGCGCGGAATCCATCAATGCTTTGGTCTTGTCGCCGCCGATCGGGGTCGTCGGCGCCTTCTTCAGTTTCGGTTTGCTGCTGCTCATGACTGTTCCCTCCGGGCATTCTGGCCACGACGCAGACCGTCGCGACGAGCGCAGTATCGGCACCGCAGGTAGAGCGAAAACACTACCGCGGCGGCTTGCGGCGCTGCTTCGCAGGCTCGCTGGCGCGCTTGGAGGGGGCCGGCGCGATGGCCGCCTGCAGATCGTCGAGCACGCGATTGAGGCGCGCGGTCGGCCGGGTCAACTGGCGCTGGCGCGGCAGCAGGCCGCCGATCAGCGTGCGGCTGCGATCGGCGAGCACTTCGTCGCGCAGGCGGATGCCGCTGCGCAGCAGGATCGGTTCGATCTCCGCGCGCCGCGTGCGCAGGTCGTTCAGGGTGGCCTGGTATGCGTGTTCGGTCAACGCGCGGCGACTGTCGTAGCTGAAGATGTTGGTGAAGAACATCTCGGCGTCGTCGGCATTCGGTTCGAACAGCACCAGGTCGGTCTGCGCATACTGGGTCTGGTATTTCTCCAGCCCGACCTGCATGCGCGATTTGAGCAGGGTGCGAAAGGTCTGCGACAGCACGCTCGGCAAGCCCGAGTCGATCAACCTGCGCGGACGATTGCGACCCGTGGTCGGCGCCAGGCTGGCGTCGAACGGCACCAGCGGATTCAGGCCCAGCACCAGATCGACGTCCTCGTCCATCGCCACCGAGGCGTGCAGCGTGCGACGCAGCGCGCCATCGACGTAGTGCCGGCCGTCGATCTCGACCGGCGGATACAGTCCGGGCAAGGCCGCGCTGGCCTGCACCGCGCGCGAGATCGGCACATGGTCGTGGCCCGGGCCGCCGAAGCGCATCGTGGCGCCGGTGTCCAGATCGACCGCGATCACGTACAGGCGCCGCGGCAGCTGGCGGAAGTCGTTGCTGCGGCCGTGGACCTCGAACACCTGGCGCAGGAAGCGCTCGACCGATCGGTTGTCGAACAAGCCATTCGGGATCAGCGCACCGAAGCGACCGAGCAGGTCGCTCCAGTTCGCATCCAGCGGACGGCTTGCGACCGCGCCGAGCCACTCGATCAGCGCGCGCGGGATCGCGCGAGCGCAGCGCGCGTATTCGCGGAACGCAGGGCGCAGGAAGGTCTCCGGCCGGAACACCACCGGACGCGACTCCCCGGTGATGAAGATGCGGCACATTTCCTCGGTGCTCAGGCCATTGGCGAGCCCGGCGGCGAGGAACGAGCCCGAACTGACGCCCACGTAGACGTGCAGGCGGGTCAGGTCCAGGCCCTCGAGTGCTTCATCGAGCGCGCGCAGCGTGCCCAACTCGTACATGCCGCCGATCGGCCCGCCGCCGGCGATCGCCAGACCGACGCGACTGCGGGGTTTGCGCCGCTGCGGGCGACTGGCCTGCTGGATCACGAGCATGGAACGGGATTCCGGGAGCGCGAAGCGCGCCATCCGGCCATTCTATCCCGCGCAGCGCGGGCGGCCAACGCGCGCGGCCCCGTACCCTGGTCGGTGCAATCGGGCCGTGGAGGGCGATACGATGGGCGCTGCATCCAGCCCAATAGCGTCGGGAGGCGTCTTCAGTGAGCCGCAGCGTTACCGTGGAACGCCTGCAGGCGGTGGCCGACAGCCTGCGCGCGGCACGCGACCCGATAGCCGACCCCACCAACGAGTCGCCGACCCTGCGCCGAGTGCGTGCGTGGCAGGCCGCACGGCTCGCGATCACGTTCGCCGACCTGCGCGAGTCGGCCAAGCACCGACAGGCGGCGGAGTTCTTCCTGAGCGATCTGTATGGCGAGCAGGACGTGAGCTGGCGCGATCGCGACCTCGCGCGAATGATGCCGACCCTGGTGCGCTGGCTGCCCGAGGCGATGCTGGGCACGGTGTGCGATGCGCTGGAGCTGGACCTGCTGAGCCACCGGCTCGACCTGCACCTGGCCCGCGCACTGCAGGGCAAGTCCAGTCGCGCGCCGGCGATCGACATCGACGCGTATGGCGCTGCCTACCGCGCATCGTGCACCGCCGAGGAGCGCGCAGCCCAGATCGACCTGCTGATGCGGGTCGGCCGCGAGCTCGAACACATCGTCCGCGTACCGCTGGTCTACGGGGTATTGCGGATCGCACGCGGTCCGGCCAGCCGCGCGGGACTGGGCAACCTGCAGGCGTTCCTCGAACGCGGCTTCGCGGCATTCCGCGCGATGGGCAAGGCCGACGAGTTCCTCGGCATCATCGAACGTCGCGAGCGGCTCGCGTCGCGCAAGCTGTTCGCCGGCGATGCCGAGCCGTTCGGCGCCGGCTTCGACGAACCGCAGCCGGCAGGCTGAGCCGGGCTCGCAAGTGCGGCCTCAACCGAACTCGCGGTCGAGCACCTTGTTGATTTCCGATTCCACTGCACCCTTGATGGCGAACAGCAGGAAGCTCAGGTGCGCCTGCACATGCACCTGGCGGTCGGCGACCGCAATGCTGCCGTGCACGCCGCTGCGCTCGAACTCGAGCGTATCGCCGTTCCAGGCGTACTCGACAGCGAACTTCTCGGCGATCTGGCGCGCGACCTTCTCGACCGACTTGCGTGCCTCGGCGACGCTCTTCGCATGCTTGCGGACGATGTCGATATGGGACATGCGGACAATCCAGCGTGATCGCCACGGGGTCCGGGCGCGATACGATGATGCCATGCGGTGGGACGGAGGGCACGCATGCGCCAGCGCTGGATGATCGCGATGATGTTGCCCTGGCTCGCGGGTTCGGCGCTGGCGGCCTCGCTGGAGGGCCAACTCGCGCTCTACGCCGACGGCCGGCCGCTGCGCGCGGAGGAAGCCGGCGAGGCGGTGATCTATTTCCGTCCGCGCCAGCCCGTGGCGCTGCCCGCGATGCCCGAGCCGGCGCTGATGTTGACCCGGCGCAAGCAGTTCCAGCCGCGCCTGCTGCCGATCATGGCCGGCAGCACGGTGCGGTTTCCCAACGAGGACCCGATCCTGCACAACGTGTTCTCCACCTCGCCCGACAACGCCTTCGACGCGGGCCTCTACGGCACCGGGCCCGGCGTGGTGCACAGCTTCGCCAGCCCCGGGCTGGTCAAGGTCTACTGCAACGTGCACCACTCGATGTTCGGCTTCATCCTGGTGCTCGACACGCCGCACTTCACGCGTGCCGACCCCAGCGGTGCATTCAGACTCGCCGCGCTGCCGCCGGGCGAAGGCGACCTGGTGGTGTTCCATGACCGCGCGCAGCCGTGGCGCCGGCGGATCGATCCCGCAGCCGCGGGTCCGCTGCAGATCCGGGTCGATCTGAACAAGCGCCGCGTGCCGCCGCACATGAACAAGTTCGGTCGCCCCTACGGAGGCACTCCCAATGAACCACGCTACTGATCCGGCCGGTCGCTTCCGGCTGTCGCTGGCGACTTCGACATTCCTGCTGTTCGCGATCCTGCTGGGACTCGCGCTGGGTGCGGCGATCTGGGTCACCTGGCAGCGCGGCGAACGGATCGCCGCGCAAGCGGTGCAGGACAAGCTCGATGTGTCGGCCGCGGTGCAGGCCGAGCTGACCCAGCGGCGTCTCGAGGAGGTGGAACTCAAGGTGCAGCTGATCGCCGCCGATCCCAGCTTCGTCAAGTACGTCAACGATTCGCTGGGCGGCGGACTCGGGCTGGGGACCGACGCGGGGCTCGATATCGCCTCGATCAACGATTTGCTGCGCGAACGCCAGGTCGCGGTCGGCTTCGACCTCGGGCTGGTGACCGATGCCGAGGGAAATGTCCTCGCGCGCACCGACCAGCTCGAAGCCTTCGACCAGAACATGGCCGACGATGCGTTCATGGCCTCCGCGCTGGCCGGGCCCGGCCCGATCAGCGGCTTCTGGCGGGAGGGCGCGATGCTGTTCCAGGCCGCAGCGTGGCCGCTCGATCTCGATGGCGATCTGGTCGGCTTCATGCTGGTGGCGTTGCGGGTCGACGATGCGCTGTCGGTGCGGGTCGGCAAGGCGAGCGGTGCCGACATCGCGTTCCTGCTGCCGATCGAGCAGCGTATCGCGGTGATCGGCACCTCGCTCGACCCCGCGTTGCGCAATGCGCTCGACGCCGCGATTGCCACCGACGCCGGCGGCACGGCCGCCGCGATCCAGGCCGGCACGCGCATCGAGCGGGTCGCGCTCGAACTCGACGGGCAGTCCTGGATCGGCCAGCTCGCGCCGGTCGACACCGACGGTGGCAGCGCGCTGGGTGCGACCCTGCGCCTGTCGTCGGCCGACCGCGCGGCGGCCGGCTACCGCGAGATCCTCAATCTGCTCGCGCTCGCCGGTGGCGTGGTGCTGCTGATCGCATTGCCGTTGTCGTTCCTGCTCGCCAAGACGACCCTGCGGCCGCTGGCGACGATGGCGCGCGCGGCCAAGGAAGCAGCGGCCGGCAACTACCAGACCCGGATCGGGATTCGCGGCAGGGACGCGCTCGCGCAGCTCTCGCAAGCCTTCGACTCGCTGCTGTCGGATCTGCGCGAGAAGAGCGACATCGAGGGCTACGTGACCAATCTGTCGCGCTTCCTGCCCGATCCGGCCAGCGAAGCGGCGCAGGTGCAGAGTTTCGTGACGCGCGATCAAGCCGCGCGGCAGACCGAGGCGGATCCGGCGCGGCAGGGCACGGTACTGCTGCTGGGCCTCGACCTGCGTGGCCTCGCGCGGGCGGGTGCCGAAGGCGCCGCGCCTGCGGTCGCTGCGGCCGAGCAGCGGGTGGCGCAAATCATGGCTGCCGCTGGCGCCCACGGCGGGCGCCTGGTCAGCGGCTCGGGTGCGCGCATGGTGCTCGGATTCGATGCGATCGATCGGCTGCCGCGAGCGCTGGCCGTGGTGCGCGCGGCGATCGATGCCGATCCCGCCACCGCCGCGGGAATGCTCGAAGGCGTGCTGGTCGAAGGCGCAGTCGATGTCCCGGGCGGCAGCCTCAAGATCGGCCTGGGCACGGTCTGCCACCAGCTCGACCGGCTGCTGGTGGAGGCGGGTGCGGGCAAGGTACTGCTGCCCAGGAGCCTCGGCGAAGCAGCACGGGGGCTGCTCGGCGGCGAGGCGCTGCCGGTGCAGGCGGGCCTCGCCAGTGGCAAGCCGTTCTACGCCCTCGACGCACAGGCGCTCGCGCGGCTGGTGGGCCTCGAGCCACCCAAAGTTGGCAGCGGCGACAGCTTGCGTACGGTCGAGCAGCCGATCACCGCCAGCGCGCCCGTCGCCACCTCACCACGCGCCGCGCGGCAGGCTGCCTTGCTCCCGGGCATGCGCTTCGGTGGGCGCTACGACATCCTCGGCGTGCTCGGCGAGGGCGGCATGGGCGTGGTGTACAAGGCGCGCGATCTCGAACTCGACGACGTGGTGGCGCTGAAGATGCTCAAGCCGGCCGCGTTCGGCGACAGCGAGCACCTCGACCGCTTGAAGAGCGAGATCCGCCTCGCGCGCAAGATCACCCATCCCAACGTGCTGCGCACCTTCGATTTCGGCGATGTCGATGGCCGGCCGTACATTTCGATGGAGTACGTGCGCGGCATGACCCTGCGCTACCTGATCAAGCAGGCCGGCCGGATTCCATACTCGGCCGCGCTGCGCATCGCCCGCCAGTTGAGCGCGGGGCTCGCGGCCGCGCACGAGGTCGGCGTCCTGCATCGCGACATCAAGCCGGAAAACCTGATCCTCGAATCCAGCGGCAACGCGAAGCTGATGGACTTCGGCATCGCGCGGCCGCTGCACCGCTCCGAGCCCGGCCACACCCAGCCGGGCATGTTCGTCGGCACCCCCGCCTACTCCTCGCCCGAGCAACTGGCGGGCGGCGAGGTCGATGCGCGCAGTGATGTCTACGCCAGCGGCGTGCTGATGTGCGAGATGTTCTGCGGCAAGGTACCGTTCCAGGGCGCCTCGACGCTGGAGATCTACATGGCGCAGATGCAGCAGGAGCCGATCCGGCCGTCGGCATGGTGGCCCGAGGTGCCCCCATCACTGGAGGCGCTGATCCTGCGCTGCATCGAGCGCGAGCCGGGCGCCCGGATCCAGTCGGCGAGCGAGTTGGGGGCGGCACTGGCGGGTTTGCGCGCCTGAATCCGAAGTTGATCTTCGACGGGCCCCCGTTGACACAAGGGAATCAACAGGTTACACAGGCTTATTGAAGCGGATTCTATTCTCGATCCGCGGGGCGAGCCGATGCGTTTCTGGATCATCCGTGCAGCTTGTGGGCTGGCGCTTGCCGCGGCATGCGCAGCGCCGGCGTTGGCGCAGTCCGATGATCCGCTGGCGTTCGATCCCGACGCCGAGGGTGAAACTTCGCTGAGCTGGTTCTCCGACTTGCTGATCCGCGGCGACTACGCCCGTGACCTGCCACTGAACCTGCCGGACGAGCGCCGTGGCCTGGCGCGGATGCGTGCCGGCTTGCGCTGGCTGCCCGACGATGCATGGGAACTGGGCGCGGCGATCGAAGGATCGCGCGGTTCCGACAGCGCGCAGGTGGTGCGGCTTGCGCACGACAACCAGCGAATCAACGATCTGAACGTCGATCTGCTTTATGCACGCTGGCGCGGCGAGCACACCGCGCTGATCCTCGGCAAACATCCATTGCCGCTGGAATTGACCCCGATGGTCTGGGACCACGAACTGCGCCCGGTCGGGCTGTCGATCGAACATGGCATCCCGACCGGCGACTTCGATCGCTTCGTGCTCAGCGGCGGCGCCTGGCTCGGTGACCACCTGTATGGCGATACCTCGCGGATCCTCGCGCTGCAGGCCGGCTGGCGATTGCGCGAGGGCGCCGAGACCGGTGGTGGGGTCCTGCTGTCGCTGATCGACTTCGACGATCTCGAGCGGATCACCAGCAGCGGCCTGGCACGCAGCAACCGGCGCATCGGTAATCGACTCGTCAGCGATTTCCAGCTGCTCGACCTGCAGCTGTATTTCGATACGCAGCTCGCAGGGCAGCCGCTGCGCTCGCGGATCAACGTGGTGCGCAACCTCGGTGCCGACGACCAGCGCGACGGTGCGCGCGCGAGCATGGCGTGGGGCGATGCGCGGATCGCGCAGGCGTGGGAGTTGGGCCTGGCTTACCAGCGCGTGCAGCGCGATGCGGTGATGACCGCGTTCAACTCGGAAGACTGGTGGTTCCATAGCGCGATGCGCGGCGCGGGGCCGTGGGTCGGTTACGGCTTCGACGACACCTGGCGCATCCAGCTCGCGCTGTTCCTCGAGCGCGCCGATGGCCGTACGGTCGACACCGAACGCGCGCTGCTCGACCTGCGTGCGCGCTGGTGATCCGGCGCCGGCGCGCGGTGCGGATATGTTAGAGTCGCGACGGCCATGCGAGGGGCGGGGACATCAGTGCGCCTGAGCTTTCCCAGGGGTGAACATGCCGATGTGATCGTGCCCCCGGGCGAGATCACCATCGGTGCTGCGGCGGACAATGGCGTGGTGGTTGCCAGCGCCGGCGTGCAGGCCCACCACGCGAGCATCGTCGCCGATCCGCGCGGCTTCACCCTGTTCGTGCGCGGTGCCGCACGCACCCATGTCAATGCGCGTCCGGTGCGCGAGAAGGCGATCCTCCGCCTCGGCGACGTGGTCAGCGTCGACGCGGTGAACATGATCCTCAAGCCCGACCACGACGCGGCCATCGAGGCCGCGCCGCCGGGCGACAGTGCCGGAGAAGCAGCCGTGGCCGCCAACGAAGCGCAGTCGGATACCCGCTATCGCGTGACGCCGCCGCGCGCGGTGCTGCGCGCGGTTTCCGGGCCCTATTTCGGCAAGGTGATTCCGATCCACGGGCGAATCGAGATCGGTCGCGGCAGCGAGTGCGGGCTGGTGCTCGATGAGCCCGAAATGTCGCGCCGGCACGCGATGATCGAGGTGACCGCGAGCGAGATCTTCCTGCGCGACCTCGGCTCGGCCAACGGCACCTACGTCAACGGCGTGCAGGTTCGCGATGCGATCCTGTATCCGGGCGACCAGATTGCGTTCGACCGCAACCGTTTCCTGATCGAGGCGCCCGGCATGCCGGTGCGTCGCAACGAGCCGCGCACCCCGGTGCACACGCCGGTCGTCGAGCAGCGCGCGCGCCCCGAAGTCACCCAGACGATGCGCGCGATTCGCATCGACGATGCGCCCGAAGTGAAGACGCCTGCGCCCGTCGACGAGGTGTCGACCGCCGGCTGGAACCCGTGGGCATTGATCGCGGCGGCCGTGCTGATCGCAGCGGCGATCGGGTTGTTGATCTTCGGTTTCCGCTGATCGGCGGCAACCCGCGGGGCGCGTTGCGTCCCGAAAACGCCGGTCCCCCGGCCCGGCGCTCCGTTTTCCGGTACGCCCCGGTCTTGCAACCGATGACGATGCGGATTCCGGTCACCGGGCGCGTGTGCACCTCGATTACATGCTGCATTGCCGCATGTTAGTGTCCTTGGCTTGCCTTGCCCCGGAGATTTCCCGTGTCGCGTGCCTACAACTTCAGCCCCGGTCCTGGTGCACTGCCCGAAGCCGTACTGCGCCAGGCGCAGGAGGAAATGCTGGAGTGGGGCAAGACCCGATCGTCGGTGATGGAGGTCAGCCATCGCGGCAAGGAATTCATGGCATTGGCCGAGGCCTCCGAGCGCGACCTGCGCGATTTGCTCGGCGTGCCGTCGAACTACAAGGTGCTGTTCCTGCAGGGTGGGGCCACCACGCATTTCGCGCTGCTGCCGATGAACTTCGCGCGCGGTGGCAGCGCCGATTACGTGCTGACCGGATCGTGGGGCGAAAAGGCGGCCAAGGAAGCCAGGCCCTCGTGCGGGGTGCGGATCGCCGCGAGCAGCGAGGCACATCGCTTTTTCCGCATCCCCGAACGCGCGAGCTGGGATCTGGATCCCGATGCCGCCTACGTGCACATCACGCCGAACGAAACCATCGGCGGCGTCGAGTTCGCCGATGCGCCCGAAGTCGGCAATGTCCCGCTGTTCGCGGACATGTCGTCGAACATCCTCTCGCAGCCGATCGATGTTTCCCGCTACGGCGTGATCTACGCCGGCGCGCAGAAGAACATCGGCGCTTCCGGCCTGGTCGTGCTGATCGTGCGCGAGGACCTGCTGGAGCGCTGCCCGAAGGATCTGCCGCAGATCCTCAACTACGCCGTGCACGCCAGGGAGGGTTCGCTGTTCAATACGCCCAACACCTACGGCTGGTATCTCGCGGCATTGGTGTTCCAGTGGCTCAAGCGCGAGGGCGGCATGGCGGCGATCGGCGCGGCCAACAGCGCCAAGGCCAGGTTGCTGTACGACTACATCGACGGTTCGGGTTTCTACAGCAATCCGATCGATCCGCCGGCACGCTCGCGCATGAACGTGCCGTTCGTGCTGCGCGACGAGTCGCTCGATGGATTGTTCCTCGCGGAAGCCGAAGCCGCCGGTTTGCTCTCGCTCAAGGGCCATCGCCTGGTCGGCGGCATGCGCGCGTCGATCTACAATGCGATGCCGCTGGCCGGCGTGCAGGCGCTGGTCGATTTCATGCGCGATTTCGCGCGGCGCAACGGATGATGCGGCGCGCGGCGAGTCCAACCCGCCCAAACGGGGTGGATCACGCTCCGCCGCGATGATCGACGCCATTGAAGCATTTGCCACGGACACCTCCGCATGCCCAACCGCCCACCGCGCAAGCCATCGTCGCCGAAGTCGCAAAAGCCCACCGAGCTGTCGGCGGCGCGATCGCGGATCGACGCGATCGATGCGCAGATCCAGCAGCTGATCCAGGAGCGCGCGGTGTTCGCGCAGCAGGTCGGCAAGGCCAAGGGCCCGCTGAAGGCCGCGGTCGACTACTACCGCCCCGAGCGCGAGGCACAGGTCCTGCGAATGGTGATCGAACGCAACCTCGGGCCGCTGTCGGCCGAGGAGATGGTGCGCCTGTTCCGCGAGATCATGTCCTCGTGCCTCGCGCAGCAGGAGCCGCTGAAGATCGGCTTCCTCGGCCCCGAGGGCACCTTCTCCGAACAGGCGGTGATGAAACATTTCGGGCAGGCCGCGCGGCGCCTGCCGCTGTCGAGCATCGAGGAAGTGTTCCAGGAGGTCGAAGCGGGCAATGCCGACTTCGGCGTGGTGCCGATCGAGAACTCCGGCGAAGGCGCGGTTCACTCGACGCTGGACATGTTCTTCGATTCGGCGCTGAAGATGTGCGGCGAGATCGAACTGCGGGTGCACCAGTTCCTGCTCTCGCGCGTCGGCAGCCTCGACGCGGTCGAGCGGGTGTACTCGCACCCGCAGTCGCTGGCCCAGTGCCGCGGCTGGTTGCGCCAGCACCTGCCCAAGGCCGAGCGGGTCGCGGTGGCCAGCAATGCGGAAGCGGCTCGCCGTGCGCGCAACGCCGATGATGCCGCGGCCATCGCGGGCGCCACCGCCGCTGCGGTGTATGGCCTGAAGATAGTCGACGGCCCGATCGAGGACCGCGCGGACAACACCACCCGCTTCGTGGTCATCGGCCGCGAGCTGTTCGCGCCGTCGGGCCGCGACAAGACCTCGCTGCTGGTCGCCGCCGGCGACCGCCCCGGCACCTTGTTCAAACTGCTCGAACCGCTCGCCCGGCGCGGCGTCAACATGACCAAGATCGAGTCGCGGCCGAGTCGGCAGGGCAAGTGGCAGAACGCGTTCTTCATCGATGTCGAGGGCCACATCGACGAGCCGGCGCTGCAGCGCGTGATCGGCGATCTGGGTCCGTTCGCCGCCCAGGTGAAGGTGTTGGGCAGCTACCCGGTGGCGCTGTTGTGAGCGGATTCGTCGCCCGGCCGGTAGCTGCGATCGCCGCGCTGAAAGCCTACGACCCCGGCCACGACCTGCCCGCATTGCGGCGCCGCTTCGCCGCCGGTGCGCTGTCGGAGCTGGGCTCCAACGAGAATCCGCTCGGCCCGGCGCGCGCGGTGCTGTCGGCGATGCACGACATGCCGGTCGCGGAGTTGCTGCGCTATCCGGACCCGATGGGACTCGCACTGCGGCAGGATCTCGGCAGCAGGCTCGGCGTGGATCCCGCGCAGATCGTGCTCGGCAACGGCTCGCATGAGCTGCTGATGCTGCTCGCGCAGTGTTTCGCCGGACCCGGCGACGAAGTGGTGTTCAGCGAATTCGGCTTCGCGGTGTATGCGATCGGCACTGCGGCGGTTGGCGCGACGCCATGCCGGGTCGCTGCACGCCCGCGCTGCGGCGCGGCACCGCGCGGCCACGATCTGGACGCACTGGCTGCAGCGATCGGGCCGCGAACCCGACTGGTCTATCTTGCCAATCCGAACAACCCGACCGGTACCTGGTTCTCGAGGGCCAAGCTGGCAGAGTTCCTGCGCGCGGTCGATCCCGGTGTGCCGGTAGTGGTCGACGAGGCGTACCACGAATACGTCGACGACCCCGAAGTCGGTGACGCGATCGCCTTGTTGCCGGCGCATCCGAACCTGATCGTCACCCGCACCTTTTCCAAAGGCTATGCGCTGGCCGGGCTCAGGGTGGGCTACGCGGTGGCCGACCCCTCGGTGATCGAGGTGATCAATCGATTGCGCGAATCGTTCAACGTGAATGCGCCTGGACTGGCGCTCGCGCGGCTGGCGCTGAAGGACACCGCGCATCTGGCGCGGGTGCGCGAGTTCAATCGCACCCAGCGTGTGCGGATGGCGCAGGCCTTCGAGCAGCGCGGGCTGTTCGTGCACCCGTCGATGACCAACTTCCTGCTGGTCGATTTCGATCGGCCTGCGGCAGCGATCGAAGCCGCGTGGCTTGCGCGCGGCGTGGTGGTGCGTCCGATGGGCGGCTACGGCCTGCCGACCTGCCTGCGGATCAGCATCGGCGCCGAGGCGGAGAATCAGCGCCTGATCGACAGCCTCGACGCGGTGCTCGGATGAGCGGGTCGCGACTGGACTGGCGCGCCCAACCCGCGCGCGGAGCACTACGCGGAACGCTGCGGGTACCCGGCGACAAGTCGATTTCGCACCGCGCGATGATGCTCGGCTCGCTGGCCGAGGGCTGCACCGAGGTCAGTGGTTTCCTCGAGGGCGAAGACACCCTGGCTACCGCCGCGGCATTCCGCGCGATGGGCGTGCGGATCGAAGCGGTCGGCGAGGGCAGGCGGATCGTGCATGGCGTCGGGCTGCATGGTCTGCGCGCGCCTTCGGCGGCACTGGACCTGGGCAACTCCGGCACCGGCATGCGCCTGCTCGCCGGGATCCTTGCCGGCCAGTCGTTCGGCTCCGAACTGATCGGCGATGCGTCGCTGTCGCGGCGCCCGATGAAGCGCGTGATCGAACCGCTCGCGCGGATGGGCGCGCTGATCGAGTCCCGCGACGGGGGCCTCGCGCCGCTGCGATTCACGCCCGCATCCGGCGGGCTCGAAGGCATCGCCTGGGATTCGCCCGTCGCCAGCGCGCAAGTCAAGTCGTGCCTGCTGCTGGCCGGGCTGTTCGCGCGCGGCACCACCCGCGTCACCGAGCCGCACCGCACCCGCGACCATACCGAGCGCATGCTGCGCGCGTTCGGGGTCGAGGTGCTGGTCGATGGCAACAGCGCGTCGGTTTGCGGCGGCCAGCGCCTGCGCGCAGCACCGATCGCGGTGCCCGCGGACGTGTCCTCGGCGGCCTTCTTCATGGTGGCCGCGAGCATCGTGCCGGGCAGCGACCTGCTGCTCGAACAGGTGGGCATCAATCCGCTGCGCGACGGCATCCTGCGCGCTCTGCGCCTGATGGGTGCGGATATCAGGCTGGAGAACCCGCGCGTGTTGGGTGACGAACCGGTCGCCGATCTGCGCGTGCGGCATGCGCCGCTGCGCGGGATCGAGGTGCCCGAGGCGCTGGTGCCGGACATGATCGACGAGTTCCCGGTGCTGTTCGCGGCCGCCGCGGTCGCGCAGGGCACCACGGTGGTGCGCGGCGCGGCGGAACTGCGGGTCAAGGAGAGCGATCGCATCGCGGCGATGGCAGCCGCCCTGCGTGCGCTCGGCGCCGACATCGTCGAGACCCCCGATGGCGCGATCATCCGTGGCGGTCGACTGTCCGGGGGCCGGATCGACAGCCATGGCGACCACCGCATCGCGATGGCCAGCGCGGTGGCCGCACTGGTCGCCGGCGGCGCGGTCGAGATCGCCGATTGCGCCAACGTCGCGACCTCGTTTCCGGGTTTCGTCGCGCTGGCGGCGGCGGCCGGCTTCACCCTCGCCGAAAAGTCTCCATGAACGTTGTCCCACCCGAGCAGCAAGCCATGTCCAGCGCCCCACCCGTGGTTCCGGTACTCGCGATCGACGGCCCCAGCGGGTCCGGCAAGGGCACCATCAGCCGCGCGCTGTCGGTGCACCTGGGCTGGCGTTTCCTCGACTCGGGAGCCCTGTATCGGGCAGCCGGCCTGGCCGCGAGCTGGGCGCAGATCGACCTCTCGGATGCGCCGGCCCTGGCCCGCTGTGCGCAGGCGGTCGAGGTGCGGTTCGTCGAGCAGCCCGGCAACGACCCGCTGATCTATGTCAACGGCGTCGAGGCCAGCGACGAGCTGCGCACCGAATCGTGCGGTGCGACCGCCTCGGCAATCGCCGCGTTGCCCGAAGTTCGCGCCGCATTGGTCGAAAAACAGCACTCTTTCCGCCGTTTGCCGGGGCTGGTCGCCGACGGCCGCGACATGGGTACGGTGATCTTCGCCGATGCCGGACTCAAGGTGTTCCTGACCGCCAGCGCGGCCGAACGCGCCGACCGCCGATATAAGCAGTTGAAGCAAAAGGGTTTGGAGGTTAATATGCCCGCCCTTTTGCGCGACATCCTCGCGCGCGATGCCCGCGACGCCCAGCGTCCGGTGGCACCGCTCAAGCCCGCCGATGACGCGGTCCTGATCGACACCACCGATACGCCGATCGATGCAGTGGTGCGGCGGGTGCTCGAACTGGTCCATCGGACCTGGCCGGACACCCGCTGAAATCCCGCATTCGGCGCCACGTTCCCGCGCTTTGCATGAAGGGCTCGTGCGTACCGCAAGGTGCGCCGGGCAGGTTCCGCCGGTGCGAGGCCGTGCGGGTGATGCAATGGCGCGCAAGCGCCCCTGCGGGTGGAAGGATGGGCCGGCCCTGAGCCGATCGTCGGCGACGCGGCACCGCCTTCCGAGTCAACTGGAAATCAACATGACTGAGAGTTTCGCCGAACTTTTCGAGCGTAGCCAGACTATCGGCAAGCTCAAGCCGGGTGCCATCGTCATCGGCATCGTGGTCGAGATCCGCTCCGATGCCGTGGTGGTCAACGCGGGCCTGAAGTCCGAAGGCATCGTCCCCATCGAGCAATTCCGCAACGAACGCGGTGAGCTCGAAGTAGCAGTCGGCGACGAGGTCAAGGTCGCGCTCGATGCACTGGAAGACGGGTTCGGCGAAACGCGGCTGTCGCGCGAGAAGGCCAAGCGCTCGCTGGTCTGGGACGAGCTCGAAGAAGCCCACCAGAGCAATGCCACCGTCACCGGTCGCATCAGCGGCAAGGTCAAGGGCGGCTTCACGGTCGACATCAAGGACGTCCGCGCATTCCTGCCCGGTTCCCTGGTCGACGTGCGCCCGGTGCGCGATCCGGTCTATCTCGAAGGCAAGGAACTCGAGTTCAAGATCATCAAGCTCGACCGCAAGCGCAACAACGTGGTGGTCAGCCGCCGCGCGGTGGTCGAAAGCGAATTCAGCGCCGAGCGCGAGCAACTGCTCGAGCGCCTGCAGGAGAACGCGGTCGTCAAGGGCGTGGTCAAGAACCTCACCGATTACGGTGCGTTCGTCGACCTCGGCGGCATCGACGGCCTGCTGCACATCACCGACATGGCGTGGAAGCGCGTGCGCCACCCGTCCGAGGTGGTCAATGTCGGCGACGAGCTGGAAGTGCGCGTGCTGCGCTTCGACCGCGAGCGCAACCGCGTCTCGCTGGGTCTCAAGCAGCTCGGTGAAGACCCCTGGGTCAACATCGCGCGTCGCTATCCGACCACCACCCGCATGTTCGGCAAGGTCAGCAACGTCACCGATTACGGCTGCTTCGTCGAAATCGAGCCGGGCGTCGAAGGTCTGGTCCACGTGTCCGAAATGGACTGGACCAACAAGAACGTCAACCCGGGCAAGATGGTCCAGGTCGGCGACGAGGTCGAGGTCATGGTGCTGGATGTCGACGAGGAGCGTCGCCGCATCTCGCTGGGCATGAAGCAGACCCATTCGAATCCGTGGGAAGCCTTCGCTGCCACCCACAAGAAGAACGACAAGGTGTCCGGTCAGATCAAGTCGATCACCGATTTCGGCATCTTCGTGGGCCTGGATGGCGGCATCGACGGCCTGGTCCATTTGTCCGACATCTCATGGCAAGTGTCCGGCGAAGACCTGGTGCGCCAGTTCAAGAAGGGCGACACGGTCGAGGCGGTGGTGCTGGCGGTCGATCCCGAGCGCGAGCGCATCTCGCTGGGCATCAAGCAGCTCGAGCAGGATCCGTTCGGCCAGTTCATGGCCGCCAATCCGCGCGGCAGCATCATCAACGGCACCGTGCGTGAAGTCGACGCCCGCGGCGCGACCATAACGATCTCGGAAGGCGTGGAAGGCTACTTGCGCGCCAACGACATCTCGAAGGAGCGCGTCGAGGACGCCACCCTGCACCTGAAGGTGGGCGACGCCGTCGAGGCGAAGTTCATCGGCATGGATCGCAAGGGTCGCATCCTGCAGCTGTCGATCCGCGCCAAGGACGAGCAGGACCTGCAGGAAGTGCTGTCCGAGTACCAGAGCGCCACCGGTGGTACGACCAAGCTGGGCGCCTTGTTCAAGGAACAGCTCAACAAGCCGGAGTAAGCCGTCCGCACATCCCCGGCGCCGATGCGCCGGGGTTCCGGCGGGAAGCGACCACGGCACTCCGGTGCCGCGGCCGCGGACCACCCGATTCCTTTCGTTCCGCAGGCCATGACCAAGTCCGAACTCATCGAGGCGCTGGCCCGCCGCCAGACTCATCTGGCATTCCACGACGTCGAGCTGTCCGTCAAGGAACTGCTCGAACAGATCAGCCAGGAGCTCGCCCACGGGCAGCGGATCGAGATCCGCGGCTTCGGCAGCTTCTCGCTGCATTACCGTCCGCCGCGCATCGGCCGCAATCCCAAGACCGGCGAGTCGGTCGCGCTGCCGGGCAAGTACGTGCCGCACTTCAAGCCGGGCAAGGAGCTGCGCGAGCGCGTCAATGCGAGCACCCAGCCGATCACCGGTGGCGACGACGATCCCGATTGAGGTCGCTGGCCGCACCGCGATGCTTGCGATGCGCCGATCCCGCGACCATGCTGTGTCCCGGTTCCGTCGACCTGACAGATAACGTGGTCTAGCGCATGAAACAGTGGCTGCTGGTCGTGTTGACCGTATTGGTGGCGCTCGCGAGCCTGGTCTTCGCCTGGTACAACTCCGTGCTGGTGGCGCTGGATCTGTTCGGCTTGCAGGTTTCGCTGCCGCTGGGGGTGGTGGTGCTCGCCTCGTTGTTCACCGGCTGCCTGCTCGGCGGCGGCGTGTTGCTCGGTGGGGTGATCCTGCCGCTGCGCCTGCGCTTGCGCCAGGCCCAGCGGCGCGAGGCGCAGCGCGGCGCGAGCGTGCGGCCGGACGGCAGCGCGTGAGCTCGGAGCTGGGCCTGTTCTGGCTGCTGTTGCCGCTGGCAGCGGGGGCCAGCTGGTTGCTCGCGCGGCGCGGCAACGAACGCATCGCGGGCGCACGCGTGAACCGCCTGCGCAGCAACTATTTCCGCGGGCTGAACTACCTGCTCAACGAGCAGCCCGACAAGGCGATCGAGGTGTTCCTGCATATCGCCGAGGTCGACAGCGATACGGTCGAGACCCACATGGCGCTGGGCAATCTGTTCCGCCGTCGCGGCGAGGTCGATCGCGCGATCCGGGTGCACCAGAACCTCGTGGCGCGACCCAACCTGAGCGCGGAACAGAAAACCCAGGCGCTGCTGGAACTCGGCGAGGACTACATGCGCGCGGGCCTGCTCGATCGCGCCGAAACCCTGTTCACCGACCTGGTCGGCATCGACGCCCGCGCGCCATCTGCGTTGCGCCACCTGATCTCGATCTACCAGCAGGAGCGCGATTGGCGCAAGGCGATCGACCATGCGCGGCGTCTCGAACAATCCACCGGCGAGTCGCAGGCGCGCCTGATCGCGCAGTACTTCTGCGAGCTGGCCGAACATGCGCGCAGCCGCAAGGATGTCGATGCCGCGAGCCGGCACCTCGCCGAGGCCTTCGCCTGCGAGCCCAACTGCGTGCGTGGCTTGGTGATCTCGGCGCGCATGGCGATGGATGCGGGGGACACCGCGGCGGCCGCGCGCGCGTTCGAACTGGTGGTCGAACAAGACGTCGATTTCGTGCCCGAAATCCTGGTTCCGGTGCTCGGCTGCTACGAGCAGCTCGAGCAGCCGCAGCGTGCGCGGGTTTTCCTGCAGCAGATTTCCGACCGCTACGAAGGGATCTCGCCGGTCATTGCGCTGGCGCGGATCATCGAGCGCGAGAGCGGTGAGCGCGCGGCCGCCGAGTTCCTCGCCGAGCAACTGCGCTCGCGCCCCTCGGTGCGCGGGCTGACCCACCTGATCGAACTCACCCGCAAGGTCGCCGACGGCGACGAACGTGGTCGGCTGGGCATCCTCGACGAGCTGGTGCGCAAGCTGCTCGAGGGCAAGTCGGTGTATCGCTGCACCCGCTGCGGGTTCGGCGCGCGCGCGCACCACTGGCAGTGTCCGAGCTGCAAGTCGTGGGGATCGGTCAAGCCGATCCACGGCGTCGCGGGCGACTGAGGCACCGTTCATGGTCGGCCTGGCTGCGCCTTCGGTACCGGCTGGCGCGACACTGTGGCTGCTGGCCGCGCTGCTGTCGGCGCTGGCGACGATGGTCTCCATCGCCTACGCGCAGCGCCGCGGGCTGCTCGACCAGCCCGGCCGCCGGCGCTCGCATGGCCAGCCAACCCCGCGCGGCGGTGGCATCGGCATCGTGCTGGCCGTGCTCGCGTTCGGATTGCTGCCGCTGGTGCTGGCCGGGGAGGCCACTTCGCGATGGATCGCGGTGGCGCTGCTGGCGGTCGCCGCGATCGGCTGGATCGACGACCATGGCCCGCTGTCCGCGCGCCTGCGCCTGGTCGTGCACCTGGGTGCGGCGCTGCTGCTGGTGTGGGCGATCGGTGCGCACCCCGGACATCCGTGGCTGCCGCTGTGGCTGGGACTGCTGGTGCTCGCGGTGGTGTGGTCGATCAACCTGCACAACTTCGTCGACGGCATCAACGGATTGCTCGGCCTGCAGGCCGTGGCGGTCCTCGGATGGTTCGCCTGGTTCGGCCATCGCGCCGGCGATCCCGCGTTGACCCAGCTGGCCGCGGTCGCGACGTTCGCGACCCTGGCATTCCTGCCGTTCAACCTGCCGCGGGCGCGGATCTTCCTCGGCGATGTGGGCAGTGGTGCGCTGGGTCTGCTGATCGCCGCGGCCGCACTGCTGGCGCTGCGTGCGGAAGCGCTCGATCTCGGCGCGGTGCTGATGCTGTGTTCGGCCAGTGGTGTCGACGCCAGCGCCACCCTGCTTTCGCGGCTGTCGCGCGGCCGCCGGTGGTCGCGGCCGCATCGCGAGCATCTGTATCAATGGCTGGTGCGCAGCGGCAGCAGCCATGCACGGGTCGCGATCGGCTACTTCGCGTGGACCGCAGTGCTGGTGCCGGGGCTGCTGGCCCTGCGTGAGCTGGCGCATTCCGGTGGCTGGGCACAGGCCAACCCCCGGCTCGCGGAATGCCTATACTTGATCGGGTGGCCGGCGGCGACCTTGGGGATCGCAGCCGTGATCTGGCTGGTCGGCAAACGCGCCTGCCGGCGTCGTCTCGCAAAGAATCCTCGCCCATGCGTCCTGCGCAACTGATCGCCGCCATCCATCCGCGCATCGCCGTGGTACTGCACGATCTGGTGATGGTGTGGGCAGCGTGGTTCCTGACCAACTGGCTGCGCTTCAACCTGCTGCCCGATCCACCGCCGGTTGCCTGGTTGGCACCGGAGGTGCCGGTGGTGGTGCTCGCGCAGGGCATGATCCTCTGGTGGACCGGCCTTTACCGCGGTCTGTGGCGCTTCGCGAGCCTGCCCGATCTGTGGAACATCGCGCGTGGCGGCGTGCTCGGCGCGCTCGCGATCGCACTCGGGTTGTTCCTGTTCAATCGGCTCGAGGGAGTGCCGCGTTCGGTGCTGATCGTGTATCCGCTGGTGCTGGTGGTGCTGCTTGGCGCGCCACGCCTGCTGTATCGATTCTGGAAAGACAACCGCCTGGATTTCGAGCGTCGCACGCCGCTGCAGCGCGTGCTCGTGCTGGGCGCCGGGCGGGCCGGCGAAACCCTCGCGCGCGACCTGCGCCGCGACACCCATTACCAGGCAGTCGGATTCCTCGACGACAATCGCACGCTGCGCGGCGCCAAGCTGCAGGGCGTGCCCGTGCTCGGCACGCTGGAAGACATGCCGCGGGTGGCGCGCGAGGTCGCCGCCGAGATGCTGCTGATCGCGATGCCGTCGGCGAGCAACCAGCAGATGCAGCGCGTGGTGCAGCTGTGCGAGGACACCGGGCTCGCATTCCGCACCGTGCCGCGGCTGCAGGACGTGGTCGAGGGCCGCTCGAGCTTCAACGAGCTCAAGGAAGTCGCGATCGAGGACCTGCTCGGTCGCGAGCCGGTGCAACTCGACTGGACCGCGATCCGCGGTGAACTGTCCGGACGACGCGTGCTGATCAGCGGCGGTGGCGGCTCGATCGGTGCGGAGCTGTGCCGGCAGGTCGCGCGCCTGGGGGCGGGCTCGCTGGGCGTGATCGAACAGTCGGAGTTCAACCTGTACCGGATCGAGCAGGAACTGCGCCGTGAGTTCCCGGACCTGATCCTGCATCCGGTGCTCGGCGATTGCAGCGATCCGGCGGTCAGCGAGCGCGCGATGGCGCAGCTGCGGCCGCAGGTGGTGTTCCATGCGGCCGCATACAAGCACGTGCCGCTGCTCGAAACCCAGGTCCGCGAGGCCTTTCGCAACAACGTGCTGGGCACCCAGGTGATGGCCAGTGCGGCCGACCGCCATGGGGTGGCCTGCTTCGTGATGATCTCCACCGACAAGGCGGTCAATCCGGCCAACGTGATGGGGGCGAGCAAACGTGCGGCCGAGATCTACTGCCAGAACCTCGCCGCGCAGTCGCGCACGCGCTTCATCACGGTGCGTTTCGGCAACGTGCTGGACTCTGCCGGCAGCGTGGTGCCGCTGTTCCGCGAGCAGATCCGCGCCGGCGGGCCGGTCACCGTCACCCATCCGGAAATCACCCGCTACTTCATGACCATTCCCGAGGCCTGCCAGCTGATCCTGCAGGCTGCGGTGCTGGGGCAGGGCGGCGAGATCTTCGCGCTCGACATGGGCGAGCCGGTGCGCATCCGCTACCTCGCCGAGCAGATGATCCTGCTCGCAGGCAAGGTTCCCGAGCGCGAGATCGCGATCGTCTACACCGGCCTGCGCGCCGGCGAGAAGCTCTACGAAGAGCTGTTCCACGAGCAGGAAAGCTACGTCGCCACCGCGCATCGCAAGATCTTCCTCGCTTCGCCGCGCAGCATGCCGTGGTTGGATCTGCTCGCGCACCTGCGCCGCGGTGCCGCGGCATGCGCCAACAACGACAACGAGGAAGCGCTGCGCGTGCTGCAGCAGATGGTCCCCGAGTTCGCAGCGCCGGCTGCCGACTCGCAGGTGATTCCGATGCAACGCGCGCGCGGGGCCGGATCGTGATGGTCCCGGGCCGTACCTGGACGACGGTGGCATGAAGATCCGCAAGGCGGTATTCCCGGTGGCCGGGCTTGGTACACGACTGCTGCCCGCATCCAAGGTGGTGCCGAAGGAGATGTTGCCGATCATCGATCGGCCGTTGATCCAGTTTGCGGTCGACGAGGCGATCGCGGCGGGATGCGACACCCTGGTGTTCGTGGTCAACCGCAACAAGCATGCGATCGCCGACCACTTCGATCGCTCGCACGAGCTGGAGGCGCGCCTGCAGCGGTCGGGCAAGACCGATTTGTTGCGGATGGTGCGGGATGTGCTGCCTGCCGGCGTGCGCACGGTGTTCGTGCCGCAGTCCGAGGCGCTCGGGCTCGGGCATGCGGTGCTGTGCGCCGAGCACGCGATCGGCGACGAGCCGTTCGCCGTACTGCTGCCCGACGATCTGATCTGGAACCAGGCCGGTGCGCCGGCGCTTGTGCAGATGGTCGCCGAATCCCGACGCCTCGACAGCAGCATCATCGCCGTCGAAGACGTGCCGCGCGAGCATACCGATCGCTACGGCATCGTCTC
Organism: Pseudomonadota bacterium; assembly: GCA_031412975.1. Taxonomy (GTDB): domain Bacteria; phylum Pseudomonadota; class Gammaproteobacteria; order Xanthomonadales; family Ahniellaceae; genus UBA4656. The sequence continues at coordinate 4,520 of JANOEA010000015.1, read as the reverse complement.
GGTGGGGCCGGCCGACCAGCGCAGCGCACGGATCGACGCGATGGTCGAGAAGCCCGCGCCCGCGAGCGCGCCATCGACGCTGGCCGTGGTCGGCCGCTATATCCTGCATCCGCGCGTGTTTCGCTTCCTGCACGCACTGCCGCCGGGCGCCGGTGGAGAGATCCAGCTCACCGATGCGATCGCGGCATTGCTCGGCGTCGAGCCGGTGTACGCGTATCGCTTCGAGGGCGAGCGCTTCGATTGCGGCAACAAGCTCGGCGTGGTCGAGGCCACCATGGCGATGGCATTGGCGCAACCGGATATCGCGGGCGCGGTACGCGCGCGCATGCAGCGCCTGTTGGCCGGCTGAGCGCGGGTTCGCGGGACATTGCGGGTGGACCTGAGCCACATTTTGTTCCACCTCGGCGAGGAACGCGCGCGCTACGACCATGCGGTCGCGCCGCCGATCGTGCAGAGCAGCAACTTCGCGATGCCGACGGTGGCCGCGATGCGCGCCGCGATGGCCGGCGAGTTCGACGCCCATCTGTATACCCGCGGCAACAATCCCACGGTGGAGATCCTGCGCCGCAAGCTGGCCGCGCTGGAGGGTGCCGAGGAAGCGCTGGTGTTCGCCAGCGGTGCCGCGGCGATCGCCGCTGCGGTATTGGCGAACGTGCGCGCTGGCGATCACGTGCTGTGCGTGGCCAAGCCGTACAGCTGGACCCGCGCGCTGGTGCGCGACTGGCTGCCGCGTTTCGGCGTCGACAGCGACTTTATCGACGCGCGCGATCCGGCCGACGTGGAAGCCGCACTGCGTGCATCGACCCGGCTGATCGTGCTCGAAAGCCCGAACTCGCTGACCTTCGAACAGCAGGACCTCGCCGCGATCGCCGCGATTGCCAGGCCGCGCGGGATTCTGACCCTGGCCGACAACAGCTTCGCCACCCCGCTGGGGCAATCGCCGCTCGCGCATGGCATCGACATGGTCGTGCATTCGGGTACCAAGTACCTGGCCGGGCACAGCGACGTGATGGTGGGCACGCTGTGTGCGTCGCGCGCGATCTGCGAGGCGGTGTTCCGCGGCCCGTACATGACGCTGGGGGCGATCATCTCGCCGCACGATGCGTGGCTGGTGTTGCGCGGCCTGCGCACGCTCGAGGTGCGGATGGACCGGATCGGCGCGAGCACGCGCAAGGTGGCCGCGTTCCTCGCAAAGCACCCGAAGGTGCGGCGCCTCTACTGGCCGTTCGCCGACGACGAACCGCAGGCCGCACTGACCAGGCGCCAGCTGACCCGGGTCAGCGGCCTGCTGTCGATCGACCTGGCCACCGACCTCGATGGGGTCGAACGCTTCTGCGACGGACTCGCGCGATTCCTGATGGCGGTGTCGTGGGGAGGCTATGAATCGCTGGCGCTACCGATCGCCGGCGTGCGCGACTGGCGCGGACGCGAGTCTCAGGCAGGCGTGCCGGTGACCCTGGTGCGGCTGTCGATCGGGCTCGAGGATCCGCAGTTGCTGATCGACGATCTGCAGCAGGCGCTGGCGCGGATTTGAGCGCTCGCTGAAGTGCCGCGTGCACCGGGTGCGGGCACGCGGACCGGATTCACACCGCTTCGAGGATGCCGGCCGCTCCCATGCCGGTGCCGATGCACATCGTGACCATTCCGTATTTCAGTTTGCGCCGTCGCAGGCCGTGCACGATGGTCGCGGTGCGCACCGCGCCGGTGGCGCCGAGCGGATGCCCGAGCGCGATCGCACCGCCCAGCGGATTGACCTTGGCCGGATCGAGGCCGAGGTCGCGGATCACGGCCAGCGCCTGCGCGGCGAACGCCTCGTTGAGTTCGATCCAGTCGAGCTGGTCGCGGCTGATGCCTGCCTGCGCGAGCGCCTTGGGGATCGCCGCGATCGGACCGATGCCCATGATCTCGGGCGCCACGCCGGCGACTGCAAACCCGACGAAGCGCGCCAACGGCGTGAGCCCGTAATCCTTGATCGCACGCTCGCTGGCCAACAGCACCGCGGCCGCGCCATCGCTCATCTGCGAGCTGTTGCCCGCGGTGACCGAGCCGCGCGCCTTGAACACCGGCTTGAGCGCGGCGAGGCCCTCGATGGTCGAATCCAGCCGCGGGCCCTCGTCGTTGGCGATGACCCGTGAATCGGTCCGGGTGGTGTGCCGCGACAGATCGGGGTAGCGGTCGTCGAGCGCGAAGGCTGCGATCTCGCCGCTGAACTCGCCCGCGGCGATCGCGGCGGCAGCCTTGCGATGCGAAGCCAGTGCGAACGCGTCCTGGTCTTCGCGGCTGACCTTCCACTGTGCGGCGACATTCTCGGCGGTGATGCCCATGCCGTAGGCGATCGCCACGTGCTCGTTGGCGAACACCGACGGATTGATCGCCGGCTTGTAGCCCATCATCGGCACCATGCTCATGCTCTCGGTGCCGCCTGCGAGCATCAGGTCGGCCTCGCCGAGGCGGATGCGGTCGGCCGCAGTCGCGACCGCCTGGATGCCGGACGAACAGAAGCGGTTGATGGTCATCGCCGCCACCGATTGCGGCAGTCCCGCGAGCAGCACCGCGATACGCGCGACGTTCATGCCCTGCTCGGCCTCCGGCATCGCACAGCCGATGATCGCATCGTCGATCCGCGCACGATCGACCGAGGGCACGTCGTCGAGCGTGGCGCGCAGCGCGTGCGCGAGCAGGTCGTCCGGGCGGGTGTTGCGGAACGCACCGCGCGGTGCCTTGCCGACCGGCGTGCGGCGAACCGCGACGATGTAGGCGTCCTGGATTTGGCGAGGCATGGTGGGAGGCTCCGGGGTAGGGGGCGATGGGACGGTTGGGATAGCCGTGGATGGCGCAGGGAAAAAGCGGCGGATGTCAGTTCCGCAACGGTTTTCCAGTCGTCAGCATGTGCACGATCCGCTCCTGCGTCTTCGGCATCTGGCCCAGCGCCACGAAGTGCTCGCGCTCGAGGTCGAGCAGCCACTTCTCGTCGACCAGTGAGCCGCGTTCGACGTCGCCGCCGCACAGGATGGTGGCGATGCGCGAGGACACCTCGTAGTCGTGCGCGGAGATGAAGCCGCCTTCGCGCATGTTCACCAGCATCATCTTCAGCACCGCCGAGCCGGCATCGCCGGCGACCGCGATCGCGCGCGCGGGCAGCGGCGGGCGATAGCCGGATTCGGCGAGTGCGCGCGTCTCGGACAGCGCCACATGCAGCAGCTCGTGCGGGTTCATCACGACCGTATCGGTCGGCCGCAACAGTCCGAGTTCCTTCGCCTCCAGCGCGCTGCCCGAGACCGTGGCCATCGCGACGGCCTGGAACAGTTTCTGCAGGTAGGGCAGCACGTCGCCACCCTGCGCGAACTGCGCGGCCTGTGCGCTGCGCAAGGCGAATTCCTTCAGGCCGCCGCCTGCCGGCAGCAGGCCCACGCCCGCTTCGACCAGCCCGATGTAGCTCTCCAGTGCGGCGACGGTCTTCGCCGAGTGCATCTGGAACTCGCAGCCGCCGCCGAGCGCCATGCCGCGTACCGCCGAGACCACCGGCACCAGCGCGTACTTGATGCGTTGCGAGGTCTGCTGGAATCGCGCGACCATCGCCTCGAATTCCGAGACCTTGCCGGCCTTGAGCGACTCCATCGCGCCGGACAGGTCGGCGCCGGCCGAAAACGGCTCGCGGGTTTGCCACAGCACCAGCCCCGCCAGTTCGCGCTCGGCGTGTTCGATGGCCTGTTGGATGCCTTCCAGTACGCCGGCACCCACCGTGTTGAGCTTGGTCTTGAAGCTCAGGATTCCGACCTCTCCCCCGAGCGACCACAGCCGTACCGCGTCGGTCTCCAGCAGGGTCTTGCCCTGCTCGAAATCCTCGCCGAGCAGCGCATCCGGAAAGTGCTGCCGCGCATACACCGGTTGCGACGAGCGCGGACGCGGCTTGTCGATCGCGGGGGAGTAGGAACCCTCGCTGTCATGCACGCCGCTGCGGCCATCGCTGACCCACGCCGGCAATCGCGCGTTGCTCATCGACTTGCCGGCCGCGATGTCCTCGGCGATCCATCCCGCGACGCGCTGCCAGCCGCAGGCCTGCCAGAACTCGAACGGGCCGAGGTTCCAGCCGTAGCCCCAGCGGATCGCGAAGTCGACATCGCGCGCGTTGTCGGCGATTGCGGCGAGGTGATATGCGCTGTAGTGGAACAAATCGCGGAAGATCGACCACAGGAACTGCGCCTGCGGTTCACCCGATGCGCGCAGCGCGGCCAGTTTTTCGCCGGGGTCCTTCGACTTCAGGATTGCTGCCACCGCGGGGCTCGGCTCACCGATCGCGGGCCGGTAGTCGCGGGCCGCCGGATCGAGCACCATGATGTCCTTGCCGACCTTGCGGAAGAATCCGGCGCCGGACTTCTGCCCCAGTGTGCCCTGCGCGATCAGTCCCAGCAGCACGTCCGGTGCCTTGAAATAGCGGTGCCACGGATCGTCGGCGAGCGTATCGCCCATGGTCTTGATCACGTGCGCCATGGTGTCGAGTCCGACCACGTCGGCGGTGC
>JANOEA010000014.1:0-20230 GCA_031412975.1 Pseudomonadota bacterium | reverse complement strand
GCCACCGCAAGCGCGACGCCCGCAAGCCCGATGCCGGTCAACATCCGCGCCCATTGACCCACGATCCCTTCACGGGAATGGGTCTGGTACAGACCCATCGCAACGAAACACAGGCCGACCACGCCGGCGAACAGCAGCGCGTACGGCAGCACCACGGGGAACTGCACCTCGGCCCACTCGGGCTGGAACAGGAAGCGCAACTCGATCGCGGCCGCGAAGGCACCGACCAGCAGCGCGAATTCGACCGCCGCAATCAGCGCAAGCCAGCGACGTGCGGGAAACATCGAGCTGCGCGCGCCGCTGCGGGTGCGGGCCTCCACCTCGGTGGAGGCACCATCTATTCGGGCGCTCATTCGGATCGATTCCCCATCGCTCGGGCGGCGAGCATGCGCGCCCGGTGTGAACGGCACAAGAAACTTCGTGAAGAAAACCATGAATACTTGTCACGGATTCACGAAGATCAGTGACATGCCTGAGAGGATTACGCGAAGCGGCGCTGGACTCCCTCACCCCGGCGACGGGATCACGCCGCGAAGCCGATCCGCCGCGTGCTTTGCGGCGCGACCGACACCGCGACTAGACTCGCCGACCCGATCGCAGCCCGGCATACGGAAAACCAGTGGAGAATGCAGTGCGCAAGTCGTTGAAGGACAGCCGGGTCGCGGTGATCGGCCTGGGCTACGTGGGGTTGCCGCTGGCAGTCGAGTTCGGGCGCCATATCGCGACGCTGGGCTTCGATATCGCGAAGTCCCGGGTTGCCGCGCTGCGCGCCGGCCACGACCATACGCTGGAGGTATCCGAGGCCGAGCTGCGCTCTGCGGATAAGCTCACGTTCGCCGACGATGCGGGCGAGTTACGCTCCTGCGACGTGTTCATCGTGACGGTGCCCACGCCGATCGACGCCTACAAACGGCCCGACCTGGGCCCGCTGGAATCCGCCAGCCGCACGGTCGGGCGCGCGCTCAAGCGCGGCGACGTGGTGGTCTACGAGTCCACGGTGTACCCGGGCGCGACCGAAGAAGTCTGCGTGCCGATCCTCGAAGCCGAGTCCGGGCTGCGTTTTAACGTCGATTTCTTCGCCGGATACAGTCCCGAGCGGATCAACCCCGGCGACAAGACCCACCGCCTGCCCACGATCATGAAGGTCACCTCGGGTTCGACGCCGGAGATCGCCGACTTCGTCGATGCGCTGTATCGCCTGATCGTGACCGCCGGCACCCACAAGGCATCGAGCATCCGGGTCGCGGAAGCGGCCAAGGTGATCGAGAACACCCAGCGCGACGTCAACATCGCGCTGATCAACGAACTCGCGCTGATCTTCCATCGACTGGGGCTCGACACCCAGGAGGTGCTCGAAGCCGCCGGCACCAAGTGGAACTTCCTGCCGTTCCGGCCCGGCCTGGTCGGCGGCCACTGCATCGGCGTGGATCCGTACTACCTCACCCACAAGGCCATCGAGATCGGCTACCACCCGGAGATGATCCTGGCCGGACGCCGGATCAACGACGAGATGGGTCGCCACGTCGCCCAGCGCGTGATCAAGCTGATGAACCAGCGGCGGGTGCACGCGGCCGATGCCAAGGTGCTGATCCTGGGCCTGACCTTCAAGGAAAACTGCCCGGACCTGCGCAATACGCGGGTGGTCGACGTGGTCGCGGAGTTCCGCAGCTACAACGCCGATGTCGACATCTACGATCCGTGGGTGGATAGCGCCGAGGCCAAGGCCGAATACGGCTTCGATTTGCTCACCGAACTGCCGCAGGCGCACTACGACGCGGTGATCCTTGCGGTGTCGCACCACCAGTTCATCAGTCTGGGCGCGGCCGGCATCCGCGCACTGGGCAAACCCGGCGCGGTGCTGTTCGACGTCAAGCAGGCACTGCCGCGCAACGCGGTGGACGGTCGGCTGTGAGGGTCCTGGTCACGGGTGCGGCGGGCTTCATCGGTGCGGCGCTCGCGCACCGGCTGCTCGACCGTGGCGACGAAGTCTTCGGCTACGACAATCTCAATCCGTACTACGACGTGCGGCTCAAGCACGCGCGGCTCGCGCGGCTGACCGTGCGCGAGGGCTTCCAGCACGCAGTCGCGGATCTCGAAGATGCCGCCGCGATGGCCGCGGCGTTCGACGGATTCCGGCCGCAGCGGGTGGTCAACCTCGCAGCGCAGGCCGGGGTGCGCTACTCGCTGGAGAATCCACGCGCCTACATCGACGCCAACATCGTCGGCTTCATCAACATCCTCGAAGCGTGTCGCCATCGCGACGTCGAGCACCTGGTCTACGCATCATCGAGCTCGGTGTACGGCTCCAACGTCAAGCTGCCGTTCTCGGTGCGCGACAGCGTCGACCATCCGGTGAGCCTGTACGCGGCGACCAAGAAAGCCAACGAGCTGATGGCGCACACCTACAGCCATTTGTTCGGACTGCCGACCACCGGATTGCGCTTTTTCACCGTCTATGGCCCGTGGGGCCGACCCGACATGGCGCTGTTCCTGTTCACCCGCAACATCCTCGCCGGCCAGCCGATCGACGTGTTCAACCACGGCCACCACACGCGCGATTTCACCTACATCGACGACATCGTCGAGGGCGTGATCCGCACGCTCGACCGCGTGCCGGGCCCGGATCCGGACTTCGATCCAGCATTGCCATCGCCGGCATCATCCAGCGCGCCGTATCGGCTCTACAACATCGGCAACAACCAGCCGGTGCAGCTGTCGCGCTATATCGAGGTGATCGAACAGTGCCTCGGGCGTACCGCGATCAAGAACCTGCTGCCGCTGCAGCCCGGCGACGTGCCCGACACCTGTGCCGATGTCGACGAGCTGATGCGCGATACCGGCTACCACCCCAGCACGCCGATCGAAACCGGAGTCGCGCGCTTCGTGGCGTGGTATCGCGGGTTCTACCCCACGTGACGCGCATGGACGCCCGCTTCGAGCGCGATGCGGCCGCCGGTGCGGTGAGGCTGTGGGCCATCGCACTCGATGACGCGGGCGATCCGCATGCGCTTGAATCGCTGCCGGCCGACGAGCGCTGGCGTGCCGCTCGGATCATCGTGCCGACGGTGCGGCGGCGGTTCGTCCAGGCACGCGCCGCGCTGCGCCGGATCCTGGGCCGCGAACTCGGCGTAGCCGCGCATACGCTGGCCTTCAACTACGGCGAGCACGGCAAGCCGGCGCTCGACGGATATCCGCGGCTGCACTTCAACCTCAGCCACAGCGGCGAGCGTGCGCTGCTCGCGATCAGCACGCAGGGCGAAGTCGGCGTCGACCTGGAGCAACTGCGCGAGCGCCCGGCGGTGTTGCCGCTCGCGCGGCGATTCCTCGGCGAGGCCGAAGCGGCGCGCGTGGCCGCCGCCGACGGCAGCGCGCGCGATCGGATTTTCCTGCACTACTGGACGCGCAAGGAGGCCGTGCTCAAGGCCACCGGGCGCGGCATCGGCGTCGATACCCGAGTCATCGATGTCGGGCTGGAGCAGTGCGCGTCGCGCGTGCGGGTCGCCCACGATCCGCGGGTTTTGCTGCTGTGCGATCTCGATCCCGGGGCCGGCTGGGTCGGCGCGCTGTGCCTGGCGCCGGCGGATGCGGCGACCGCCACCATCCGGATCCGCAGTGGAGTGTCATCCGACATCGGCCCGCTGAATCGACACGTGGCGGCCTGAGACCGATCCAATCATGAGCAACTCGCGGAACATCCTGGTCAGCGGTGGCGCCGGTTACATCGGCAGCCATGTGGTCAAGCAGCTGGTCGCCGCGGGCGAATCGGTGGTGGTGCTCGACAACCTCAGCACCGGCTTCGCCGATGCGATTCCCGGCGCGACGCTGGTGGTCGGGGACAGTGGACATGGCGATACGGTGCGCGCGCTGCTGCGCGAGCACGCGATCGATACCGTGCTGCACTTCGCCGCGCGCATCGTGGTGCCGGACTCGGTCGTCGATCCGCTGGGCTATTACGCCGCCAACACCTGCAACTCGCGTTGCCTGCTGGCCGCGTGCGTGGCCGAAAATGTTCGCCACTTCGTGTTCTCCTCGACCGCCGCGGTCTACGGCCTGGTGCCCGGCGGGCGAGCCTCCGAAGACACCCCGACCCAGCCGATCAATCCCTACGGCAGCTCCAAGCTGATGACCGAGTGGATGCTGCGCGATGCCGCGGCCGCGCACGGCATGCGCTATGTGGTGCTGCGCTACTTCAACGTGGCGGGCGCCGCGGCCGACGGCAGCATCGGCCAGCGCACGCCTGCGGCCACCCATCTGCTCAAGGCCGCCTGCGAGGTCGCGGTGGGCAAGCGTTTGCAGATCGGCATCTTCGGTACCGACTGGCCGACCCCCGACGGCACCGGGATCCGCGACTACATCCACGTCGACGACCTGGCGCGCGCGCATACGGCTGCGGTGGCTTATTTGCGCGCCGGCGGGCGCAACGAGACGCTCAATTGCGGATACGGGCGGGGCGCATCGGTGCGCGAACTACTGGCCGCGGTCGGTCGCGCGAACGGTGCGCCGATCCGCGCGGTCGAACAGCCCCGGCGCGGCGGCGATGCCGGCGAGCTGATCGCGCGCGCCGATCGCATCCGCGAGGTGCTCGACTGGGCGCCGCAGCATGCCGACCTCGATTTCATCGCGCGCACCGCGCTCGATTGGGAGCGCAGCCTGCTGGCGCACGGCAGCGCGTGACCCTTCGACTCCGGCGCTGCGCGCCTGCGCTCAGGACGAACGGGGGAAAGTTCGCCCTTCGACTCCGGCGCTGCGCGCCTGCGCTCAGGGCGATCGGACGGGGCTGCTGAGCGCACACGGATTGATCGAATACCCCACCACCCGTTCATCCTGAGCGCAGCGCCGCAGGCGCGAAGTCGAAGGACCGCCCACCCCGCCACCAGCGCCCGCGAATTGCCATCCACCAAGCCCCGCGCGCAACACCACCGCGCGCGAGAATGCACCATCGCCGCTACACCGAGGACAGCACCATGTGTGGAATCGTCGCCGCCACCGCCAATCGCGACATCGTCCCGATCCTGATCAACGGACTGCGGGCGCTGGAATACCGCGGCTACGATTCCGCCGGCATCGCGGTGCTCGATCCCGGCGCGCTCGCGCGCCGTCGCGCGAAGGGCAAGGTGCGCGACCTCGAGGCGCTGCAGGCCTCCGATCCCGTGCACGGCCATACCGGCATCGCGCACACCCGCTGGGCCACCCACGGCGTGCCGAACACCGACAACGCCCACCCGCACGTTTCGCGCGACGACGTCTCGGTGGTGCACAACGGCATCATCGAGAACCATGAAGCGCTGCGCAGCGAGCTCCAGGCCGCCGGCTACGAGTTCACCTCCGAGACCGATACCGAGGTGATCGCGCACCTGGTCCACAGCGGGTTGGCGGGCGGCCTCACGCTGCTCGCCGCCACCCTGGCCGCGGTCAACCGCCTGCACGGTGCGTATGCGATCGCGGTGCTCAGCCAGCGCTCGCCCGGGCATGTCATCGGTGCGCGGCGTGGCAGCCCGCTGCTGGTCGGCGTGGGCGTCGGCGAGAACTTCCTCGGCTCCGACGTGCAGGCGCTGATCAAGGAAACCAACCGCTTCGTGTACCTCGAAGAGGGCGACGTGGTGGAGATCACGCGCGACGGATTCGCGGTGTACGACCTCGACGGTGCGCCACTCGATCGGCCCGTGAAGACCACCGAGCTCAGCGCGGATGCGGTCGAGCGCGGCGAATACAAGCACTACATGCTCAAGGAGATCAACGAGCAGCCCGAGGCCGTAGCGCGCACGCTGGAGGGCCGCATCGCCGGCAACCGCATCCTGCCCAACATCTTCGGCGTGGATGCCGATGCGCTGCTGGCGCGGGTGAAGAACATCCACATCATCGCCTGCGGCACCAGCTATCACGCAGGGCTGGTCGCGCGCTACTGGTTCGAGGGCATGGCCGGCCTGCCGTGCGCGGTCGAAGTCGCCAGCGAGTACCGCTACCGCGCCGGCGTGGTGCCGCCGAATACGCTGTTCCTCGCGATCTCGCAATCCGGCGAGACCGCGGACACGCTCGCAGCACTGCGCGAGGGCCGCAATCGCGGCTATCTGGGCGCGGTAGCGATCTGCAACGTGCCCGAATCCTCGCTGGTGCGCGAATGCGATTTGGTGCTGATGACGCGCGCAGGCCCGGAGATCGGCGTGGCCTCGACCAAGGCCTTCACCACCCAGCTCACCGCGCTCGCGCTGCTGGTGCTGGAGCTCGCGCGGATCGGCGGCATGGAGCGCGACAAGTACGAGCGCCTGGTCGCGCAGCTGGCCACGCTGCCGCGGGTGATCGGCGAGGCGCTCGCCATGGATGCGCAGGTGCGCACGCTGGCCGAACGCTTCGTCAACAAGCATCACGCGCTGTTCCTCGGGCGCGGCGCGCACTGGCCGGTCGCGATGGAAGGCGCGCTGAAACTCAAGGAGATCTCCTACATCCACGCCGAGGCCTATCCCGCGGGCGAACTCAAGCACGGCCCGCTCGCGCTGGTCGACGAGGACATGCCGGTGATCGCGGTGGCGCCGAACAACCAGATGCTGGAGAAGCTCAAGTCCAACCTCGCCGAGGTCAAGGCGCGCGGCGGCGAACTATTCGTGTTCGCCGACGCCGCGGCCGGCATCACCGAAGATCCGCAACGCGGCGCGTTGCTGCGCGTGAACTCCGGTGGCAACCTGATCGCGCCGATGGTGTTCACCGTGCCGCTGCAGTTGCTGGCCTACCACGTGGCCGTGCTCAAGGGCACCGACGTCGACCAGCCGCGCAACCTGGCGAAGTCGGTGACGGTGGAGTAGCGGCTCGGCGATGACGACCAGCAACCGGCGCAGCGGGGCAATCGATTCATGAAACGGGTCTGGTTGCTGCTGGCATTCACCATCCTCGGCGTGGCGGCAGCCGTGCTGCTGCCGGCCATGCCGCAGCCGCTCGAGTACCACGACTTCGCCGATCAGCGCCCGCTGCTGGGCTTGACCAACTTCCTCGATGTCGCGTCGAACGCCGGTTTCCTGGTCGCGGGCCTGGCCGGACTGGTGATCGTCGCGCGCCGGCGCACCCGCTTCGAACATCCCGCCGAACGCTGGCCCTATGCGGTGTTCTTCCTCGGCGTGGCGCTGACCGCGGCAGGTTCCGCCTACTACCACCTCGCGCCCGACAACGAGCGCCTGTTCTGGGATCGCCTGCCGATGACGATCGCCTTCATGTCGCTGGTTGCCGCGCAAATCAGCGAGCGGATCAACGTGCGGGCCGGGCTGCTGTTGCTGGTGCCGATGCTGCTGGTCGGCGCGGCATCGGTGGTTTACTGGATCGACACCGAGCGTGCGGGCGCCGGCAACGTCATTCCCTACGCCGCACTGCAGGGTTACGCGGTCGTCGCCTTGCTGCTGATCGCACTCACGCGAGCTTCGCGCTATACGCGTGGGACCGACATCTACCTCGTATTCGCGTGCTACCTGGTGGCCAAGCTGCTCGAGCACCTCGACCGTGAAGTACTTGGGTTCGTGCAACTGATGAGCGGCCATACCCTCAAGCATCTCGCTGCGGCGCTCGCGGGATTCGTGGTATGCCGCATGCTGGTCCTGCGCACGCTGCGGACCGAAGGGTCGATGGCGGCCGCGACCATGGCACGCGCAGCGCGCGGTTAGCGCCCGCGCAGGCGACGAAACGTTGTTCGTCGATGTGAAGAAACCGTGCTGGTCTGGCGGAATGTCCCTGGCGGACAGCCCCACACGTCGCGTGTGTCATCGAACCGCAGCGCCAGCGCCGCATCCTGCGCGTTGCGCACGAGTCACCGACTCCCTATTGCGGGCAGTCGAGCCTGAGCGCACACTTCGAAGACGCGCGTAGCGTTCACCAAAACAAGACCGGGGAATCCAATGCAACACACGACGTTTCATCGCAGCCTGAGATTCATCGGCATGTTGGTGTGCCTTTTCATCCTCGCCGGCTGCGGGGCTTCCGGCCCAAGGGTGCGCAGCAACGTCGAGCAGGGCGCGGACCTCACGCGTTTCCGCACCTTCATGTTCATGCAGCCGCTGTCGACCGACCGCGAGGGCGTCCAGACGATCATTTCCAGCCAGCTCATGACCGCGGCCGAGCGCGAGCTCGTGGGTCGGGGATTCCAGCGCGTCGATTCGGGCGCGGACCTGCTGGTCAATTTCAGCGCGAATCTGGACCAGCGCCTGCAAGTCACGCAAACCCCCACCCACAACATGAGCAGGAACATGCACAGCAACGCGTGGGGCACGCACCGCCGCGGCTTCTACAGTACGTGGCCTTCCTACCGGACCGACGTTCGCCAGTACACCAGCGGCACGCTGGTGGTGGACATCGTCGATGCCGCCCGCATGCAGCTGGTCTGGGAAGGCATCGCGGAGCAGCGCATCACGCAGCGCACGGCCAACGATGCGGGTCCCGCGATCGACGCGGCGATGCGCGACATCTTCGCGAGATTTCCCGCACGGATCAACTGACGCGGCACTGCTGCGGCCGCCGGCAGCGGCGGTCGCGCACCCACCCCTGCCGAGGCAATTCCCGATGAGCTCGCGTAGTCCTGCAGCCCTGTTTGCGGCTGCGACATGTGTCCTGATCCTGTCCGGATGCGCCGAAAAGGCCGCCGACAGCACGCCGGTTCCAGCCGCCGAAGCGCCCGCACCCGCTGCGGACGCGACCCCTGCGGCCGGCGACGCGCCCGCCGAATTGCCAGGGCTGCCGATCGCACTGCGTGCGGCCGGCAACGAGCCGTTCTGGCGCATCGACATGAGCGCGACGGAGTTGGTCCTGACCACGCCCGACGGCGAAACCCGCGCCGGTGCACCCGCGATCGACACCACGTTCGAGGACGGTGCGGTGATGTATGTCGCGTCGGGCGAGAAGGGCGAGATCGCGGTCAAGGTCCTCGGCCAGCTCTGCGTCGATTCGATGTCCGGCATGCCGCATCCACAGCAGGTGCGGGTCTGGGTCGACGAGCGCGAGTTGTCGGGATGCGGTGGCGAGCCGGCCAGTTTGCTGCAGGGCCCCGAATGGAGCGTTGCGGAAATCGGCGGAGCCGCGATCGTGAAGGACTCAAGCGTCACCCTGACCTTCGGAACCGACGGCACGTTGTCGGGCGGCTCTTCGTGCAACCGCTTCATGACCGGCTATACGCTCTCCGGCGAAGGCCTCTCCATCCAGCAAGCCGCCGGCAGCATGATGATGTGCGAAAATCCGCTGATGGCGCAGGAAGGCAAGTTCCTCGCGCTGCTGGCGACGGTCAACCGCTTCGAGATCGCGCCCGACGGCGCGCTCCACTTGAAGGCAGCAGACGGTCAATCAATCCGAGCGACGCGCTGAGGCGCTGCGCATAACCGAGGGGTGCATCACCATGAAACGCAGCTTCCTGATCCGCGCAGTGCTTCTGATCCTGATCTCCGCGCTGTTCGCGGGTTGTGCCAGTACGCGGCCGCAGGCGCCAGCGGAATGGGACGGCCTCGTACTGCAGCCCGATTCCCGCCTGCGCGCGGTCTGGGTCCGTCCCAACGCGGCGGTCGTCGCCTACAGCAGCGTGCAGCTTCAGCCGGTCAGCGTGAGCTTCGCGCAGAACTGGGACCCGAACCGCAACCGCCGCTCGGTGGGCTCGCGTCTGGACAGCGGCGACCTCGCGGCGATCCAGCAGGGACTCGCCGACCTGTTCCAGGAGGTGTTTCGCGCCGAACTCGCGCGCGGCGGCTTTGCTGTCGTGGACACCGCGGGCCCGGATACGCTGCGCATCACCGCCTCGATCATCGACCTGAACATCTCCGCTCCTGACGTGACGAGTGCCGGCCGCACGCGGACCTACACCGCGAACTCGGGCAGCATGACGCTGGTACTGGAAGCCCGCGACTCGTTGTCCGGCGAGATCCTGGCGCGGGCCGTCGATCCGCGGTCGGGCCGCAATTCGGGCGTGATGTCAATCACCAACCGCGCGACCAACACGGCCGACGCGCGGCGCGCGATCAGCGTGTGGGCACGCGCGCTGCGCGAAGCGATGGAAGAGTTGCGCGCCAACGCAAAAGCCTGAGCTCTGTCGGCGAATTCGATTGCGGCTGCGAACAACGCCGAGTACGCGGCCGCGCGCGGCCGGGTCGCAAACCCGGGCCACCAGGGAGCGCCGTTCAGAGGGCTCCCTCATTGCGGAAAATCCGGGATGTGGGCGCGCAGACGCGCCTTCCATTCAGCCGTTCGCCGCGAGCAACTCCGTATTCCATCCACCGGTTCGCCCTGAGCGCAGGGCCGCAGGCCCGTAGCCGAAGGGCTGCGGCCTGCCGCAGGCTCGCGTGTGGTTCGACTCCGGCGCGCGCGCCTGCGCTCACCACGAACGGCGATTGACCGTTCGCGCGCAGGCTCTCAACCCATCGTTTCGTTCACGACCTCTACCGCGTTGTCGCTCACGTTGCGGTATCCGCGTCGATGACGCGTGGCCGCAAAGCGGCGCACGCTCAGTGATCGCAGAGCAGCCGCATCCTGCGCTCGGCGCGGTCGAAGTCCGCGTCCGTCGACGCATCGATCAATTGTTGCTTGGCCGCGGTGCACGCGTCGGATTCCTGTTGATCGGCGGCTGAAGCTGTGGCCCCGGCAACGTCGCAGCGCTCTTCGGGAGCCAGCCGCAGATTGTTGAACGAACCGCGCTCGAGGGCAACGCAGTCGCCGACCCGCATTCCCGCCTGATCGGTGACGATGCGGGTCGAAGCGCCTTCGATCAGCACGGTGTATTCGAAAGCCGTGCTGCGCGACATCGCGCCCGCCATCCGGTTGCCCACTGTCGCCCCGCCGATGCCACGCAGCGCGCGGTTGCTGCCCGAGCGGCCGGAGCCGCCGGAGGCGACACCGAGGGCCCCACCCACCAGCGTGCCCGCGGCCCGCGCGCCGTCGTCCTGGACCTCGACTTGGCGCACGGCCGTGATGCGGCCGAAGGATACCGAAGTCTGCGCGTGCGCCTGCATCGCCAGCAGCGAGCCGGCGAGCACCGCGGCGAAGGCGAATCTGTTGTCGCGAAGCTTCATCGGAAAGTACCTTCTGGATTGCAGCGACGGGATGCCCGGTTCACAGGCGCAGGCGGGTGACGCGTGTTCCGTTCATCGTGACCCCGCCCATCAAACCGCGGTTGGAAAGCACGAAGCCGATGACCGGCTGCCGCGCGGTGTCGGTCGTGATCTGGGCATTCGCCCCGACCGAGACCACGGTGACGTTGGCGTCCACGCCGGCCGACCAGCCCTCGCTGCGCTGGAATTGCTGCAGCGACGCGTCGGTCATGAACAGGACGAACACCGCACTGGACTGCGCGCCGGCCTGTAGTCCCCACGAGCCGCTCGTCGTGCGGTGAAAGCTGGCCGTTCGGCCACCCTTGCGCAACGCCCCGTCGCCGCGCGAGGCACCGACGACAAACCCGGCCTCGAGCACCGCCGGGAACACCAGCACGCCCTTGGCGCTGTCGAGAAGCTGGCCGGCGCCGTTCACCTGCCGGCGCAAGTTCGCCAGCGCGGTGTCCACCGAACTGTCGAGGGCGGCACGCCGTTCGGCAGGACTGCCGCTCGGGGTCGGTCCGGTAGTCGTGCAGCCCGTGGCCAGCAATGAAAGCGCTGCCAGCGCCACCCAAACGATTCGTCTCAGCATTGCTCTGTTCCTCTTCTGAAGTTGCGAATGTAGCGGTATCAGCGTGTGGCGCAGACCGCCGCGCGCCGGTTGTTGGCGCGGCCTTCGACGGTGGCGGCAAGCGCGATCGCGAGGCGTTCTCCAACAAGCTTCATGGCGAACTCCCCGTCACGCACCAAAGTCTATGCGCGATCCAGCAATTCCGCCAGCGCACGAATACTGCACTTTAGCTGCATGACACCATGCTGGGGAACCTCTGAACCTAGAACGGTTGGTTGACGAACATCTGCACCTGCGCGCCCTCGTCGGAGGCGCCGAGGTCCACGCGCACCAGCAGGCCCTGGGCGGAGGCGCGGAAGCCTACGCCGACGGTGTACTTCAGGTCCTCGTGCAGCTCGCCCAGATCGAACTCCGGCGCCACCCGGCCGGCCTCGACGAAGCCGACCAGCTGGGTGAAATCGATACCGAAGCGGTCCAGCATGCCGAAACGGGCCAGCAGGCTGCGGTTGGTGGTGTGGCGGTATTCCAGCGCGTAGTTGATCGCGCTGCGATCGCTGAAGCGGTTGACCAAGAAGCCGCGCTGGCGGAACAAACCGCCCAGGGTCGAGCCCATGTACACCGGCGGCCGCTGGAACAGCGGTTCGCCATCGACTTCGTCGAAATCGTTCCAGGTCGGCACGTCGGAAATCCATGCATCGAAGGCGATCACCCGCGCCTGCGCGCGCTCACTCGCGCCCAGCGACCAGAACTTCGAATACTGCGCCTCGGCCTGGGTCCACACGGTGTCGCCGGGCCGGTTGCCGCTCCAGTCGCGGGTGATCGACAGCCGCGTACGGCTGCCCTCGCCGGGATTGCTCCACCAGTCGGTATTGTCGTATTCGACGCGCAGGGTGGCGCCGCTGGCGCGCAGGTCGGTGGTGCCGCCGGACGCGATTTCCAGCTCCTGCTCGCGTTGGAACGGGGTCAGCTCGATGAAGGTGCGGCCGCCCGCCCACGGGTTCCAGGTGCTGCCGCCGGTGCCGGAGCCGGGCACCAGCTTGCCACCGCTGGTCGTGAACACATGCACGATCTCGTCGCGGCCGGCGCCGATCGGCAACAGGTAGCGGATCGGCAGGCGCACGAACAAATCGGTGCCCTCGGCCTCGATGTAGTTGTCCTTGTCGGAGTCGTTGCTGCCCGCGTTGCCTTCGGGGAACTCCGGGTTGCCGTCGCGGAACGAGCGGATCTCGCCGAACTCGCCGCCCAGCACGCTGAAGTCGGCGAAGAAGCGGCTGTCGGCGATCTGGTAGTCGCGCGCGAGCAGGAAGCCGGCATTGGTCCCGTTGCTGCTCGCGAACACGTTGGCCACCATGCCGAACTGCGGCTGGATGAAGCCGGTGGCGGCGTACGCGATGCCGACCGCGAACTCGACGCTGTCGCTGAAGAATGGATAAGGCGCCCAGACCGACACCGGTGGCGCCGGGCATGGCCGGTCCTCGGCACATTGCAGCGAAAAGTTGGCCGCTGCCGGCCCCGCGCCGGCGAGCAGCACCAACAGGGCCATGACACGTGCGGCGGCGGCGGCACGGGAAGTGAACAGGGACTGGCCTGCAGCCAGCAAAGCGCGAGCTGAATTCATCGTTCCGAGCATAGCGTGGCGCGTCGAGACCGCGCCACCGCGGTAGACGCCCATGCGCGACGTTCGCGCTCGCGGCAGTGGACCTGACCCCGCGCGCCGGCTTTTGCCGTGGCTTGGATACCAACCACCCACAGGAGCACGTGCCATGCGAGTTTTCCCGATCCTGCTGTACGCCATTCTTGGCGGAACCGGTTTGTGCGCGGATGCGGCAGCCAAGGCCACCGGCCAGGTCGGCGACTGGACCGTGGTCGATGCGATCGCGGTGCGCGACGACAGCGGCGTGCGCATCGTGGTCAGCGACAAGCCCTTCGATCGTGCGGGCATTGCCGCCGACCTGCGTTTCGACATCGGCGACACCTCCGCGCACGAGGACACCGCGCAGGGCCGCATGCTGAACCTGTACATCGATGCCGAGGGCAAGTTGTCGAGTCTCGGCGTCGGCGGCTCGTCGTCGTACTCGAGCGACATGGACAGCGCGCTGGTATGGCGCACGCGCACGAACGAAGCGATCGCCGGCGGTTTCGAGTACGACACGATCAAGCTCGATTTCGATCTGCCGGTGTGGACCAATGGCGCGATTCCGCGTGTCGGTGCGGCATTGGGCGCGGATGGCGGCGAGGCGGGCAAGGTGCTGCAGGCCTACCTTGCGGCGCTCGCAGCGAACGATTTCGACGCGTTCGTGGCGCTGTCGCCGCCGACCTGGCGCGAATCGATGAACGCCTCGAAGGCCAAGGGCGAAGGCCAACTCGAAATCGACGCGGTGACGTCCGAGTTGCCGCAAGCGATCAAGATCGTCGGCGGCCATGGCGAGGCGCAGCGCGCATGGATCGATCTGTCGGCCACCCGCGACGGCAAGCCGGTCAAGGCGGTCGCTACCGTGGAATCGGATGCGAACGGCTGGTACGTGCGGCGCATCGAAACCTTGAAGTAGCCGCAGTTCGCCACTGCGCTGTCGGCGACCGTGACGGCATGGAACGTTGCGGTCGCTGCCATGGCGGCTCCCGCATCGGACTACGCAGTGGTTGCCAGCAGTGCACGCGACTTGTTCAGAGGCTTCCGGGCGCAACACATGCTATGCGCGCAAGCGCACCGATTGTCGCGCGCGCACGGCGCAAGGTAAGCGTCTCGGCACCTCGATGAGCGCGCATTCCTGCCGGTCGCGATGGTGCGTGGAGCACAGCATGAGCAAACAAGACAAGCACCCCGATTCGAACCGGAACCTGCAGCACGACCAGCACAAGGGCAAGTTCGCAGCGTCGGCGAGTGCCAACGAGGGCACCAACGGCATGACCAAGCCGTCGTCGATGAATCAGAACAATCGCAGCGACAAGTCGAAGTCCACGCCGGCCGAGACGCAGCCGACCCCCGCGGTCGATACCGACAATGCACGCACGCCGCGCCAGGCCGCCAAGGGCGACGACTCGGTGATGAGCCAACCACCGCCTAAACAGCAGCAGCAGGCGCTGCCGGGCTGCGACGAGCTCAAGGCGAAGTGGAAGCAGCAGATGGGTGCCGCGAAGATCGCGTGGGGCAAGCTGACCGACGACGAGTTGCTGCGGCTCGAAGGCCACGAGCAGAAGCTCGCCGGCCTCGTGCAGGAACGCTATGCGGTCACCCGCGACGAAGCCGATCGACAGGTGCGCGAGTTTTTCGTGCGCAATCCGGCCTGAGATTCGCCGCGGGTTCCCGACCGACCACGTTGGAGTCGAACAGTGGCGCCGAGAGCGTACTGACGATCGGATCGGTTCGGTGTGCAGCGCCAGCAGCATGATCTTGCGATCGCTGCTCGCTGGCTTTGCGTACACCGCCGCGCATCCCGATGGGGTGCGCGGCTCTTTCGTGTCGCCATTGTCCGCAATGCGCGCATCGCGCACTCTGGCGCTTCGCGATCATGGTCGCGATACCGAAAGGCGGGGTACGCCACCGAACAGATGCGCGGCAGACGCTGGCGGATACTGGGGCTCATCCAGCCGAGGTGTGCCATGCCAGATCAAGCCGTTGCGACCCCTGTCGAAACCCTGCGCGAGCAGGCCCGCGAACACATCGAGGAAGGTGCGGTCACCGCCGGCTACAGCGCCGACCGCAGCGGAGTGCTCAAGCGCTTGAACGAGGCGTTGGCGACCGAGCTGGTGTGCGTGCTGCGCTATCGCCGCCACCACTTCATGGCGCGCGGCCTTTTCTCGCGCGGTATCGCCGAGGAGTTCCTGGTGCACTCGAATCAAGAACAGGGACACGCCGACCAGATCGCGGGTCGCATCGTGCAGCTGGGCGGTGAGCCGGACTTCGCGCCCGACGGACTGACCGGCCGCAGCCACGCCGAGTACGTGGCAGGTGGATCGCTGGTGGAAATGATCCGCGAGGATTTGATCGCCGAGCGCATCGCGATCGACAGCTACCGCGAGTTGCTGCTGTTCCTGGGCACCGACGATCCCACTACCAGCCAGATGCTCAGGTCGATCCTCGCGGTGGAGGAGGAGCATGCCGACGAACTGGCCGATCTGCTGGTGGATCTTCCGAAACTTGCGTGAGGGGCAGCAACCTGCCGCTCAGTAGCGCGGCGGGTCCTGCGATTCGGTCTGGCTGGCGATGCGCTGCACGGCCTTGCGGGCCAGCCACGCGGCAATCCCCACGGCGCCCAGACGAAAGGCCAGGTGCTTGCCCACCCCCAACCGTGCTGCGAGCAGCATTGCGAGCTTGCCGACCAGTGCCGGTTGGCGCGTCAGCAGGCGCATGGTCATGCTGCGTGGAAACTGATCCGCCCCCGAGGTGCGCGTGAGCTGGGTCGAGATCAGCCCGCGTTGGGCGGCCATCTGCCGACGCAGTGCCTGCAGCGAGTCATGGGCGCTGTTGCCGTTGCTGTCTTCGCTACTCATAGCCGGCTCCGCAACATCGCAAGATCGGATGCAAGCTCCGCGCGGGTCGCCGCGAAGGCATGCTCGCCAGCGCTCGAGAGGCGTTTGATCTGCAATCCGGCGATGCTTGCCAGTAGCAGATAGGCCACGCCTACGGTCACCGCGATGTGGATCCGGTAACCGGAATCCCAGCCGATGATCAGGGCCAGCGCGCCAAGGGCCAGCAGTGTGCAGCCCACGCACAACATCGCGAACATCGCCCAGGCCACCATCGTGGCCAGGCGCCGCTTTTCCTGCTGCCATTCCATCCGCGCGAGTTGCGCGTGCAGGCCGGCCTGGGCGAATAACGCCTCGCTGGCAGAGCCGAGCAGTCGCAGGACTTCGATCGCAGCCATCGCCCCGCTCGCCGTGGATCGTGGCGGGGCGCTGGATGGCGACGTGTGGGCGTGGTTCATGGGATCGCTCCAGGCCGACATCGACGCCGGTGCCCGCTCAGCGACGGGTGACTGCCACGCCGAGCAACAGGCCGATCGCAGCAGCGATGCCGATCGCCTTCCACGGCTGCTCGTGAACGTACTCGTTGGTGACCGCGGCCGACTTGCGCGCGCGCTCACCGAGCTTGTCGCCGGCGTTCTCGAGCGAATGCTTGGCTTGCGTGATGCGCTCGCCGAGCTGCGCCTTGGCGCGCGCCAGATCTTCCGACGTCATCGCGGTGGTCTGGCTGATCAGCTGCTCGAAATCGTTGAGCAGGTTGTGGAATTCGCGCGAGACGCCCGAGCGGTTGGTGCGCGAGGTATTGGTGTCCATGTTGTGGCCGTTGCCGTTGCCGGTGGATTCCGAGACGCCTGATTGGGTTCGCATGACTGATCTCCTGGTGGATGGTGAAGCGTGATGCCGACGCGCGGGCACCTGGTGGGATAAACCGCGGGTCGGGCTGTTACACCGCGTGGGAAGGGCACCTCATCGGCACCGGCCATACGCTGCGTATGCCGCTCAATCTACGCCGGGCGTCGGAGGGCGTCCGTGCGGTGCGGTACGTTGAGTCGTGTCGGACGAATATCGCGCTAGCTTACGCCTGCCATGCGCGACGGCGCGTCACATCATATCGATCGTGACGAGCCGCCGTCCAGCACGGCCGCGGCGGACTCAGATGCGGCCCATCACGATCAGCACCACTACGATCAGCAGGACCAGGCCGAGACCGCCGCTGGGACCGTAGCCCCAGCTGCGGCTGTGACCCCAGGCCGGGATGGCGCCGATCAGCAGCAGGACCAGGACGATAAGCAGAATGGTGCCCAGGCTCATAACGCACTCCTCGATTTGGATGGGGTAACGCCGATTGATCGCCGCGCTGCGCTTCGCGCGCAGCGGGTACGCAAAGCATAGGATCAAGCGCGCGCGTCTTCTGTGCGTTATGGAACACAGCGGCGGCCGCGGGCAAGCAGCAAGGCGCTCGCGTTCGTCGCACGTTGGCGGGCCCCGCAGGGTCGCCCCGCTCAGCCCATCAACTGCGCGTAATCCGCCATGACCGCCGCATAACATTCGCAGGAAGCCGCTTCGAGGCCGCGCCGCGAGAGCACCGTGATCTCGCCGCGGCTGTAGCGGATCAAGCGCTTGTCCTTGAGCAGGCCCGCGGCAATGGTGATCGCGCTGCGCTGCACGCCGAGCATGTCGGCGAGGAACTGGTGGGTCAGGTGGAAGTGGTCGGCCTGCGCACGGTCATGGGTCATCAGCAGCCAACGCGCGAGGCGCTCGCCGATCTCGTGGAAGCGCGTGCAGGCGGCAGTCTGCGAGAGCTGCGCGAGCAGCACATAGAGATAGCGGTTGAGCACCCGTTCCAGCTTCGGGTCGCTCGCCACGTGGCGCTTGAGCGCGGCGACCGGAATGCGCAACGCGGTCCCCGTGCCCTGCACCACCGCGCGCATCGGCACCTGGTCGATGCCCAGCACGAGGGTGGCACCCAGCATGCCCTCGTTGCCGATAAGGCCCACCTCCAGCGGCGGATGGCCGGTCAACGGCACCATCAGCGAGATGAAGCCGGTTTGCGGAAACCACGCGAACCCGTAGGCGTCGTCGGGCTCGCACAGGGTCTGGCCGAACTCCAGGTCGACCGGTTCGCAGTCGGCGAGGAACGCCTCGCGTTCCTTGCGCGCGAGGCGCAGCAGCAGATGGTTGGTGGTGGACGGGGTCTTGGGCGAGGCCACGATGGCGTCCTGCAGCACTGGCGGAGCCGAGGCGGCGCGGGAGCGGTGCTGACGCAGTCCCGATGACGCAGTCTGTGCTCCCCGCACGAATGATTCTGTTCGCAAGGCAACAAAGCGCCCTGGGAGCCTCTGAACAAGTCCCGCGCGCCGCGGTCGTCGCCTCAGGCAACGTCCTGGATGGCCCGGTAGGTCAGCAGGCGATCGGCCTCGCGCTTGACCACGGCATAACATTCGCAGCTGAGTTCCTCCAGCTGCGGACGATCGAGTACCACGATGTGGCCGCGTGAGTAGCTGATCACGCCCAGACGCTGCAGCTTGCCGGCAGCTTCGGTCACCCCCTCGCGGCGCACGCCCAGCATGTTGGCGATCAGCTCCTGGGTCATCGAGAGCTTGTTGTCGGGCAGGCAGTCGAGCGATATCAACAGCCAGCGACACAGTTGCTGGTCGATCGAATGGTGGCGGTTGCACACGGCCGTCTGCGACATCTGGCTGATCAGCGCCTGCGTATAGCGCAGCATCAGGCGCAGCACCTCGCCATGCCGATTGAATTCATCCTTGAAGCGCTGGCCCAGCAGTTTGTAGGCGCTGCCCGCACTTTGCACGATCGCACGATTGGGCGAGCTCTCGCCGCCCATGAATACCGCGATGCCGACCAAGCCTTCGTTGCCGATCACCGCGATTTCCGCCGACGCGCCGTTTTCCATCGTCGACAGCAGCGACACGATACAGTCGGTCGGGAAGTACACGTTGCGCATGTGGTCGCCGGCTTCGTAGAGCACCTTGCCCAGCGGCATGCGGACCAACTCGAGATGCGCAAACAGCCGTTCGCGCGCGTCGGAGGGGAACGCCGCGAGCAAGTGATTCTGGGTGGGAAATGGCATTGCGGGCATCGCGACCACCATGAGCATTCAAACGCCTACAAGATGCATCCGCTCTTCCAGCGCCACAGGCACCTCGAGATTCGTAAGTACGGTATCACACATGGAGTCTGGCGGAATCGCCGGGCGTTGAATTGCAGGTGGCGCCCGATTCAGTCGTCGCGCTTCCCGTCGCGCTTTTCGCGTTCCGCCTTTTCACGTTCTGCGTTTTCGCGTTCTGCCTTTTCACGTTCTGCCTTTTCGCGTTCTGCCTTTTCGCGTTCTGCCTTCGTGGACTCGGAGTCCTCGGCATCGGGGTCGGCGGGCGCCTTGTTGCGCCGCGAATTGCCTTGGCGCGGTTCGGGCACCGTGTCGGTCGCAGGCGGCTCGGTCTGTGGCTGCTGTGGGCGCACCTGCGGTTCTGATTCGCGACGCTGTTCCTGCGCGTTGCGCTGCTCGCGCTCCTGCGCTTGCTGCTGTTCCTGCTGCGCTTGCTGCTGGGCCTGCTGCGCTTGCTGCTGGGCCTGGACCGCCTGCTGCCGGTCCTGCTCGATACGCTGCTGCGCCTGTTCCTGTTGCCGCTGCTGTTCGCGCAGTTGGTTCTCCTGGCTGCGCAACTCGCGTTGCTGGGCCTGCTGCTGCTCCTGCTGCGCGCGCTGCTGCGCCTGCTCGTTCATCTGCTGTTGCTGTTGCTGTTGCTGCTGCTGCTGTTGTTGCTGCTCGCGCTGCACGCGTTCGCTGGCGCGCTGCTCAACTTGCTGGCGCTCGAGTTGCTGGCGCTCGAGCATGCGCTGCTGATCCTGCCGCGCGCGCTCGAAGACGGCGGCTTCATCGACCGCTTCCGGGGTGGCCTGCGGCCGCCCGTTGTTGCCCATATTGTCGGTTGCATCGCGCTGGTCGCCGCGCTCGCGCGCATCGCCACCGGCGGCGCGCGCGTCGATCATGCTGCGCTGCTGGATCTGGCGCACGTTGTCGCTGGCACTTTGGTCGCGCTGTGGCGGCGTTGGATTGCCGCGGCGCGCAGTCAATCCATTGCGCACATCGCGACCGATGCCATCGAATTTCCTCCACTGCACGAAGCGGGTATCC
>JANOEA010000013.1:0-2015 GCA_031412975.1 Pseudomonadota bacterium | reverse complement strand
CGGATCGCGGACCACAGGCCCTTGTCCGCGCTGCGCGGACCCAGCCTGGCGGCCAGGCGCGCTTCGGTTTCGGCCACGCACACGTTGTAGAGCTCGATGCGCTCGACCGCATCGGCGCGCGCACCGACCCAGTCGCGGGCCTCGAAGCGGCGCCGGGCACGCTGGGTGATGCTGCGAAAGCGCGCGTTGTAGTCGGCGAAGCCGTCACGGATGTCGGCGGCGCAGGAACGCGCGAGCACGTCGTCGGCGAGTTCGTCGAAGGCGGTGGCCATGGCATCAGTCTAGCGTCGCGCCCAGCGGATGACTCGGTGCAATCGGCGAGCGGCACGATATGTCTGTGGGAGCGATGCTTCACTGCGAGGATTCGCTAGCGCGCGCGCCGGCGCGGGGCCGGTTCGGTCGCGGGCGTGAGGTGGTCGAGCGGCAACTCGCCGCTCTGCTTGACCGTCTGCAGCACGAAGCTCGAGTTGAGGTCGGCGACGCCGGCCGCGTTGAGGAGCTTGTCCATGAGGAACCGCGAGTAGTGGTCGAGGTCGACCACCACCACGTGCAGGAGATAGTCCATGTCGCCGGTCAGGGCGAAGCACGCCACCACCTCGTTCCAACCGCCCACGGCTTCGGCGAAGCGCGCGACGCCGGTGCTGCCGTGCTTCTCCAGCTGCACGCGCACGAAGGCCTGCAGGCCAAGGCCGACCGCCGGCGGATCGATGCGCGCCGCATAGCCGGTGATCACGCCCGATTGCTCGAGGCGTTGCAGCCGGCGCAGGCAGGCCGAGGGCGAGAGATTCACGCGTTCGGCCAGCTCGGCGTTGGGCAGCCGGCCCTCGCGTTGGAGCGTGGCGAGGATGCGCCGATCGGTGCGGTCCCAGGGCGTGGTGTGCACGATATGGCTCCAATTTCTCTATTGACGCAATAAGATTGCGCTAAATTGGCCATTTCCTGCAACAAGGCAAGGATATTGCGTCGTCGGCTGGATAGACTTCGCGCAGCCTCCCCTGCCCTGCCGGACCATGCACGATCCCCGCCGCGTCGAGCACCAGCAAACCGATCGCGGCTACGTGCCGGTCTACACCACCTCCGTGGTCGAGCAGCCCTGGGCGAGCTATTCCGCGCAGGATCACCAGACCTGGGCAGCGCTATACCGGCGCCAGCGCGAGATCCTGCCCGGCCGCGCCTGTCGCGAGTTCCTGCACAACCTCGAGCGCTTCGGCATCGGCGAAAGCCAGATCCCGAAGTTCGACGACCTCAATCGCGTGCTGCACCGGGCCACCGGCTGGACCCTGATCGGCGTCGAAGGCCTGCTGCCCGAACTCGAGTTCTTCGACCACCTCGCCAACCGCCGTTTCCCGGTGACCTGGTGGATCCGGCGTCCCGAGCAGATCGACTACATCGCCGAGCCCGATCTCTTCCACGACCTGTACGGCCATGTGCCGCTCCTGCTCGAGCCGATGTTCGCCGACTACATGCAGGCCTACGGCGTCGGCGGCGTGCGCGCCTCGGGCCTCGGGCCCGAAGCGCTGATGAATCTCACGCGCCTGTACTGGTACACGGTCGAGTTCGGCCTGATCCGCACCGACGAAGGCCTGCGCATCTATGGCTCCGGCATCGTGTCAAGCAAGGGCGAGTCGATCCATTGCCTGGAAAGCGCGGCGCCCAACCGCGTCGGCTTCGGCCTCGAGCGCGTCATGTGCACGCGTTACCGCATCGACAGCTACCAGAAGACCTACTTCGTGATCGACGGCTTCCGCCAGCTGATCGACGCCACCGCGCCCGACTTCGGGCCGATCTACGCCCGCCTCAAGGATCAGCCGGCGATCGCAGCCGGCGGGATCATCGACGGCGATCGCGTGTTCCAGCGCGGCAGCGGCGAGGGCTGGGCCAGCGACGGCGACGTCTGAGCGACCCGCGCGGCTGTTTGGCGGCGATGGTGGGGGTCCGTGCCGACCGGGATCTGGGTGCCGGCTCAGACAAGAACCAAACTCGCCGGCACCCTGATCCCGGCCGTCCCGGACTCG
>JANOEA010000012.1:0-14757 GCA_031412975.1 Pseudomonadota bacterium | reverse complement strand
CCGCGCACGCAGCTGCGCGACGATCGCGCGCGTGCGCGGCTCGGCGTCAGCTTCGCACAGTGCCGCGAGTGCTTCCTCCAGCGGCAATCCCGCGGTGACGAGCGTTGCGAGCTGGCGCGCGAACTGCGCCAGCTGGGCGGTGGACAGGCCGCGCTTGCCGATGGTCCAGCCAGCGCTGCGTGGCGCTTCGGCGACCGCATCGACCGACAGTGGCGTGAGGCCCAGGTCGCGCAGCGCCGCGCGCGCGCCGCGCGGCGTGTCGGCCTGCAGCACCCCTCGCTGCGCCTTGCCGGTGGTGTCGAGGGCTTCGTAGGTGAAGGCGGGCATGCGCGGACTATAGCGGTGCGACCGGCTTGCGGGCAGCCCGGATGCGTATATACTTCCCGTATCTACAGGAGGACTCCGTGAAGACCACCCGCGTATTCCGCTCCGGCAATAGCCAGGCCGTGCGACTGCCGCGCGAGTTCCGGATCGATGCCGACGAGGTGCAGATCCTGCGCCGCGGAAACGAGATCGTGCTGCGCCCGCTGGTGAAGGGACTCGGTCCGGCGTTCGAGCTGCTGGCCGCATTGCCCGCGGACTTTCTCGAGCAGGGTCGCGAAGATCAGCCACCACAGGCGCGCGATCCGCTGGAGTGAGCGTGGCCAAGCTGCTGCTCGACACCAATATCTGCACCTACATCGCGCGCGAAAAGCCGCCTTCGGTGCTGGCCCATTTCCGCCGCCAGCAGCGCGGCGACCTCGCGATGTCGGCGATCACCTTCGGCGACTTGCTGTATGGCGCGGCCAAGAGTACGCAGCGCGACCGCGTGCGCGAGCTGCTGCGCCAGCTGTGCGATTGGGTTCCGGCACTGCCCGTCGACGATGCGGTGGCCGAGCGCTACGGTGCGCTGCGCGCGACGCTCGAACAGCGCGGTCGCCCGATCGGCAACAACGATTTGTGGATCGCAGCCCATGCGCTCGCGCTGGGCATCCCGCTGGTGAGCAACAACGAGCGTGAATTCGATCGGGTGCCGGGTCTGAAGGTGCTCAACTGGGCGAAGTAGGCTTTGTGCAGTCGGCGCACCCGGTGCGGCGCACCCCTCTCCCCTGCCCCTCTCCCGCAAGGGGAGAGGGCATCCAGATTCGGGCGATTCCCGCGCGTCGCGCAGTCAGTCCTCGCGGGTGACCCGCATCACCTCGTCGATCGAGGTGATCCCGGCCATGCACTTGTCCCAGCCGTCGGCGGCGATCGATGGGCTGCGGCTGCGGGCGAGGGCTTCGAGTTGCGCCTCGGAGGCGCCTTCGTGGATGAGTTTGCGCAGTGCATCGTCGACCGCGACCAGTTCGTAGATGCCGGTGCGGCCGCGATAGCCGGCGTTGCGGCCGCTCAGGTCGCCGCGCGGGCGATACAGGGTGGCCTGCGCATCGCGCTGTTGGCCCAGCGCTGCGAGTTCGGCCGCACTCGCGGCATAAGCCTCGCGCGTGGCCGGATCGAGCACCCGCACCAGGCGCTGGGCCAGCACGCCGATCAGCGAGGAGGCGAGCAGGAACGGTTCGACGCCCATGTCGCGCAAGCGGGTGACCGCGCCGGTCGCCGAGTTGGTATGCAACGTCGAGAGCACCAGATGGCCGGTCAGCGAGGCCTGCACCGCGATCTGTGCGGTTTCCAGGTCGCGGATTTCGCCGACCATCACCACGTCGGGGTCCTGGCGCAGGATCGCGCGCAGGCCGCGGGCGAAGGTCATGTCGACCTTGGTGTTGACCTGGGTCTGGCCGATGCCATCGAGGTAGTACTCGATCGGATCCTCGACGGTGAGGATGTTGCGGGTGGCGTCGTTGAGGCGGGTCAGCGCGGCATACAGCGTGGTGGTCTTGCCCGAGCCGGTGGGGCCGGTGACCAGGATGATGCCGTGCGGACGATGGATCAGATCGTTGAGCTGCGCGAGCATCGGCGCGGGCATGCCGAGCTTCGCGAGGTCCAGTCGCCCGGCCTGCTTGTCGAGCAGGCGCAACACCACGCGCTCACCGTGGCCGGAGGGAATCGTCGATACGCGCACGTCGACCGGCCGGCCCGCGATGCGCAAGCCGATGCGGCCATCCTGCGGCAGGCGCTTCTCGGCGATATCCAGCCGCGCCATCACCTTGATGCGGCTGACCATGGGCGCGGCGATCTGGCGCGCCGGTGCGAGCACCTCGCGCAGCACGCCATCGACGCGGAAGCGCACCACCAGACGATTCTCGAACGGCTCGATGTGGATGTCTGACGCGCCTTCCTTGACCGCTTCGGTGAGCACCGCATTGATCAGGCGGATGATGACGGCATCGTCATCGCTCTCCATCAGGTCTTGTGGTTCCGGCAGCGCATCGGCGAGGCTGGCAAGGTCCGTGCGCTCGTCCAGGCCCTCGATCATCGCGCGCGCGTCGCCGCCGCCCTGCTCGTAGAGCTCGCGCAGCAGCGCGTCCCAGGCCTTGTCGTCGAGCGCTTCCAGATCGAGCGGCGCACCCAGGTAGCGGCGCAGTTCGGACAGCGATTCGAGCTTGACCCCGGCCTTGTGCGCGACATGCGCGCGCTCACCACGCCACTCGACCAGGGTCGCGCCGTGGCGCTTGGCGAACGCGAACGGGGGTCGTGCGGGGCGGATCGCCGCGGTCACGGAGCCTCGCCTTCCTCGGGTGTCAGCGGCGGCACCAGCGGCGGCAGTAGCGCGTTGTCGCCCGGCCGGGTCAGGCTGTCTTCGCGCTGGCGGGCCTGGAGTTGCTGGGTCCGGATGAAGTTGTACTTCGAGTTCGACACTGCGTTCTCGGTGGCGCGATCGCGCAGGATGGTGGGCTTGAGGAAGATCATCAGGTTGCGCTTGAGCACGTTGGAGCTGCGATAACGGAACAAATTGCCCAGCACGGGGATGTCGCCGAGGCCCGGCACCTTTGAAATGTTCTCGCGCGTTTCGTTGCTGATGAGCCCGCCCAGCACCAGCATGTTGCCGTCGGGCACCAGCACGCTGTTGGTGAGGGTGCGCTTGTTGGTGATCAGGTCCGATGCGCCCGCAGGCGTCGGTGCCAGCGACGAGGATTCGAGATTGATGTCCATCCGCACGCTGTCGCCTTCGTTGATCCGCGGGGTGACCGTGAGCTTCAGGCCCACCTCCTTGCGCTCGATGGTGCGGAACGGGTTGCCGAGCAGGCCCGAGGCGCTGTCGTCGCCGCTGGGGTTGGCGACGTTGGTGGTGAATTCGCCCTGGATGAAGGGCACCTCCTGGCCGACCGTGAGTTCGGTTTCCTGGTTGTCGAGCGTGACCACCGAGGGACTGGACAGGATGTTGTTGCGGCCATCGCCGTCGAGCGCGCGCACCAGCGCGCCGATCTGCAGGATCGGCTCGTCCTGGCCGGGCAGCGTGATGGTGCCGCCGACATAGCCGATGTTGAGGCCCGAACCCACGGAGCCGGGATTCAGCGCCGCGCCGATGATGCCGCCCACGCCGCCCGGGCCGGGGAAATTGGTGCCACCGATAACGCCGCTGCCGATCGAGCCATCGGCATTGTTCTCGAGGCTGGTCGATTGCCACTGCACGCCGATCTCGCGCGCGTACTCGTCGGACAGCTCCGCGATCACGCCTTCGATCAGCACCTGTGCGCGCGGGATGTCGAGCTGGCGGACGATCGCTGACAGGCCGCGGAACACCGCGGGATCGGCAGTGATGATCAGCGCATTGGTTTCGGCATGCGCCTGGATCGAGGCCTTCTTCGCCGCGCCGGCTTCGCCGGATTGACCCGTCAGGGTCGCCGCGGTCTGCTCCAGCAAGCCGATCAGCTCTTCGGCCTTGGCGTAACGCACGTAGATCACGTTGGTGCTGTCGCTGTTCTCCAGCGGCGTATCCAGATGCCCGATCAAGGTGCGCATGCGCAAGCGCGCGGCGCGGTCGCCCGACAGCAGCACCGAGTTGCTGCGCGCATCGGCGAACACCCGGGTCGGCGTGCCGGCCACCGCGGCCGGGCTCTTGTCGTCGCCGAGCAGCGACAGCGTGCGCGCGACCTCGGCGGCCGAGGCATGTTCGAGCGGGATCACTTCGATCGCCGCATCCGAGGCCTGGTCGACGCGGCGGATGATCGCCTCGACGCGCGCGAGGTTGCCCGCGCGATCGGTGATCACCAGCGCATTCGCACCCGCGACCGGCGACACCTGGCCGCTTTGCGGCACCAGCTGGGTCAGGATCGGCAGCATCTCGTTGGCGCCCACATGCTTGAGCTCGATCACCCGCGTGACCATCGCATCCGGCCCGCCGGAGGACACCGCGCTCGCATCGCCATCCTGCTTGGCGACGATCTCGGGCACGATCTTGACCATGCTGCCCGAGGCGATCGCGGCGAAACCGTGCACGCGCAGCACGCTCTCGAAGGTGCGGTAGACCTCGTCGGGACCCATCGGCTTGGTCGAGACCACGTTGACCTTGCCTTCCACGCGCGGGTCGACGATGAAACTCTTGCCGGTGATCTCCGACACGGTGGCGATGAACACGCGGATGTCGGCGTCCTTGAGGTTGAGCGTGTGCTCGCCCGGCTGCGCGGACAGCGTGATGCTGACGCTGAGCAGGACGGCGGCGATCAGTGGGCGCATCGGGCGAGGCCTCGTGGATGATGGTTCATTGCAGTTTGACGCTGATCTGTTCCGACTTGCCGTTGCGGCGCACGGTGACATTGGCCGCGCGCGCGGTCGACAGCGTGTTCGCGACCTCGGCGGCCCGCGCGGGCGAGTCGAGTTCGATGCCGTTGACCGCGGTGACCACGTCGCCGGGCTGCAGGCCCAGGCGCGACAGCGGCGAATCGCGGCCGGCCTGCAGGCGCACGCCGACGAAGCGTCCGCCTTCCATTACCGGCAGCGCGGTGACCTCGCGCGCGAGCTGCTGCGCGTCGACGCCGAGCTTCGCGGTGGCGGCATTCCAGTCGATCCCGGCGGTACTGACCATCGGCTGCACGAAGGGTGCGGCGGGCGCCGGCGTGCCAGGCAGCGGCGTGGCTGGCGAGGTGCCGGCCATGCCCGGCGGCAGCGGCCGGTTCTGCACCACGATGCCATCACCCGCGGGATTGGCACCGGTCGCGCTCGGCCGCGGCAGGCGCAGCGCTTCGATCGCACCACCACGCGACAGCGTGACCCGGTCCGGATACACGCCATCGAGGGTCACGCCGGGCACCACTTCCTGCCCGACCACGTAATGCTGCTCGCCGCCGGCACCGTCGGCGATGATCGCGCGCCCATCCTTCGGATCATCGCCCGCGTACACGCCCATCAGGATCAGCTGCAGGCCGGTATCGGGGGCTGCGGCAACGCCGCGCGGGTCCGCAAGCGGCAGCGCATTGCCGAACAGATGCCAGCTCGCGATCGAAGCGGTGCCCGACTCCGCGCTGCGCACCAGCTGTTCGACGCTCATCGCCTGCACCGGCGGCACCTGCGGCGCGCCCAGCGACAGCAGCAGCAACACGACGCGGGCCAGCGCAAGCGCGAGCAGTGCACCGCACGCCGCGAGCGCCGCCAGCGCGATCGCGCGCGCGTGGCGATGCCGGATCAGCGAGTCGGTCAGGGCATTGGACATGGATCACGCCGCGCTTCGGATCGGCCGAAGCGTAACAAATCGCGATGGTCCACAGCGCTGCGGGCCACGCAGTTTCCGCTCAAGCGCCGCACGCGGCGTTCAGCGTTGGCGACCGCGCCCCGGCAGGCGGTTGATCAGTCCCTTGATGCCGTCCTTGAGGCGCTTGAGCAGCGGCGCGGGCGCGTGGCCCGGTGTTGTCTGCGCCGCAGGTGCGGCAGTGCCCGATTCGGGTGCATCACCCTCGCCATCGCGCCGCCGGCCGCGACCACCGCGGCGACGACGCTTGCGCGGCAAACCATCGGGACCCAGTGCGGGCGCGCTTGGCGTGGCGGCCGGGACCGATGCCGCTGCAACGGCTGCAACGGGCTCGGTCGCGACGGCAGCTTCCGCTACCGCTGCAGGTTCGGCGCGCGGCGGACGCGGACCACGGGATTCGGAGTGCGAACCGCGCTCGCCGCTCGGCGGCCGATCACCGGCCGGGCGCGGACGGCGATCGCCATCGCGGCGCGGCGGACCACCGCGACTGCCACCTTTGCCGCCACCGTCCTTGCGCCGACCGGGCATCTCGGTCGCGCGCGCTTCGGCGTACAGCTGCGAGATCGATTCATGCTCGGCCGTCTTGTGCGCCTTGATTGCGCGCGGCGCGGGAATCAGCAGCCCCTTCTCGACCGCG
The DNA here is from genome assembly GCA_031412975.1 of Pseudomonadota bacterium. Classification (GTDB taxonomy): domain Bacteria; phylum Pseudomonadota; class Gammaproteobacteria; order Xanthomonadales; family Ahniellaceae; genus UBA4656. The sequence goes on along the minus strand of JANOEA010000012.1, from coordinate 8,518 downwards.
GCCACCGGCAGCTTCTGCTCGATGAAGGCCTCGATGTCCGGCAGGCCCATCGCATACAGCTCGCAGGCGAAGCTGATCGCATCACCCTCGGCGCCGAGGCGCGCGGTGCGGCCGATCCGGTGCACGTAGTCTTCGGCATCGAACGGCAGATCGAAGTTGACCACGTGGCTGACGCCGGCGATGTGCAGGCCGCGCGCGGCCACGTCGGTGGCGACGAGGATTTCCAGCTCGCCGCGCTGGAAGCGCCCGAGCAGGGTCTCGCGCTTCTTCTGCGGCACGTCGCCCGACAACACGCCGACTGTGAAGCCGGCGCGCTCGAGATCGCGTGCGACCCGCTCGACCCAGACCTTGGTGTTGACGAACACCATCGTGCGCTGCGCATCGGTGCGCGACAGCAGGCCGATCAGCAGCGGTACCTTTTCTTCCATCGCCGGGAAATACACCGTCTGCCGCACGCGCGCGGCGGTGATGGTCTCGGTCTCGACGGTGAGCTTCTCGGGGCTGTTCATGTGCTCGTAGGCCAGCTCGAGCACGCGATGGCTCAGAGTGGCCGAGAACAGCAGGCTCTGGCGCTCCTCGCGCGGCGGCATGCGCCGCAGCAGGAAGCGGATGTCCTTGATGAAGCCCAGGTCGAACATGCGATCGGCTTCGTCGAGCACCACGGTCTCGCAGGCATGCAGCGAGACGACCTTGTGCTGCTTGACGTAGTCGATCAAACGACCTGGGGTGGCGATGATCACGTCGGTGCCACGCTGCAGCAGCTCGCGCTGCTTGTCGTAGTCGACGCCGCCGTAGACCAGCGCCATGCGCAGTCCGGTGTGGCGGCCGATCGCGCGGGCGTCCTTGTCGATCTGGATCGCCAGTTCGCGGGTCGGGGCGAGGATCACCGCGCGCGGGTCGGCATCGCCGCGGGTGCCGCGCGCAGGATTGTTCAGCAGGCGGTTGAATACCGCGACCAGGAACGCGGCGGTCTTGCCGGTACCGGTCTGCGCCTGGCCCGCCACGTCGCGGCCGGCGAGGGCCAGCGGCAGGGTCAGCGCCTGGATCGGCGTGCAGCGCAGGAAACCGGTGTCGTTGAGGCCCTCGAGCAACAGCGGATGCAGCTCGAAGCCCTCGAACAGGATGTCGGTCAGCGGGCGGTTGTCGGTTGGGGTTTCTTCGGCGGTGGGTGCGATCGGAGTGTCGGTCATTGGAATAGGTCTTGGTCAGCCCCACAACCGGGGGCGCGGCCGTGGTGCGGGGCCCGCGAGGACGCGGAACCGCCGGAGCACCTGCCGGGAAGCGACACGACCATTGGGGAGCCTCTGAACGAATCCCGCGCGGTGCAGGGCTCGGTCAGAGGTTCCCCCGAGGCTTGTGTCAGAATGGATCGTTGTGGCGATCCGCGGAGACCGAAGTGTATCCGACTGCGCGGAGGCGTGCCGGATGCCCGGCCAGCCGCCAGAACCCCCGTATGCCGCGCTGTCGAAGGAGAGCCCCTTGAGCGACCAGGTATCCCACGTCAACGACGCCGAATTCGACGCCCACGTGCTGCAGTCCAGTGAGCCGGTGCTGGTCGATTTCTGGGCCGAATGGTGCGCCCCGTGCAAGGCGATCGCGCCGCTGCTCGACGAGATCGCGAGCAGCTACTCCGGGCGCCTGCGAGTGGCCAAGGTCAACGTCGACCACAACCCGAAGACCTCGCGCAACTTCGGCATCCGCGGCCTGCCGACCCTGCTGCTGTTCAAGGACGGCAAGGTTCACGTGACCCAGATGGGCCTGATCAACAAGACACAGCTGACCCAGTTGCTCGACAAGAACCTTTAATCAAGATGGCGGCGGCCTGCGCCGCGCACGGCACGGCCGCGGCCCGCCGGTTGCCGGCGCGCGGTCGCGGTGCTACCGTGTAGTCCTATTCGCGGAGCCGCGTCGCGGCCCGCCTCCTTTAAAGTCCCTCCCCCGAAACGCTCAAAACGATGCGCAAGCAGCGCGAATCCGCCGTGCCGGAAGGCCACGAACCATCCGCCGCACCGGCCTCCGAAACCCACGAAACCCGAGTATCCCCGGCCCCGTCCGAGGCGTCGCGCGCGCCCGAGCCGCAGGCGTCCGCGCCTTCGCATGGGGGTGATGACGGCTCCGGCGGTGGTGGCTCGGGCTCAGGTTCCAACCCCGACGGCGGCCAGTTCGGCAGTCAGGGCAATCCGTCGCAGGGCGGCCAGGGCGGCAACAACCCGCAGGGTGGGCAAAACCCCGGTGGCCAGCCGGGCAACCGCAACAACCAGCGCGACGATCGCCGCCATCGGCGCGATCGCGACCGCCCCAACCGCGGCGGCCCTGGCGGTGGCGGTGGTGGTGGTGGCGGCGGTGGTGGTGGCGCCGACGACAATCGCGGCAACCGCGACCACGGCATGCGCGACGACAATCGTGGCAACCGCGACGACAACCGCGGCAACCGCGGGGGTGGCGGTGAAGATCGCCTGCCGCCGGGGCCGCTGCCGCCGCTGCCGCCGAACGCACCGACCTCACTGACCGCGCTCAAGCGGATGAACGCCGAAGGCCTGCTCGCACTCAGCGAACAGTGCGGCATCGTCGAGGGCGTCGCCCGCCTGCGCAAGCAGGACATCGTGTTCAACCTGCTCAAGGTGCTGTGCCGCACGCAGGAAGGCATCGATGGCGAAGGCGTGCTGGAAATCCTGCAGGACGGCTTCGGCTTCCTGCGCGCTTTCGAGTCGAGCTACCTGGCCGGTCCCGACGACATCTACGTCAGCCCCAGCCAGATCCGCCGCTTCAACCTGCGCACCGGCGATTACCTGATCGGCAAGATCCGCGCGCCAAAAGATGGCGAGCGCTACTTCGCGCTGCTCAAGGTCGACACCATCAACGGCGAACCGCCGGAGGCGTCGAAGAACAAGATGCTGTTCGAGAACCTCACGCCGCTGTTCCCGCGCGAGTCGTTCCACCTCGAACGCGGCAACGGCTCGACCGAGGACATCACCGGCCGCATCCTCGATTTGATGGCCCCGATCGGCAAGGGCCAGCGCGGCCTGATCGTGTCGCCGCCGAAAGCCGGCAAGACGATGCTGTTGCAGAATGTCGCGCAGGCCATCGTCTACAACCATCCAGAAGCGCATCTGATCATCCTGCTGATCGACGAACGCCCCGAGGAAGTCACCGAGATGCAGCGCACCGTGCGCGCCGAGGTGATCTCCTCGACCTTCGACGAACCGGCCGTGCGCCACGTGCAGGTCGCCGAGATGGTGATCGAACGCGCCAAGCGGCTGGTCGAGCACAAGAAGGACGTGGTGATCCTGCTCGATTCGATCACCCGCCTCGCGCGCGCCTACAACACAGTGGTGCCGGCCTCCGGCAAGGTGCTCACCGGCGGCGTCGACGCCAACGCGCTGCAGCGGCCCAAGCGCTTCTTCGGCGCCGCGCGCAAGGCCGAGGAAGGCGGATCCTTGACCATCGTCGCCACCGCGCTGGTCGAAACCGGCTCGAAGATGGACGAGGTGATCTACGAGGAGTTCAAGGGCACCGGCAACATGGAAGTGCACCTGAACCGCCGGATCGCCGAAAAGCGCGTGTACCCCGCGATCGACATCAACCGTTCCGGCACTCGCCGCGAAGAGCTGCTGATCGACGCCGACCGCCTGCAGAAGGTGTGGATCCTGCGCAAGCTCTTGCACCCGATGGACGAACTCGCGGCGATGGAGTTCATGCTCGACAAGATGAAGAACACCAAGTCGAACGACGAGTTCTTCAGCTTCATGAAGCGCGGCGGCTGAGGCTGCCGCAGCGGCTGCCTGCGGCGACGCGCCGCGGGCGGCCCGCCCGACCGCACTGCGCCGGACGCAACCGAGCCCGGATCACGCGATCGATCGCATGGCCATCCCCGCCCGCCACGCAAACCTGCTGTTCGCCGGCTTGATTTCGCTGCTGATGGTGTTCTTCATGAGCGGCATCATCGTCGCGATCAATCGCGGCCTCGGCGCCGGGTACATCGGCGCGTGGATGCACAGATTCATCATCGCCTGGCCGATCGCCTTTGCGCTGGTGCTGGTGCTCGCACCGCGCGTGCGCGCGCTGGTCGCACGGCTGGTTTCGCCGGACTGAGCGGTCCAACGATAGACAAGTCGGAGTGGCACAAGTACCCCGCCCACTTCGCGGGCAATGGGGTGCACGGCGCTTGCGGCGAGCCCCGACTCCCATCCCCGACCCTTCCCCCGTAGAGGGGGAAGGGAGCAAAACGGCACGCACGGGGCCGAGCGCCAAGTCAGATCCGCGGCATCGAAACTCCCTTCCCCCCTCGCGGGGGAAGGGCTGGGGATGGGGGGCGCAGGGCTTGCGGCGAGCCCCTACCGTTCATCCGCACTGGCGCAGCGAGTTCGCACGCCTGAAGTGCGGCGATCACCGCATTCGCAGGCCCGACGGATCGTATGTCGCCGATTCCGCGCCGGACGGTGCCTCAACGCTTCGGCGTGGCGATGTTGATGTAGGACAGGAATTCCGAGCGCGTGCGCGCGTCGTCGCGGAACGCGCCGAGCATCGAGGAAGTGATCATCGACACGCCGCGCTTGTGCACGCCGCGGGTGGTCATGCACTCGTGCGAGCCTTCGACCACGATGCCCACGCCGCGCGGCTTGAGCACGTCCTGGATCGCCTGTGCGATCTGCGCGGTCATCTTCTCCTGCACCTGGAAGCGCTTGGCATAGACCTCGACCACGCGCGCGAGCTTGGAGATGCCCACCACCCAGCGGTCGGGCAGGTAGCCCACGTGCACGCGCCCGATGATCGGCGCCATGTGGTGCTCGCAGTGCGATTCGTATTCGATATCGCGCAGCACGATCATCTCGTCGTAGCCTTCGACTTCCTCGAAGGTGCGGCGCAGGTACTCGGCCGGATCGTCGCGATAGCCGCCGAACCATTCGCCGTAGGCATCGACCACCCGCTTGGGTGTGTCGATCAGGCCCTCGCGGGTCGGGTCGTCGCCGGCCCAGCGCAACAACACGCGCACCGCGTCCTCGGCCTGCTCGCGGGTGACCTCGGGGATCAGCTGGTCGGCGTTGATGATCGAGGGGGTGGTCATGCTGCCGTCTCCACTGCGGGTCGACTCGAGATGCTAGCAAAGCCGCCATGCCGCAGATGTGCAGAAAGCGTTTCGCCGATGGATTACGCGCAACCACTGGATCACGCTGCCGCCTGCCAGCCGGTCGCCTCGAACCCTCGTCATCGCCGCGAGTCAACCTTGGGCAATTCGGCACCAGCATCGTCACCGGCCGGAGTGGCGATCGGAGTTGCCGCCGTCGCTGCCATGGCAGCTCCCACAAGGGAGATCTCCGGCTCGCAGCAGGCTTGCAGCAACCGTCGGGTGTGCCTTGTGGGAGCCGGCATGCCGGCGACTGCGGCGGTCGGAGTTTCGGCCGCTCCGCTCAACCCGCCGGTGCAGCAACCGCCTGCTGCCGCGCGATCCATTCGCGCACATGCGCCGACAGCACCGGCAGCGGTACCGATCCGGTCTCGAGCACGCTGTCGTGGAATGCGCGCAAATCGAAGCGATCGCCGAGTTCGCGCTCGGCTTCGGCGCGCAGCTCGCGGATCCGGATCATGCCGAGCATGTAGCTGAGTGCCTGGCCCGGCCACGAGATGTAGCGATCGATCTCGGTGCGGATCTCGTGCTCGCTCAACGCGGTGTTGGCGGTCATGTACTCGATCGCGCGCTCGCGCGACCAGCCCAGCGCGTGCATGCCGGTGTCGACCACCAGCCGGTTGGCGCGCCACATCGCGTAGGTCAGCTGGCCGAAGCGCTCGTAGGGCGTGGTGTAGATGCCCATCTCGTGGCCGAGTTCTTCGGTGTACAGCGCCCAACCCTCGCCATAGGCCGAGATGTAACTGTAGCGGCGGAACGGCAACTGCTCGCCCTGTTCGTTGGCCAGCGCGATCTGCAGGTGATGGCCGGGCACGGCCTCATGCAGGGTCAACGCGGGCAGCGTGTACAGCGGCCGGCTTTCCAGCTTCGAGGTATTGACCCAGTAGTTGCCCGCCTCCAGCGAGCCCGCGGCGGCCCCGACGTAGCGACCCGCGGTGTAGTACGGCGCGATCGCCTCGGGCACCGGCTGCACGCCGTAGGGCAGGCGCGGCAGTTTGCCGAAGAACTTCGGCAGCGCGCCATCGGCGCGTTTGGCGATCCACGCCGCCGCCGACAGCAGTTCGGTGGGCGACTTGGCATAGAACTGCGGATCGCTGCGCAGGAACGCCAGGAACGCCGCGTAGTCGCCGTCGAACTCGAGCTCGGCGATGATCCGGTCCATCGCCGCGCGGATCCGCGCGACCTCGGCCACGCCGATCGCATGGATCGCCTCCGGCGTGAGGTCTTCGGTCGCGAAGTCGATGATCTGGCGGCGGTAATAGGCCGCGCCATCGGGCATCGCGCTCGCCGCGATCGTGGTTCGGGTGCGCGGCAGGTACTGCTCGCGCATGAACGCCAACAGCTTCGCGTAGGCCGGCACCACGTGCTCGGCGATCGCAGCGGCCGCATCGGCACGCAGCGCTTTCGCCTGATCGGCCGGGATGGTCGACGGCAGTTCGCGCAGTGGCCCATAGAAATCGCTGGCGGTGGGATCGCTGATCGCCGCCTCGCGCGCGATCGACGCATCGCGGCCCTCGAGGGTGACCCGCGGCACACTGATCCCGCGCTCGAGGCCCTCGCGCAGCAATTCGATGTGCTGCGTGAAGTAGTCCGGCACCGCGCGCAGGCGCGCGATGTAGCGCCGATAGTCGGCCGCGTCGCCGAATGGATGCGAGCGCACGAGGAACGCCAGATCGGCATGGAAGCTGGAATCCGAATTCATCGGCAGCAGGTGGCCGCCGAGCCGGATGTTCTCGGCGGCACTCTCGATTTGCGCGCGGTAGATCGCGAAATCCACGCGGCTGTCGGCCGACAGCGCATCGGGCCCGATCGCATCGAGCTCGCGCAGTACTTCGAGCCAATACTTGCGCCGCTTTTCCTGCGCGGCGAGCCCGACTTCGCCGAGCCGCTCGTCGTGGTCATGCACGCCGACTGCGGTAGCCAGCTGCGGAAACTGCGCGAGGCGCCATGCCCACTCGCGCTGCCACAGTTCGCGGAAGCGGGTCTCGGCATCGGCGTCGGCGAATGCGGCCGGCGCGAATCCGAGCATCAAGACGATCAGCAGCAGCTTGCGCAGCATCGGTAGATTCTCGAGTCGGGTGACGGGATCGGCTCAGCGCACCGGATCGACGCGCCGCAGGCCGCGATCGAGATCCGCGCGCAGCGCCGATTCCGAACAGCGCTCGGCGTGCTGGGTGCCGATCCGCGCGTGCGCCGCGTCGTCGACCGCGCTCTCGTCGGCGCGGCGCAGGCGCAGGGCCTCGGCCAGCAGCGCGCAGTCGACCGCCAGTGGCGAAGGATCGAGCACCAGCCCGCAGCGTTCGCGCAGGGTGGCGCGGCGGTCCGCAAGCTCGCGCTGGGCATCGGTCGAGACGTCGAAGGTGGCCGTGGCGCCATCGAGGCGCCAGATCACCAGAGCCAGATCGCGGCAGCCGGCCTCATCCAGTGCCACGGCGGCACCGCCGCCGGCGCTGCTGGCTTCCGGCGTGATCGCGATCACCTCCAGCGGCGCACCATCGCAGGGCGTTTCCTGGAACGACAGGCTGCCGTCGATCGCGCGGCATTTGTAGAGGGTCTTGTCCTGCGCGCTGGCGGCGCTGGCGGACACGAGCAGGGCAACACAGATCAGCAATCGGTTCATGCCGCCGATGCTAACCCAAGCCCGCGCGCGCGTCCGCGCGCGCGGGCGGAGTCACGACTGGCTGGCGCGCAGCGCGGGGGCCTGCGGCAAGCGCGCCGCTGCGGTTCCCACGTACTTGCGGGTAGCCCAGTATTGCGCCGCGAAAGCCAGCACTACCGGCCCGAACCACGCCAGTTGGGTGAGGATCGGCCCGGCCAGCATCGGCAGCAGTTTCGGCAGGCCGATCGAGAAGAACGCGATATGGGTGGCGATCGCGTTGCCGGTCATGCCGCCCAGGTGCTCGCGCATCCACCAGCGCGCGTCCCCGGGGCCGCGCCGGCGCATGCGCAGCATGCGCAGGCCGGTCACCACCCCGATCGCGGCAAAGCCGATGAAGATCGCGCTGCCCCTGGACAAGCCAAAGGCCAGCATGGCGGCACCGGCGGCGATGTTCAGGGCCGCCACGGTCCGGAATGCAGCCCCGGTGTAGCGCGCGAAGTCGCGCTTGAGCCGGATCGAGCGCCATGCGCTCCAGCTGGCGGTGGCGGTGATCAGCAGCAGGTACGTGAGGAACCAGCCGGAGGGCCTGCCGTCGGCGATGCGCTGCACGCACATCGGAACGGCCAGCGCGAGCAGGGCTACCATCGCGAGCAGGAATACCCGCCCGCTGCGCAGGTGGATCGGGCTGCCCTTGCGCGCCAGCCCTGCGGTCCAGAAGGCGGCCAATGCCACCACGCCGACGATCGCGTGCAGGCGGGCGATGATTTCGTAAGTGGTCATGCGGTGTCTCCCTG
>JANOEA010000011.1:0-4668 GCA_031412975.1 Pseudomonadota bacterium | reverse complement strand
CAGCTCCACACGCAGGCAAGTGCCTTCGCAGTGCCTGCCAACTCGCCGCGACTGCACACCTGCCATGTGGGAGCCGGCATGCCGGCGACAGGCACCTCTCGATCCGGACCCACCTTCGCGGGAATCCACAGTCCGCCGTCGCTGCCATGGCAGCTCCCACAGGGAGGCACGACCCTCATCGCGATTCATGGCAGCTCCACACGCAGGCAAGTGCCTTCGCAGTGCCTGCCAACTCGCCGCGACTGCACACCTGCCATGTGGGAGCCGGCATGCCGGCGACAGGCACCTCTCGATCCGGACCCACCTTCGCGGGAATGCATAGTCCGCCGTCGCTGCCATGGCAGCTCCCACAGGGAGGCACGACCCGCATTGCGAGTCATGGCAGCTCCCACACGCAGGCACGACGCTTCGCAGTGCCTGCAACTCGCCGCGACTGCACACCTGCCATGTGGGAGCCGGCATGCCGGCGACAGGCACCTCTCGATCCGGACCGACCATTTCGGGAATGCGTAGTCCGCCGTCGCTGCCATGGCAGCTCCCACAGGGAGCCACGACCCTCATTGCGAGTAATGGCAGCTCCCACAGGGAGGCACGACCCGCATTGCGAGTCATGGCAGCTCCCACAGTGCCTAACGACGCTCGTCACCAGTCGAGACCAAAACAGTGCTTGACGCGCTCGGGGTACAATGGCCGGTCAACATCCGCGCCACCGAGCCCCCATGAGCTGTCGCACCCGCTTTGCCCCCAGCCCCACCGGATTCCTGCACATTGGCGGCGCGCGCACCGCGCTGTATTGCTGGCTGGAGGCGCGCCGGCGTGGCGGCACCTTCATCCTGCGGATCGAAGACACCGATCGCGAGCGCTCCACCCAGGAATCGGTGCAGGCGATCCTCGACGGCATGCAGTGGCTGGACCTCGCCCACGATGAGGGCCCGTACTACCAGGCGCAGCGTTTCGATCGCTACGCGGAAGTCGCGCATGAACTGGTCCGCGCGGGCAAGGCGTACTTCGCCTACGAGACCCGCGAAGAGCTCGACGCGATGCGCGAGCGGCAGATGGCGCAGAACCTGAAACCGCGCTACGACGGCCATTGGCGCACCCGCCAGGGCGATCCGCCGCCCGACCGCCCGCGCGTGATCCGCTTCGCCAATCCGGTCGATGGCGTGGTCGCGTGGAACGACATGGTCAAGGGCCGCATCGAGATCTCCAACCAGGAACTCGACGATTTGATCATCTGGCGCTCCGACGAGCATCCGACCTACAACTTCGCGGTGGTGGTCGACGACGTCGACATGCGCATCACCGACGTGATCCGCGGCGACGACCACGTCAACAACACGCCGCGCCAGATCAACATCTATGCCGCCCTCGGCGCCACGCAGCCGGTATTCGCGCACCTGCCGATGATCCACGGGCCGGACGGCGCGAAGCTGTCCAAGCGCCACGGCGCGATCAGCGTGATGCAGTACCGCGACGACGGCTACCTGCCGCACGCGCTGCTCAACTACATCGCGCGACTGGGCTGGTCGCACGGCGACCAGGAGCTGTTCTCGCGCGAACAGATGATCAGCCTGTTCCGCATCGGCGACGTCAATCGGTCGGCGTCGCGCTTCGACTTCGACAAACTCGCCTGGGTCAACCAGCATTACTTGAAGACCGACAGCCCCGAATCCCTCGCCCCGCACCTCGAATGGCAGCTGCGCGCAGCGGGCATCGATCCGGCCAGCGGCCCGGCGGCAGCCGATGTGATCGTGGCGCTGCGCGACCGGGTCAAGACGCTGAAGGAAATGGCCGCGCGCGCGCGGGTCTGGTTCGAGCCGCTGACCGTGTACGACGAGCAGGCAGTGGCCAAGCATTTCGCGGGGCGCGCGGGCGAAGCGCTGCACGCGGTGCGTGCGCAGCTGCATGCCCTCGCTGCGGGCGATTGGCAGCCCGCGTCGATCGACTCCGCGATCAAGGCCGCGGCAACCGCGATCGGCGAGGGCGTCGGCAAGGTCGCGCAGCCGTTGCGCGTGGCGATGACCGGCACCGCCGTGTCGCCGTCGATCGAACACACCGTGTATCTGGCAGGCCAATCCGAGGCCCTGCGCCGCATCGACCAGGCGCTGGCGAAACTCGCATGAGCTGGCAGGGGTTGCTGGTCGAATTCGAGCATCTGCTGCCGTGGGTCGGCGCATGGCTCGGGATCGGATTCATCGGCGGCGTGTTCGTCGGCTGGCAGCGCAATCGCTGGCTGCTGAGCCCGATCCTGGGCCTGCTGCTGGGTCCGCTGGGCTGGTTGCTGGTGTCCCGCATGCGCAAACGGCTGCGCGAGTGCCCGTCGTGCAGTCGCACCATCGCCAGCGGGGCGTCGACCTGTCGCCACTGTGGCGCCGATGTGAACAAGGCCGATGCGCGATCGACCCGCGCGACCTTCAAGACCGCCGATCGCGGCGGCGGATGGTAGGCAGGCGCCTGGCGCCTCCCTGCTAGCATCGCTCCACGCATCGCTCCGCGCATCACTCCGAGGCACGCGCTCCCCGCAATGGCAAGGCATCGACACCAGCACGACCACGTCGACGAACCCGAACGCCTGCTGGCCGAGGTCGAGGCCGCGTGTGTCGATCGCAGCCTGCGCCTGACCGAACTGCGGCGCCGCGTGTTCGAACTGATCGCACGCGAACGCAAGCCGATCAAGGCCTACGATTTGCTCGAGCGCCTGCGCGCCGAACGCGAGGGCGCGGCACCTCCCACGGTGTACCGCGCGCTCGACTTCCTGCTCGAACACGGCTTCATCCACAAGCTCGAATCGGTCAACGCCTACACCAGCTGCCATCACCCGCAGACCCGGCATACGGTGCCGTTCCTGATCTGCGACGTGTGCAACGGTGCGACCGAATTATGCGACGACCGCGTGTCCGCGCTGCTGGTCGAGCAGGCGCGCGAAGCGGGCTTCCTGCCCGAGGCGCAGACCCTCGAAGTGCATGGCGTCTGCCGGCGCTGCCGCGAGGGCCGGCATGGCCATTGATCGGCTGCTGCGTGCTGCGCTGTGGTTCTCGCTGTTGGGCTGTGCGACCCTTTTGCATGCACAGGACTTTCCGGTCGAGCCGCCGGTTGCGCCGTCGCCCCAGGCTCCGGCTGCGCGACCGGAACCGGTACCCGAAGCGGATCGTGCTGCTGCCATGGAATCGCCAGCGCGTTCCACTGCCGATCCGGCGACGCAAGCGTCGCCGGACGATCCGCTTGATGTCGCGGGCGCGACCGACGATCGCGATCCGGGCGACGCGGATGCAGAAGCCGCCTACACGCGCGCCCCCACCGACGGCGCGGAGTCAGCCGATGCATCCACCGATGACGCGTATGCGGGACCACCCGCACTGGTCCTGCTCGGCGAAGAGATTCCGCTTGGCAGTCGCAAGCAGCTGCGCTGGCGGGTCGGCGAATCCTTCGATGGCAGCGTGATCTCGACCCCGGTCAGCGTGATCCACGGCGCGCGCGCCGGTCCGCGCCTGTGCCTGACGGCTGCGGTGCATGGCGACGAGCTCAATGGCGTCGAAGTGGTGCGACGGGTACTCAACGATCTCGATCCGAAGGACCTCACCGGGGCGGTGATCGGGATGCCGGTGGTGAACCTGCTGGGCTTTTCGCGCGGCACGCGCTACCTGCCGGATCGCCGCGATCTGAATCGCTTCTTCCCGGGCAGCAACGCGGGCAGCGCGGCCTCGCGCATCGCCCACAGCCTGTTCCGCGACCTGATCGTGCACTGCGATGCGCTGGTCGATTTCCACACCGGCTCGTTCGATCGCTCCAACCTGCCGCAGGTGCGCGGCGACTTGCGCATCGCTCGGGTGCTCGCCTTCACCCGCGGGTTCGGCGCCACGCCGGTGCTGCACAGTCCCGGCTCGCGCGGCATGCTGCGGCTGGCCGCGACCGACCAGCAGATCCCCGCGGTCACCTTCGAAGTCGGCGCGCCATTGCGGTTGGAACCGGAGAAGATCGACTTCGCGGTGCAGGCGATCAACGCGCTGATGCACCACATGGGCATGACGCGCAACTTCCGCATGTTCGCCGAGCCGCAGGCCACGTTCTACGAATCGAAGTGGGTCCGCGTGGATCATGGCGGCATGCTGTTCTCGACCGTCGCACTCGGCGATCGCGTGCGCGAGGGCCAGCGGCTGGGCAAGGTCATCGACCCTTTGCTCAATGAAGAACACGAAATCGTCTCGCGCTTCCGCGGGCGGGTGATCGGCCTGGCCTTGAACCAGGTGGTGCTGCCGGGATTCGCCGCGTTCCACATCGGCATCGAAACCAGCGAGCAGCAGGCGGTGGAAGAAGCGCAGCAGCCGTTGAGTACCGAAGACGCGCTCGAACGCATGGAAGGCGATGAAATGGGCCCGGCTCCGCCCGAGGCCAACGGCGAGCGCGAGGAAGGCGATGCGGCCACGCCGCCCGGCGGCTGATCGAGCCACCACGATCGGCGTGTCTTTGCTGCACGCCGGCGTGCGCGGTGGGGCTGATATCAGGTAGCGTGCATCACCTTTCCAGCAGGTCGAGGAGTGTGCGATGACCCTGTGTCCCGTGGCGTTGGCAGTCGGCTGCCGCAAGTGCCCGATCTTTTCGGTATGCCCATTGAAAACGGTGATCGGCGATCAGCCGGGCAAGGACGAGAAGCCGCCTGGCGGCTCTGCG
>JANOEA010000010.1:0-2515 GCA_031412975.1 Pseudomonadota bacterium | reverse complement strand
CGCCTGCAGCCGCTCCGCCACCGCTTCGGCGCTGCGCAGCACGCGCAACACGTTGCCGCCGGCGAGCTTGGCCAGGTCCTCGTCGCTCCAGCCGCGGCGGATCAACTCGGCGAACAGGTTCGGGTACATCGACACATCGCTCAGGTCCACCGGCCACAGCGTGTTGCCGTCGAAGTCGCCGCCGATGCCGACGTGGTCCACTCCGGCGACCTTGCGCACATGGTCGATGTGATCTGCGACCTGGGCAATCGTCACCGGCGGCAGTTCGAGCTTGCTGAACACTTCGTCGTAGATGCGCTCGCGATCCGCGGCGGTCTTCGCCTTCTGCGTGAGCAGCTGGTAGCGACCGAACGCGGGCTGGGTAATCCGCGCGACCTCCTCCGAGACGAATCCGGCGACGAAGGTGATCATCACCACGCCGCCGTTCTGCGGCAGGCGTTGCAGTACCGAGTCAGGCACGTTGCGCGGCACATCGCAGATTGCGCGCGCATTGGCATGCGAGAAGATCACCGGGGCCTCGGTCGCATCGAGCGCATCGTGCATGGTGGCTTCCGCGGTGTGCGCGAGGTCGACCAGCATGCCCAGGCGATTCATCTCGCGTACCACCTCGACCCCGAACGGCGTCAGCCCCCCGTGGCGCGCCGGCACCATCGCGGCGGCATCGGCCCAGTCGGTGTGGGTGTTGTGGGTCAGGGTCATGTAGCGCACGCCGAGCGCGTGGTACGCGCGCAGCGCACCCAGCGAGTTCTCGATCGCGTGGCCGCCCTCGATGCCGAGCAGCGAGGCGATGCGTCCCGCGCGATGTTCGGCGAGCAGTTCGGTGCTGCTGGCCGCGAAACCGAGGTCTGCCGGATAGCGCGCGATCATCCGCCGTGCGAGGTCGATCTGTTCGAGCTGGGTGCGCGCATCGCCGCTGCCGGTGCCGCCCGGGATGTACACCGACCAGAATTGTGCACCGACCCCGCCGGCACGCAGGCGCGCCAGGTCGGTCTGGCCTTCGGTGGGCTTGTTCAGGTCGTAGGCGACCACATCATCTGGCGCGAGCTTGCTCTCGCGGATCGCCCACGGCAGGTCGTTGTGGCCGTCGATCAGCAGGGTCTTCGACAGCAGCGCCCTGGCATGCGCCAACGCGGCATCTTCGGCCGCGATGCCGGCAACCGGAAACAGGATCGACAACAGCAGAATCCAGTGGCGCATGTTCGGCTCCTCGGGTGAAGCACGATCCTAACCCGGACCATCGCGACGGCGTGAACCCGCCGCCACTGGACGCGATGCAGTCGACCACGCGGGTTGCTACGCTGCGCGGATGATCGATCACGATGCAAGCGCGCTCGCGCCGTGGCGCGCACCGCTTGCCGAGCAGGGTTTCGTTTTCGCAGCGGGTCCGGCGCTGCGCGCGCGATTCGGCGAGTTGGCCGACTGGGACGATTTTGCGGCCAGCTGGCAACAGCTGGTGGTGGATCCCTACATGGCCGACCACGGTCGCTATCGGCGCCGTCGGCATGCGGTGTTTCGCGCGCTGGCGAACGGCGCGATCGAGCGCCAACCGCATCAGGCGCATTTCCAGACCGTCGAGTACAACCCGCTGCACGGCGGCATCCAGCGCTGGTTCGAGCCGATCGCCGACACGGTCGCCAGCGGACCCAGCATGCGTCGGGTGCTGGATGCGGCAAACGCGCTGTTCTCGAGCCTGTCGCCGCGCGTGCCGTTGTGGCATGTCGAGGCGCATCAGTTCCGCATCGAGGCCAGCGATGGCGCCGCCGGCAAGCCCACGCCCGAGGGCGTGCATCGCGACGGCGTGGATTGGGTGCTGGTGCTGATGATCCAGCGTTGCAACATCGCCGCGGGCACCACCACGATCCACGATCTTGCCGGAACGCAGCTCGGCAGCTTCACCCTCGCCACGCCGTTCGACGTGGCGCTGGTCGATGATCGCCGCTGCTTCCACGGCGTGACTGCGGTCACTCCGATCGACCCCGCGCAGCCGGCGTTCCGCGACGTGCTGGTGGTGACCTTCCGCGAGGCGTCGTAGGGTAGTGGTGACCGCGATCGGGATGGCGGGCCAAGGCCCGCCCTACGCCCGCCGCCCGCCGCCCCCACTCACCACACGCCGCTATTCGGCATCGACACCCACGGCTCGCACGGCGTGAGCGCCGCGCCCTTCTGCAGCAACTCGATCGAGATCGCCTCCGGTGAGCGCACGAAGGCCATGCGGCCGTCGCGCGGCGGGCGGTTGATGGTCACCCCATGCGCGGTGAGTCGCGCGCAGGCGGCGTGGATGTCGTCGACCTCGTAGGCGAGGTGGCCGAAGTTGCGCGCGCCGCCGTAGTCCTCGGGATCCCAGTTCCAGGTGAGCTCCACTTCGGCCACGTTTTCCTGCCCGGGCGCTGCGAGGAACACCAGCGTGTAGCGCCCCTGCGGGTTGTCCTTGCGGCGCACCTCGACCAGTCCGAGCGACCGCCGATGCCACAGTTTTCTTGCCTATTTATGGTGATGTCCGATGGTACTTGTCCAA
>JANOEA010000009.1:0-2795 GCA_031412975.1 Pseudomonadota bacterium | reverse complement strand
TGTTTCCGCTCGAACGGCTGGTGCCGCTGGCCAGACACCAGGATGTCTGGCGTCGATGCCGGTACTCATCGAGGCGCAATGGGTGAGGCGTGGTTTGGCATGGCGAAAGGCGGGCAGGCCGGAGCAAACGCTTAAGCCCCGCCGGCGCTTCCGCTATCGTTGCGGCGGCGCACCATCCCGCGTTGCCGGACCCCGATCCCCGCATGGCCGAGACCGCTCCCGCCCGCCGCGACCCGCAGGCATCGTCCGACTGGATCGTGCTCAAGTTCGGGGGCACCAGTGTCTCGACCAAGGCGCGTTGGGACAACATCGCGTCGCTGGTGCGCGCGCGTCAAGCCGAGGGTGCGCGCGTGCTGGTGGTGGTGTCGGCGCTGTCGGGCGTGACCAACGCGCTGACCGCGCTGGTGGAGACCGCGCGTGGCGGTGGAGACCTCGAGCCGGCGGTCAATGCGCTGGTCGCGCGCCATGTCGAGTTCGTGCGCGAACTGGAACTTCCCGCCGCCCCGGCGCTGCACGAATTCCTCGCGCGCCTCGCGGCGCTCGCGGCCGACCCGCGCCGCATTGGCGCGCAGTTGCCGTGGCAGGCCGAGCTGCTGGCGCTGGGGGAGCTGATGTCCTCGAGCGTGGGCATGCATGTGCTGCGCGCGCACGGCCTCGATGCCGAGTGGCTGGACGCGCGCGAATGGCTGCGTGCCGCCGCGCTGCCGAATCAGAGCGAGTGGGCGCGCTGGCTCTCGGTGTCCTGCGCCACCGCGCCCGATGCCGCGATGCAGGCGGCGCTTGCGCGGCGCTCGCCGGTGCTGATCACGCAAGGCTTCATTGCGGCGGACGCCGAAGGGCACACCACGCTGCTGGGCCGCGGCGGCTCCGACACCTCGGCCGCGTATTTCGGCGCGCTGCTCAAGGCGCGGCGGGTCGAGATATGGACCGACGTGGCCGGCATGTTCAGCGCCAACCCGCGCCAGGTCGACGGCGCGCGGCTCCTCAAGCGGCTCGACTACGAGGAGGCGCAGGAAATCGCCGGCACCGGCGCCAAGGTCCTGCATCCGCGCTGCCTGTCGCCGCTGCGCGAGGCGCGCGTGCCGCTGCTGATCAAGGACACCAACCGGCCCGACCTCGCCGGCACCGAGGTGGGCACCTTCGCGTCCAGTGGGCCCGCGAGCGTCAAGGCGATCAGCGCGCGCAGCGGGATCACGCTGGTGTCGATGGAAAGCGTCGGGATGTGGCAATCGGTGGGTTTCCTCGCCGATGTGTTCGAGGCCTTCAAGCGCCACGGGCTTTCGGTGGACCTGATCGGTTCGGCGGAAACCAACGTCACGGTGTCGCTGGACCCGAGCGCAAACCTGCTCAATTCCGATGTGCTCTCGGCGTTGTGCGCCGACCTCGAACGTGTGTGCCGGGTCAAGGTGATTTCGCCCTGCGCGGCGGTCACGCTGGTGGGGCGCGGCATGCGCGGGCTGCTGCAACGGCTGGGGCCGGTGCTGGCGGAATTCGGACAGCACAACGTGCACCTGATTTCGCAGTCGTCGAACAATCTCAACCTGACCTTCGTCGTCGACGAGGCAGTGGCCGCGCCGCTGGTGCCGCAACTCCACGATCTGCTGGTGCGCGCCGAGGCCATGCGCCTGGACGACGAGGCGGTGTTCGGGCCGACCTGGGATGCGCTCTACGCCACCACGCGCGAGCGCGCGCGGCCGGTGCCGTGGTGGGCGACGCAGCGCGAGGCGCTGCTGGCCAAGGCGCAGGGCGGCGAACCGTTGTACGTGTACGCGCTCGCCGAAGTGCGCGCCACCGCGCGGCGCCTGCGCGCGATCGGCGCGGTCGATCGCTGGTTCTACGCGATGAAGGCCAATTCGCATCCGCAGATCCTGCGCACGCTGGTGGAGGAGGGCTTCGGCATCGAGTGCGTGTCGGCGCCGGAACTCGATGCGGCGCGCGCCGCGCTGCCGGAGCTGGCGCCCGACCACCTGCTGTTCACGCCCAACTTCGCGCCGCGCGGCGAGTACGCCAAAGCCTATGCGCTGGGCGTGCGGGTCACGGTCGACAACCTGCATCCGCTGCGCGAGTGGGGCGAGGATTTCCGTGGGCGCGAACTGTTGCTGCGGCTCGATCTCGGCCATGGTCGCGGACACCACGACAAGGTCGTGACCGGCGGTGCGGGTTCCAAGTTCGGGCTGGCGCTGGCCGACGTGGAGGAGTTCCGCGAACGTGCGCGGGCGCTGGATTGCCGCATCGTCGGCCTGCATGCGCACCTGGGCAGCGGGGTGCTCGACATCGCGCATTTCCGCGAGACCTATGCCGCGCTCGCCGCGCTGGCCGAGCAGTTTCCCGACGTGGTGCGGCTCAATCTCGGTGGCGGACTGGGCGTGCCGTCGCGGCCCGAGGACCAGGCGCTGGATCTCGACGCACTGGCCGCGGCGTTGGCGGAAGTGCGCCGGCACTATCCGCAGTACCGCGTGTGGATGGAACCCGGGCGCTATCCGGTGGCGGAGGCGGGCGTGCTGCTCACGCGCGTGACCCAGGTCAAGTCCAAGGGCGAGCATCGCTACGTGGGCGTGGACACCGGCATGAACTCGCTGATCCGGCCGGCGCTGTACGACGCCTGGCATCCAATCGTGAACCTCACGCGGTTGGGCGATGCGGCGGATTCCACCTGCACGATCGTGGGGCCGATTTGCGAATCCGGCGACGTGCTGGGCAGCAACCGGCGTCTGCCGACGCCGCGGGAAGGTGATGTGCTGCTGATTGCGCAGGCGGGTGCGTACGGGCACGTGATGGCCTCGCGCTACAACCTG
>JANOEA010000008.1:0-5929 GCA_031412975.1 Pseudomonadota bacterium | reverse complement strand
CGATGTACGGCACCTGGGTCGATGCGCTGACCAAGTCCTGCGAGCAGGCCACGCAGAAGGCGCCGCGCGACTGCATCCGCGACGGGCTGCGCCGCGAGTGAGTCGCGTGCCATCGACCCCGGTCGCTGCGTTCGCAACCCGGCTGGCGGCGCGGGTCGCGCGCTTCGGCCCGCTGTGCGTGGGTATCGATCCTTCGCCCGCACTGCTGGCGATGTGCGGATTCGACGACAGCGCGCAGGGCCTGCACGATTTCGGCGCGCGGATCCTGACCGCCGCGCGCTTCGAGCTGTCGATCGTCAAGCCGCAGATGGCCTACTTCGAACGCCACGGCAGCGCCGGCATCGCCGCGCTCGAACGCCTGGTCGCGGCTTGCCGGCGCGAGGGCGTGCTGGTGTTGCTCGATGGCAAGCGCGGTGACATCGACGCGACGGCCGAAGCCTACGCGCAGGCTTTCGCCGGTACCCACAGCGCGCTGGCCTGCGATGCCTACACGGTGCACGCCTATCTGGGACTCGGCGCGCTCGACAAGGCGATCGACTATACGGTGGCCGCCGGTGCCGGCGTGTGCGTGGTGGTGCGCTCGTCGAATGCCGAAGGCACCGCGCTGCAGCATGCGCGGATCGAGGATGGACGTTGCGTGACGCAACTGCTGGCCGACCAGATCGACGTGCTCAACACCCGCTTCGGTGGCGCCGATGGCGGCCCGATCGGCGCGGTGCTGGGTGCGACCGCCGATGATGCCGGTGCGCTCGCCGCGCGCATGCCCGGTGCGTGGCTGCTCGCGCCCGGAGTCGGCGCGCAGGGCGCCAGCATGGCCGATATCGCGCGGCGTTTCGGCGCGGCCGCCGGGCGGGTGCTGCCGAATGTCTCGCGCGGGATGCTCGCCCAGGGCGCCGCGCCGGCGCAGATCGCCGCGGCACTTGCACAGCTGCGGGGGCAAGCCGCTATCCTGCGCACGCTGTGATCTCGGTCCGTTCTGCCGTGTACCGGCCGGCAGTGGTGATCAGGCCCCTGAATCTCGTAGCCTAATCAACAGGTTACAGCACAATACCTCAGGTATTGCATTAGCTTACTTCGCTAAGCTATTCTTTCCGTGCGTCGCGGCGGGTGGGTTCACATCCGTCCCCCACCCCGGCGCCGATTCCCCCTCCGGCATCAGCCGGTTCACTCAGATGGCCGCAAGACCATCTGAGTTTTTTTTTGGGCGATCGCGCGGCGCGCGACGCCAACTGCAAGGACGTCAGGGTCGCCGACTATTCGAAGCCGTTCGAGAACACGCCGTCCGCGTCGCCCTGTGCGGTGATGAAGAAGGTGCGGCTGCTGTTGCTGGGCAGCAGGCCGCTGCTGCCAGCGAAAGTCGCGGTGAGGGTATAGATGCCAGCGCCAGGAAGCACCGCGCCACAGGTGACCGCGCCGGAGCCGTCGCTGGTCGCGCTGCACGCGGGGCCCGAGAGGGTGAATGTCACGCTGGCGCCTGCCACTGGTGGCGCCGGATTGCCGGACAGATCGGTCAGGCGCGCGCGCAACGCGCTGGTGGAACCAGCGATTCCGCCGCCCGGGGCGAGGCTCAGATCGATGGCGGTCGGGTGGTCGCCGTTGGCCCACACCACGCGCGCCGGATTCGACAGCAGCACCTCGTCATCGCGGACCGTACGCGCATACAGCGTATCGGCCCCGGCTGCCGCGCCGGTGTAGCTGAACTGCGCCCGACCCTCGGCGTCGAAGGGCACGACCTGCAGGGCCACATTGGCGCCCAGCGCCTGGAAGACCACGGTCTGGCCCGGCAGCGGCGTTGCGTTGTGCAGTTGCGCGACCAGGGTTTGCAAGGTGCCCTGCAGCGGATTCGGCGCCACGCTGGGCGGCGACAGGGCCAATGCGGGGGTCGGGTTGGTCGCGCTGAAGCGGCATGCCCCGTTGCTGGGCGAAACCTTGTACACGGTGTCGGTCACTGCGGCGTACAGACAGCCGTCAGGACCGATGGTGCCCGAGCTGATGCCGCTTACGGTCAGCGGCGTGACGCTCGGCGTGGACGTGCTGATATCGACCAGTTGCAGCGGGTTGGGCGCGGTCGGACTGAGCACGATCAGCGACTTCGCCGACCCGTCCGGCAGCACCTCGCCGACGTTGACCCAGTACAGCGTGTTGACTCCCGGCAGCACGGCAACGGTCGGCGGCTGCGGTGCATTGGTGCCCGTGACACGCACCACCGGCGGCAGCGGCAGCGTGTAGCTGCCTGCAACATAGAGCGTGCCGTCGGGCGAGAACGCAAGCACACCGGTCGGTGCTCCCGGCAGCGTGGCATAGACCACGACTTCGGTCGGTCGGGTGGGGTCGGTGGCCGACGGATCGGTGAGGCGGAACAGCGACGGGTTGTCAGCGCCGCCGCCGACGCACTGGTTGGCGAAAAACAGATCGCCGCTGATCGGGTCCACGGCCAGTCCATTGGGGCAGACCAGATTCGTGGCCACGGTGCGCAGGGTTGCGCCGTTCAGCGGATCGAGTTCGACCACTGCACCGGTGGCCAGCCCGTTCCCGGTGGCGCCACGCGCTGCATACAGTCGGCCGTCGGTGGTGCGTACGGGCTGGCCGAGGGTCGGACCACCGTTGGCGATCGGTGAGGTCGCGGCGCCCCCGTCGAGACCGAGGCGGAACACATCGCCGGTGCGGAAGTTGGTGATGACCACATTGCCGCTGGTGTCGAAACTGGGATTCGATGCGCCAGGGCAGCCGCCCCAGTTCACGTTGCCGAAGAAGAAGTTCTCCGCCACGAAGCCGGTGGCGAACGGCGTCACGACGTAGCCGGGCGCGCCGCTGGGCGTGACCGCGCACGAAGCGTTGGTCGAGTCGACGAAGCTCACGCTCGCTGAACCGGGCACGGCGAGATTGCCGTCGGTGACATCCACCGCGGTGAAAGTCACGGATTCGGCGAACAGATTGCGCACCGTGAATTCGATCAAGCCAAAACCATTGGTGACCGGCGGCGACGGGCCGCTGATGGTGGCGTGCGATGCACCAGCGCGCAGCAGCACCTGCTTGCCCTGCGCAGGCAGGCCGCGTGCGTCCTGCAGCTGGACCAGGATGGTGGCCGAACTGCTGCCATTGGCGACCACCGAGCTCGGAAACGCGTTGATCGATCCGGCCACCGCCGGCGGCGGTACGAACGCGATCTGTACGCTGCCCAGCGGCAAATTGTCGCTGGTGTCGACTGCGGTCAGCGTCACGCTTTCAACCGTCGCATCGGTGATGCTGAAGCTCACCGCGCCGTTGTCGGTGCTGGTGACGGCCGATGGCGGCGAGACTTGCGCGTTGCTGCCGCCATTGGCGCTCAGGCTCACCGTCTTGCCCGGAACCGGCAGTCCCAGCGTATCGCGCAGCTGCACCACGACGGAACCTGCGGCCGTGCCGTCGGCGGCTACTTCGGCAGGCAGTGCGGTGACCGTAGAGCGTGTCGCGCTGACCGGTCCGAGCGTGGTCCCACTCAAGCGCAAGTAAAGCTGCGCCATGTTCGGCGAACCGAGGCCGACGTGCGCGAAATCGCTGGCCAGCTGCGTCGGGCCATGCAGCGCTGGCGTCCCCGCGAGCGCGTAAAGCTGTGGATTGAGCAGGCCCAGATTGGTCCCGAGGCCCGCGTTGAGATCGGCGACGATCGCCGCCCACAGCGGCGCGGCGACGCTGGTGCCGCCATAGAACAGTCCGGACGGGCAGCCGCCCTTCTCGGCCTGGCAGATCGGCTTGCCGTTGCGAACCGGGTCGGCGGCGGCCACCACATCCGGCACCGAACGGAAGGCCGAGTTGGTGAACCCGTTCTGGTAGGCCGGCCGCGCAAAGTGGCGGCTGACCCCGAAGCCGCCCTGGCCGGTGGGCGGATTGCTGCTGCTGCCATCCCACCAGCGCTCCGTGCCATACAGTGGCGTTGGGCCCCAGGTGTAGCTGGAGCCACCCACGGCGGTGGCGTTGGGGCTTCCCGATGGAACGCCGATGGTGTTGGGACTGCCGTTGAGGCAAGTGCTGCCCGTATCGCCGCTGGCATTGAGCACACTCACGCCCGAGGCTGCCAGCGAAGCCAGCACGCTGTCCATGCTGGACAGATCGGCCGGTGTGGTCTGGTCCTCGCAGTAACTCCAGCTGTTGCTGACCACATCGACGCCATCGGTCAGCATGCGGTTGAACAATGCCTGGAAGCTGCCCAGCGCGAACGGCATGTCGTAGACCACCACATCGGCACCCGGCGCAAGGAACATCACTTGCGCGATGTCGACCAACACCTCGTCCTGATCCGCACCGAACGGCGCGCCGCCGCCGAGTTGGACCTCGCTGAGGCGGTTGATCTGCGCCGGTTCGAAGCCGACCAGCGACAACCAGCCGGTGACGTCGCTGAGCAGGAAGCGGTCGAACGCGATCAGGCCGACTTTTTGCCCGGCGCCCGGCAGCGGCGCCTGGCCGCCCTGCGGGCCGGCGCCCCGATCGGCACGTACCGGCCCGCCGGGATAGACGAAGTGACAGCCCGTGATGCGGTTCACCGCGCCGCCGACCACGATGCCGCCGACGCCGGTGGTGAGCCCGAGATCGAGCTGGATCGCCACCACCACGAAAGCGCAAGCGATGTCGTATAGCGCCGCATCCAGCGCATAGGTCAGCGTGCATGCGAGCTGCAGATCGGGCGTATAGATGCCGTCGGCGTTGCGCATGCAGCGATCGAGCGACCGGAACGTGGCGTTCAGGCGGGTGGCCTGCGCGAGATCGTTCAAGCCGCCGATCGACTGCACGCGGTCCGCAATGGCCGGTGGTAACAGTGGGTCGCGATCGTTGGCGTGGAACTTCCGCCCGCCCAGTTGGTAATCGCTGATCGTCACGCCCAGCGCTTGCTCGATTTGTGCACGCGAACCCTGAACCTGCAGGACCAGGCGGTTAGCCGCATCGTCGAGCACCAGCAATCCCCGATCGCTGAAGTACCCATGCACCAGCGCGAAGTCCTCGGCATGCGGACCAAACCGGTCGGCGATTTCGAGCGGCGTGGGAAAGCGCCTGAACTGCGGTGATGCGGGGTCGTAGAGGGCTGCCAGCAGGCGCTGGAATCCCGCCTCGTCGGTGCGCCGCAGGACTACCGTCAATGCCAGCACTTCGGTGCCGGCGGAGGCCTTGGCACCCAATGCAGGACCGATGCGCTGCATTCCCGCCAGGTTCGGGAGTGTGTGATCGCGAAGCGCTACGGCATCCGCGCTGGTTGCCGCCCACGCCGGAGGCGCCAATACCGCGACCAGCATCACGATGGCGCGGACCAGAGTGCGCATAGCGACCCCCAACGGCCGATGCCCGGTCAGGCATTTGCCACGAGTATACGCGCTGGTTCGTGACACTCGGAGGCCAACGGACTTCGGCGCAGGCGCGGCCACGCGCCACCTCAAACGACGGCACATGGGTGGCGGGCCAGCGTTACCGTATGCTGCCGCGCTCGGGCAGATCGACGTTCGCCGCTTGCCAGTCGCGCAGTCCGGCGCCTACAGTCCTCCGCTCCTTTCCCGCCCAGGACGATTCCCATGCCGTCATCGACTGTCGTCGCAGCCCGGCGCGCGCCCTCACGCGACCGGTCCTTCGCGAGAGCAGGCTGAGCATCGACGCCAACCGACGACAGTCGATGGCCGTCGCACCTGCCGACATGACCCCGCCCGATACCAGTCGCGCACCCTGGCTGTACCGGGTTGCCGCGCGCGCGCTGCGTCCGTGGCTGCGGATCAAGATCGAACCGGAGGCGCCCGACCCCGCGCTTGCGCGCGCCGAAGTGCCGGTCGTGTACCTGCTCGAACGCTACGGCTTGTCGAACGCGCTGATCCTCGAAGAGGCCGCGCGCGAAGTCGGCCTGCCGCCGCCGCTGCGGCCGCTGCCCGGTGGCTTCCTGCGCCGCGACCGCGCGGTGCTCGCGCTATCGCGG
>JANOEA010000007.1:0-6844 GCA_031412975.1 Pseudomonadota bacterium | reverse complement strand
CGATCCAGCCCGACCCGATGCCGAGCGCAGGTCCATTTCCGCGAATAAGCCTCACGTTGTCGCGCATGCTGCGCAGCCGCCTGGTGCTGCTCGCGATCACCGGGCTCGACAAGCGCGCGGTATTGGGGCGTGCGCAGCTGGATGCCGATGCGACGCGCTTGCCGGTCGCCGCGCTGCTGCACGCACCCGGTGCGATGGTCGAAGTCCACTGGAGCCCCTGATGAGCCTCGATCCCGTCGTCGAACGCGTCACCACCCGCATCGCCGAGCGCAGCCGCGTGCTGCGCGCTGCGTACCTGGCACGAATCGACGCGGCACGCGAACAGGGTGCCGCGCGAGCGCGCCTGAGCTGCGGCAATCTTGCGCACGGTTTCGCCGCGGCCGGCGACGACAAGGCACCGCTGCGCGCGCAGCGCGCGCCCAACATCGGCATCGTGACCGCGTACAACGACATGCTGTCGGCGCACCAGCCGCTGCAGAACTATCCCGAACTGATCAAGATGGCCGCGCGCAACCGCGGCTGCACCGCGCAGGTCGCCGGCGGCGTGCCCGCGATGTGCGATGGCGTGACCCAGGGTCGCATCGGGATGGAGCTGTCGCTGTTCTCACGCGACACCATCGCACTGGCCACCGCGGTATCGCTCTCGCACGAGATGTTCGATGCAGCACTGCTGCTGGGCGTGTGCGACAAGATCGTGCCGGGACTGCTGATCGGCGCGCTGGGTTTCGGCCACCTGCCGGTGATCCTGGTACCGGCCGGACCGATGACGCCGGGCCTGCCGAACAACGAGAAGGCGCGCGTGCGGCAGGCTTTCGCCGAGGGCAAGGCGGGTCGCGACGAGCTGCTCGCGGCGGAAGCGGCGTCCTATCACTCGCCCGGCACCTGCACCTTCTACGGCACCGCGAACTCCAACCAGATGCTGCTCGAGGTGATGGGCCTGCACATGCCCGGCACCGCGTTCATCAATCCGGGCACCTTGCTGCGCGATGCGCTGACCGTGGCTGCGGCCGAGCGCGCGTGCGCGATCACCAGCCAGGGCGATGCCTACACGCCGATCGGCCGCACCGTCGACGAGAAGGCAATGGTCAACGCGATGGTCGGCCTGGCCGCGACCGGAGGCTCGACCAACCATGCGATCCATCTGGTCGCGATTGCGCGCGCGGCCGGCCTGCTGATCGACTGGAACGATCTGGATGAACTGTCGCGCGCGACGCCACTGCTCGCGCGCATGTATCCCAACGGCGGCGCCGACGTGAACCACTTCCACGCGGCCGGCGGCCTCGGCTTGGTGATCCGCGAGCTGCTGGCTGCCGGTCTGCTGCATCCGGACATCCGCTGCGTGCACGGCGGCGATCTGACCGCGCAGGCGCAGGAGCCGTGGCTGGATGATCTGCAGCTGCGCTGGCGCGATCCGCCGACCGCATCCGGCGATACCAGCGTGCTGCGCGGCGTGCGCGAGCCGTTCGATCGCGAAGGCGGGCTGCGCTGCCTGCATGGCAACCTCGGCCGCGCGATCGTCAAGGTGTCGGCGGTCGCCGCGGAACATCGGCGCATCCAGGCACCGGCGCGCATCTTCGACTCGCAGGACGCCGTGCTCGACGCGTTCAAGGCCGGCACGCTCAGCGGCGACTTCGTCGCGGTGGTGCGCGGGCAGGGGCCGCGCGCGAACGGCATGCCGGAGTTTCACAAACTCACGCCGACGCTGTCGGTGCTGCTCGACCGCGGCCAGCGCGTGGCGCTGCTCACCGATGGCCGCATGTCGGGTGCTTCGGGCAAGGTGCTCGCGGCGATCCATGTGGTGCCCGAGGCCATCTGCGGTGGCGCGATCGCGAAGCTCCGCGATGGCGACGTGGTGTTGATCTGCGCGGACAGCGGCAGGCTGGAAGCGTTGGTCGATCCAGCCGAATGGGCCGCGCGCACGCCTGCCCCGCTGGACTTGTCCGGCAACCAGTTCGGCGTGGGTCGCGAGCTGTTCGGGCTGATGCGCGCGCATGCGGGTTCGGCCGAGGAAGGGGCCAGTGCGTTGTGGGTGGGAGGTTGACTCCAGCCTGCCCCTCTCCCCAACCCCTCTCCCACCAGGGGAGAGGGGCTTTCTCGTGTGGCCGATCGCGGCGCGGGGTTGCCGAAGTGCGCGGATTGAGCCCCTCTCCCCTTGCGGGAGAGGGGTTGGGGAGAGGGGTACGCGCCGCGATAACCTTGGCCATCTGCACTGGTGACCATGCATGAGCGCCCATCACCTTGATCTCGTCGCCGACATCGGCGGCACCAATTCCCGCTTCGCGCTGACCGACCCCGGCCAGCCGCGGGTGGTCCTGCGCGAGCAGCAGGCGTTTCCGAACGCGCAGTTCGCGAGTTTGCAGCACGTGGCCGAGCACTACCTCGCGCGGGTCGGCGCACGGCCCCAGCGCGCCGCGCTTGCTGTGGCCAGTCCAGTCGGTGCGGATGAGATCCGGCTGACCAACCGCGCGTGGTCGTTCAGCGTGAGCGAATTGCAGCGTTGCCTCGGCCTGCAACGACTGCAGATGCTCAATGATTTCGCCGCGATCGCGCACGCGGTGCCCGAATTGACCGCAGGCGATCGCGAAACGCTGCACGGCGATCCGCATGCCGACCTGATCGGTCCGGTCAGCGTGATCGGGCCGGGAACCGGTCTCGGCGTGGGGCTGCTGGTCGGCGATCGCGAGCGCGGCTGGCAGGCGGTCGAAACCGAGGGTGGCCACGTGAGCTTTGCGCCGCTCGACGAGGAAGAGTTGCACATCGCGCGCTGGCTCGACGCACGCTTCGGGCGCACCTCGACCGAGCGCATCCTCAGTGGCGAGGGCCTTTCGCACGTGGATGCGGTGCTGGCCGCTGGCACGTCTTCGGCGTCGCCAGACCGGCTGCAAGCGACGCTTCGCGATCCCGCCCAGATCGTGGCCGCCGCACTGGATGGCCACGACGTGATCGCGCGCCGCGCGCTCGCGCGATTTTGCGCGGTGCTCGGCAGCGTCGCCGGCGACACCGCGCTGCTCCACGGTGCGCGCACGCTGGTGATCGCCGGCGGCATCGTGCCACGCTTCATTCCGTTCCTGCGCGCCAGTGCATTCCGCGAACGCTTCCTCGCCAAGGGTCGCTTCGCGGCGCACCTCGAGCAGGTCGCGATCCACGTGATCACCCACCCGATGCCGGGACTGCTGGGTGCGGCCGTCGCACTGCGTCAAGTCCGATAAGGAGTCAGATCCATGAGCCGCTGGACGATCGAGAGCCGCAGCAACGCAGTCGATGCGATCCTGTGCCGCGCACCGGTGCTGCCGGTGCTCGCGATCGAGCGCATCGCCGATGCAGTGCCGCTCGCACGGGCGTTGTTCGACAATGGACTGCCGGTGCTCGAGATCACGCTGCGCAGTGCGATCGCGGTGCAGGCGATCGCGCTGCTGGTGCGCGAACTGCCCGATGCGATCATCGGCGCGGGCACCGTGCTCGATCCCGACCAGCTCGACCAGGTGGTGGCTGCCGGCGCCGCGTTCGCCATTGCACCGGGATGCACTTCGCGCCTTTACGCGGCGGCGAGCGATGCGCCGATTCCGTTCATCCCGGCGATCGCCAGCGCCAGCGAACTGATGATCGGCCTCGAGCATGGGCATCGCCGCTTCAAGTTCTTTCCCGCCGCCTATGCGGGCGGCATCGGTGCGCTGAAGTCGTTTGCGGGTCCCTTCGGCGACGTGCGCTTCTGCCCGACCGGCGGCATCGACGCCTCGTCGGCCGGACAGTACCTCGCCCAGCCCAACGTGATCACGGTCGGTGGTTCGTGGATGGCGCCTGCGGCATTGGTCAACAGCGGCGATTGGGCGGCGATCGGGGCGTTGGCCGCGGGATGCGCCAATCTGTACGGCGACTGAGCACTGCGGCAGCGCAGCATCCGGCGGGCAGCGCGTCGCTGTTTGGCTGCAGATCAGCCGTCGTTCGGGCGTTTTTTCGCCCGTGCGGGGCGTGTTGCTTCGCAGCATCGATAGCGCGTGCGCGAGCGACCGCCGCGCGCCGCTACCGTTCGATCCGGAAACACCGCCAGAATACGCCGAGCCCCATCGGCACACGCATGAAAGGCAAGGCCACCTCGTTCGACATCGCATACCGCGCCGGCGTCTCGCAGGCGACGGTGTCGCGCGCGCTGCGCGGCAGTCCGCTGGTCAGCGCCGAGACCCGCCTTCGCGTGCAGGCGATCGCCAAGGAGCTGCACTACAAGGTCGACAAGAACGCGTCCAACCTGCGGCGCCAGCATTCGGTGACGCTCGCACTGCTGCTGTTCGAGGACCCGACCTCGGACGATTCGCTGATCAATCCGTTTTTCCTGTCGATGCTCGGCTCGATCACGCGCGCGTGCGCGCGGCAGGGCTACGACCTGCTGGTGTCGTTCCAGCAACTGTCGGACGACTGGCACGCCGACTACCAGGACAGCCACAAGGCCGATGGACTGATCCTGCTCGGCTACGGCGACTACCTCGCCACCAAACACAACTTCGAGCGCCTGGTCGAACAAGGCACCCACTTCGTGCGATGGGGTGCGATGGTCGACGGCCAGCCCGGCGTCTCGATCGGCTGCGACAACCTGCAGGGCGGCGTGGCGATGACCGCGCACCTGCTCGCGCAGGGTCGCCGCCGGATCGCGTTCGTCGGCGATGTGTCGCCGCGCTGCCCGGAGTTCCACGATCGCCATCGCGGCTATCTGCAGGCGCATCGGGCCGCGGGCGTGGCGGTCGATGCACGCCTGCAGATCGACGCGACCGACTCGACCGAAGTCGTCGGCTATCGCGCGATGTGCGAAGCACTCGACCGCGGCACTCGCTTCGACGCGGTGTTCGCCGTCACCGACCTGATGGCGATCGGCGCGATGCGTGCGTTGTCCGAACGCGGGATCGATGTGCCGGGCGAGGTCGCCGTCGCCGGCTTCGACGACATCCCGATGGCCAGCTTCAGCAATCCGCCATTGACCACGGTGATACAGGACACCAAGCGCGCGGGCGAGCTGCTGGTGGAGAACCTGCTGCAGCAGATCCGCGGCGAGCAGGCCAGCAGCACCTTGTTGCCCGCGCGCATCGTGGTGCGTCGCTCGTGCGGTGCCGGACCATCGCCTGCGGCCTGCATGCGAGCCGCGCGTGGCGAGCAGAAAGCGGTGGCCCTGCGCGGCAAGCGGGTCGCGATTCGCCAGGACGTGGCGACAGCCGCTCCGATCGCCACAATCGTCCGTCCGCGCGGCTGATCCCAACCCGGCAGCCTTTGGGCAAGTCCCGCGCAGGGGCGCCCCGGCTCAGCGGATCGCCATCGCCCGCTCGAGCTTCGCCTGCAGCGCCGCTTGCGCGATCGGCGCATCCAGCAGGAACACTTGCGCTCCGTGCGCAGCAACGGTCGCGCGCAGCGCACCGCCGTCGACGAGATCGATCGGCTCGCCGCCCAGCGCGGGTGTCCAGCGCCCCGCCTGCAGCAGCTTCGACAGCGTGAACGACGCCGGCTGGTCGCCCTTGTTGAGCAGCACCAGCGCGGTCTGCGCGGTGCCCTCGCGCTGGTAGATCCGAAGGAACGCCGCGCGGTCGCCGGCCAGTTCGAGGTTCACCTGGATGCCCCGCTGCAGCGCGGGTGAGGCCGCGCGCACTGCCGCGATGCGCGTGAGTGCCTGCCGGATCGGATGCGCGCGCGCGGCATCCACGCGCTCCTGCCCGAAGTAGTTGCGATTGCCCTGGTGTTCGGCCAGTCCGCGCATGAAGCCGACTTCGGAGCCGTAGTAGATCACCGGGATCCCGCGCGCGGTGAACAGCCAGTGATGCGCGTCGATGAATCCTTCGTCGGTCGCATCCAGCCGCGCCATGTCGTGGTTGTCGTAGAAGGTCATCAGATCGTAGGGATTGGCGTACGGCCCGCGGTCGAGGTACAGCGCGGAATCGAGCAGCGAAAAATCTGCACCCGTTCGGCCGAACACCTTGGCCATTTCCTGCTTGAGCGGGAAGTCGAGCACCGAGGTGCCGCCGTTCTGCGGCAAGGTGTACGGCGCGAGCTTGTTCGCCTCGTACTCGAATACCTCGCCGAACATGAAGAAACCCGGATGCTCGGCGCGGATGCGGTCGTTGAAGCGCTTCCAGAACGACAGCGGCATGTGGCGCATGGTGTCGACCCGGAATGCGGCCGCACCTTGTTCGATCCATTGCAGGTAGGCGCCGACCAGGTAGTCCATCACTGCGGGGTTGTCGTAGTCGAAGTCGCCGAGCTGCGCAAGGTCCGACTTGGCGCGGTAGAACGCGTGCAATGGATTACCCTGCGGGTCGAGTTGCTCCGGCGGCAGGTTGCCGTGATCGGCGATCAGTTTGCCCTCGGCGTCGAACAGTTGCCCGAACTGCGGCTGCGCGACCGGCATCGTGTATGCGGGCGAGCCGTGGTTGGCGACGATGTCGAGCACCAGCTTGAGGTTCTTCTCGCGCAGGGCGGCAGTGAGGTCGGCGAACTCCAGGCCATCGCTCGGCAAGTGTTCGTCGACCTTGTAGAAGTTGATGCCCCAATATCCGTGGTACGCGGACTTGCCGCGATCGGTCAGGAAGCTGTCGCGGGTCGGTTGATCGCCGCCGGTGAATGCCTGGTCGGGATTCTCGACGATCGGCGTGATCCAGATCGCGCTGAAGCCCATCTCGCGGATGTAGTCGGCGTTGTCGAGCACGCCCTTGAAGTCGCCGCCGAGATAGCCGATGTTGTCGCTGGTGCCATCGGGGCCGACCAGTATCCGACCATCGCTGCCGCGCAGCGGAATGTCGAAACTCGGGTGCTCCCCACCCTGCTCGCGCTGGTCGTTCGATTCATCGGCATTGACGAAGCGGTCGGTGAC
>JANOEA010000006.1:0-14874 GCA_031412975.1 Pseudomonadota bacterium | reverse complement strand
ATTCCTCGAGGTGCGGCCGTCGAACCCGCGCGCGATCGCGCTGTATGACGACATGGGGTTCAACGAGATCGGGCGGCGACCGAACTACTACCCGGCGAAGAAGGGCCGCGAGGATGCGCTGGTGCTCGCGCTGGAGCTGCTCAAGGAAGAGTAGCTCGCGCACATCGCGCTGGGCGCACCGCGCGGATTTCGATCACGCCATCGCCTGCAGCCGCTCCTGCTGCTCGCGCAAGCTGGCAAGCGTGGTCGAGAATTCCGCGATGCGCTGCTGTTCCTGCTCGACCACCGCAGGTGGCGCATTGGCGACGAAGTTCGCGTTGCCGAGCTTGCCCTCGCACTTGCCGATCTCGCCTTCCAGTCGCGTGATCTCCTTCGCAAGCCGCTGCCGTTCGGCACCGAGGTCGATCAGGCCTGCCAGGGGAATCAGCAGTTTGAGCTCGCCGACCACGCTCGCTGCTGCCGCGGGTTCGGCTTCGCCGGCTTGCAGCCAGCGCAGCGATTCGGTGCGCGCGAGGAAGCCGATCTGGCCGGCGAACTTGCGTACGCGTTCGTGGTCGCCGGCGTTGCCGCCGACCAGCAGCAACGGAACGGTCTTGCCCGGCGCGATGTTCATCTCGCTGCGCACGCGACGCAGCTGGCCGATGACCGACTTCAGCCATTCGGCTTCGGCATCGGCGGCATCGTCCACCGTGAAATCCGCGGCCACCGGGTAGCGCGAATCGGCGATGAAGGCACCGCTGATGCCGAGCTTGGGCGCGACCTCGTGCCAGATCTCCTCGGTGATGAACGGGATGACCGGATGCAGCGCCCGCAACACGGCTTCGAGCACGTACAGCAGCGTGTGGCGGGTCGAGTCCGCAGCGGCTGCGTCGTCGCCCTGCAATGCGGGCTTGGCCAGTTCGAGGAACCAGTCGCAGTAGGTGTTCCAGGTGAATTCGTACAGCGCTTGCGCGACCAGGTCGAAACGGTAGATCGCAAACTGCGCCTGGACTTCGACCAGCGTGTGGTGCAGCCGGGTCAGGATCCAGCGTTCGGCTTCGGTGCGCGCGGGCGGGGCGAGCGGGCCCGGTCCGGACTCTGAAGTAGCGGATGCAACGGAGAATCCCTCGGTGTTCATCAGCGCGAAGCGCGCGGCGTTCCACAGCTTGTTGCAGAAGTTCTTGTAGCCCTCGCAGCGCTTGAGGTCGAAGTTGATCGTGCGCCCGTAGGTGCCGAGTGCGGCGAAGGTGAAGCGCATCGCGTCGGCGCCGACCGGCTGGATACCCTCGGGGTATTCCTTGCGGATGCGCTTTTCGACCTTCTCGCGCACCTGCGGGATCAACAGGGTCGCGGTCGACTTGGCGACCAGCTCGTCGAGCCCGATGCCGTCGATCAGGTCCAGCGGATCGATGGTATTGCCCTTGGACTTGGACATCTTCTGGCCTTCGGCGTCGCGCACGATGGCATTGATGTAGACGGTGCGGAATGGCACCCGTTGCGCAAGCGCTGCACGCGATGGTTCGAAGCTGCCGTCGGAATTGCGGCCCACGAAATAGGTCGTGGCCATGATCATGCGCGCGACCCAGAAGAAGATGATGTCGAAGCCGGTGACCAGAACTGCGGATGGCAGGAACTGCTGGAACGAGCGCCACTCGTGCGCTCGCTCCGCGGTATCGCCGGGCCAGCCCATGGTCGAAAACGGCCACAGCGCCGACGAGAACCAGGTGTCGAGCACGTCGGGATCGCGGCTGAGCTTGCCGCTGGCCGCGAGTCCACGATGCTTGATCGACCAGTCGATCGCCTCGGCTTCGCTGTCGCCGACGAAGTGGTTGCCGGCTTCGTCGTACCACGCCGGAATCTGGTGGCCCCACCAGAGCTGGCGGCTGATGCACCAGTCCTGGATGTTCTCCAGCCACTGGTTGTACGTGGTCGTCCAGTTCTCGGGCACGAACTGCACGTGGCCCTCGCGCACCGCGGCGAGCGCGGGTTCGGTGATCGCGCGCTTGCCGCCCGGGCGCCCGTCGTCGAGCGTGTCGCGGGTGAGATCCAGGAACCACTGGTCGGTCAGCATCGGCTCGATCACCGCATCGCTGCGCTGGCTGATCGGCACCTGCAGCTTGTGCTTCCTGGTCTCGACCAGCAGGCCCTGGGATTCCAGATCGGCCAGCACGCGCTTGCGCGCCTCGAAGCGATCGAGGCCACGGTAGCGCTCGGGCGTGTGCTCATTGCACTTCGCATCGAGGGTGAAGATGCTGATCGGCGTGAGCCCATGGCGCGCGCCGACCAGCCAGTCGTTGAAGTCGTGCGCCGGGGTGATCTTCACCGCACCGGTGCCGAACTCGCGCTCGACATAGCTGTCGCCGATCACCGGAATCGTGCGTCCGCTCAACGGCAGCGCGACGTGTTTGCCGACCAGGTGCGCGTAGCGCTCGTCGTCCGGATGCACCGCGACCGCGACATCGCCGAGCATCGTCTCCGGTCGCGTGGTCGCGACCACCAGTCCCTCACCACCATCGGCCGCGGGATAGCGGATCGACCACAGCGAGCCGTCGCGCTCCTCGTTGTTGACCTCCAGATCGGACACCGCCGTCTGCAGCACCGGATCCCAGTGCACCAGCCGCTTGCCGCGATAGATCAATCCATCGCGATACCACGCGATGAACACGCGCCGCACCGCCGCCGACAGCCCCTCGTCCATCGTGAAGCGCTCGCGCGACCAGTCGACCGAGGCACCGAGCCGACGCATCTGGTTGGTGATGGTGGACCCCGACTGCTCCTTCCATAACCAGACCCGATCGACGAACGCCTCGCGCCCGAGGTCATGCCGCGTCTGGCCCATCGCGGCCAGCTGGTTCTCGACGATTTTCTGCGTCGCGATACCGGCGTGATCGGTCCCGCCCTGCCACAGCGTGCGAAACCCGCGCATGCGGTGGTAGCGCGTCAGCGTGTCCATGATGGTCTGCTGGAACGCATGCCCCATGTGCAGCGTGCCGGTGACGTTCGGCGGCGGCAGCAGGATGCAGTAGGGTTCGCCATCGCCTTTGGGTGTGAACTGGCCGGCGGCTTCCCATTGCGGGTACCACTTCGACTCGATGAGGCGGGGGTCGAAGGTTTTTTCCATTGGAGGGGTTCGGCCTTGGGCCGGTGGGCCGTTGTTGGTTTCGCAGTTTAGCAGCGTGGTTGGGGGCGGTCGCGCTTGCGATGTTTTCAGAGCCGAGCGCTTGTTTGCTGCCGCAAGGAACAAAGCGGTTTCGTGCCGCTGCCGCGGCCCGCCTTACTTCTCTTTGCTTGTGCCAGTGCTGTCCGGGGAAAGTCGACGCGGTGTGCCGTAGGACATTGATGGCAGTGGCTTTTCAGCCAAGAAGGGGGTGTCACCGATTTCAACGTCGTTCGCGTCATTCTGGCGTTTTCGCAGCCGGGGAGCGCCGTCATGCATCAGGGTCTGTTCGTGTTCTCGCAACTCATGCAGCACCTGCCGTGGCACACCTTCCGCCGCCTCGTGCGCAAGTACGACGGCAACCGATACGTCAAGTGCTTCTCGTGTTCGGATCAGTTCCTGTGCATGGCGTTCGCGCAGCTGACTGCGCGAGACAGCCTGCGTGATATCGAGGTCAGTCTCGGCGCGCATCGCTCCAAGTGCTACCACCTCGGTCTGCGTGGCGACGTCTGCCGTAGTACTTTGGCCGATGCCAATGAGTCGCGCGACTGGCGAATCTTCGCTGAGTTCGCACAAGCATTGATCGCAACCGCGCGACGCCTGTATGCCGATGAGTCGCTCGGCGAAGAACTCAATCAAGTCAGCTACGCGCTCGATTCGACCACCATCGAGTTGTCGCTGAACCTGTTCCCGTGGGCACCTGCGATGCACGCCGACTGCGGCGGCATCAAGCTGCACACTGTCCTGGACCTGCGCGGCGCGTTACCGACAATCATCACGTTTTCCCCTTCCAGACAGCATGATGTGCATCTGCTCGACCAGATCCCCATCGAACCGGGCGCGTTCTACGTGATGGACCGAGGGTATCTCGACTTCGAGCGGCTGTATCGACTGCACACCTGTGGCGCACACTTCCTGATGCGCGCGAAGAAGAATCTCCGTGTGCGACGACGATGCTCGCATCCCGTCGAGGATCGCACGCTGACCGTCTGCGATCAGACGGTGGTGCTCTCGCGTGATGTGGCGCGCGCCGACTATCCGATACCGTTGCGGCGGCTGCGATTGCGCGACCCGCACAGCGGCAGGTCAATCGTGTTGCTGACCAATCAGTTCCAGCTGTCGGCGGCATCGATCGGCATGCTGTACCGACAGCGCTGGCAGATCGAGACGTTCTTCAAGTGGATCAAGCAACACCTGCGCATCAAGAATTTCTACGGCCGATCGCCCAACGCGGTGAAGACCCAGGTGTGGATCGCGGTGACCATTTACGTGCTCGTGGCCATCCTCAAGAAGCGATTGGCGAGCACCGCGTCGCTGCACGACCTTCTACAGATTCTCAGCGTGACGCTGTTCGAGAAAACACCTATAAACACGATGTTTTCGAATGCAGCCACGCAGCTTTCGGATGAGCTGAACGCTAACCAGTTGATTTTGTTCAAGGATTAGCCGGACAGCACTGGCACAAGCAAAGAGAAGTAAGGCGGGCCGCGGCAGCGGCACGAAACCGCTTTGTTCCTTGCGGCAGCAAACAGGCGCTCGGCTCTGAAGAGCAAGAGCAAAAGCGATCAACGCCGGCGGCACGAAACCGCTTTGTCGCTTGCGGCAGCAAACACGCACTCGGCTCTGAAGGAGCGCGAGAGCAGCTACGGCCCACAAGAGCGCAGCAACACTTCAGCGGATCAACCCATCACTCCCCGCTGACCAGCGGACCATCAATCCCCAACGTCTTCACCAAAAACGCATACTCATCCGCGCGCTCCTCGATGATCTTGCTGGTTGGCTTGCCCGCACCATGCCCGGCCCGGGTCTCCACCCGAATCAGCATCGGCCGCTCGCCTGCATACGCTGCCTGCAGCGCCGCAGCGAACTTGAAGCTGTGCGCCGGGAACACCCGATCATCGCGATCGGCAGTGGTGATCAGCGTCGGCGGATACTCGATGCCGGGGCGGATGTTGTGCAGCGGCGAGTACGCATGCAGGGCCTTGAACTCTTCGGCATCCTGCACCGAACCGAAATCGGACTCCCACGCCCAGCCGATGGTGAATTCGCGGAAGCGCAGCATGTCGAGTACGCCGACCGCGGGCAGCGCGGCGCCGAACAGTTCGGGGCGCTGCAGCATGGTGGCCGCGACCAGCAGGCCGCCGTTGGAGCGACCGCTGATGGCGAGCTTCGGTGCGCTGGTCCACTTTTCGGCGATCAGGTATTCGGCGGCGGCTGCGAAATCGTCGAACACGTTCTGCTTCTGCGTGCGGGTGCCAGCCAGATGCCACGCGCGTCCGTACTCGCCGCCGCCGCGCAGGTTGGCCACCGCATACACGCCGCCCATCTCCAGCCATGCGATGGTGGATGCATTGAAGGTCGGCGTGACCGGGATGTTGAAGCCACCGTAGCCGTACAGGATCGTGGGGTTGCTGCCGTCGAGCACCACATCGCGTCGCGCGGTGATGAACATCGGAATGCGGGTGCCGTCCTTGCTGGTGTAGAACACCTGCCGGGTCTCGAAGGCATCGGCATCGAAGGCGGTCTTCGGCGCGCGGAACGGCTCGGCCGCGCCACGTTTGGCGTCGTAACGATAGATCGTGCCCGGCGTGGTAAAGCTCGAATAGGTGAAGAAGGTCTCGCTGGAGTCGGCGCTGCCGCCGAAGCCGCTGGCGGTGCCGAGCCCGGGCAGTGGAATCTCGCGTACCCGTTTGCCTTTGAGGTCGTACACCTCGACCTGGCTGCGCGCATCGCGCAGGCGTTCCACCAGCAACTGGCGGTTGACCACATTGGCCGCCCTCAGGGTGGCCTCGCCTTCCGGCACCACCTCGCGCCACTGCGCCTTCTCCGGCCGGGCCGGGTCGATCGCAATGATCCGTCCACGCTCGGCGCCATCGTCGGTGCGCACGAAAAAGACATCGTCGGCCGCGCCGGCGAAATCATGGGTCGCCTCGAAGGTGGACACCAGTTCCTGCATCGGCGCATCCGGCTTGCGCAGGTCCTGGGCGAACAGCAGGTTGCGCTCGTCGGTGCCTTTCGTCACGGTCAGCACGAGGTACGCATCGTCGTCGCTGACTTCGGCGCTGAATCCCCAATCTGGCTGGTCGCTGCGCTCGTAGACCAGGGTGTCCTGATCCTGCGCGGTGCCGATGCGGTGGAAGTACAGTTTCTGGAACTTGTTGACCGCCTTCAGCGCATTTTCGCCTTCGGGTGCGTCGTAGCGGCTGTAGTAGAAACCGCTGCCGTCGCGGCGCCATGCGATGGTGGTGAACTTGGCCCACTGGATTTCATCGGCGAGATCGGTTGCGGTATCCACGTCGCGCAGCTTGATGGTGCGCCAGTCCGAACCGCCGTCGGATAGCGAATACGCAATCTGTTTGCCGTCGTCGCTGACCTGCCATTCGGCCAATGAGATGGTGCCGTCGGCCGACAGCGTATTCGGATCGATCAGCAGCGTGGGCTCGCCCTCGAGGCCTTCTTGCCAGTATACCGGGGCCTGGTTCTGCAGGCCGTCGTTGCGGGTATAGAAGTAGCGCGTGCCGCGCACCACCGGCACGCCGTAGCGTTCGTAGTTCCAGACTTCGGTCAGCCGCGACTTGATCCGCTCGCGGCCCGGCGCGTCGGCGATGAAACCCTGGGTGACCGCATTCTGCGCGCTGATCCAGCTCGCCAGCTCGGGCGCGTCGAGATCCTCCATCCAGCGATAGGGATCGAACACCCGCGTATCGAAGTAATCGTCGACCTGGTCGACCGCGCGGGTGACCGGATAGTCGTAAGCGCGCGCAGGTGCGGGCGCGATTGCCGTCGCTGGTGCGGCAGGCGCGGCCGCGGGCGGTGCTTCTGACGGCGCGCAGGCAGCCAGCGCGAGGACCATGGGAAGGGCGTGCAGCAGTCGGCTCATGCAATTCTCCGCGATTACAGCTTCCCACCATGCCGCACTACGCGGAATTTGGAAAGTGGATGGGGCCTGCGCTGCCGCTCAGCCTTCGATGCTGCCGGGCCCTTTGCCGAAGGTCTTCTCGTACTTGCCCTTGCCGACCTTGCGGTATTGGGTAAAGCCGTGCCTGTCGGCGTGTTTCTCGCTCAAACGATGCGCGCCGCCCGCGACCACCGCGGCGGCCGAGATCACCCGGTGGCAGGGCTGGCCGCAGTCGGGGCAGGCCAGCAGTTGCGGGGCCGACAGCGACTGCAGCACCTCGAAGCGACCAGCACAGCGCGTGCAGTCGCCGCCGTCGGGTACGTATTCGTAGATCGGCACGTCAGGCGCTCAGCGGCAGCGCGCTCGCGCCGCCCCAGGCATCGCTCATCGACTTCCAGCGATTGACGATGCGGCAGAACAGCTGCGCGGTGCGCTCGGCATCGTAGACGGCCGAATGCGCCTCGTCGGCGTTCCACTCCATGCCGGCCGCGATCACCGCGCGCGACAGCACGGTCTGACCGAAAGCCAGGCCCGCAAGCGACACCGTATCGAAGGCGCTGAATGGATGGAACGGGCTGCGCTTGTGGCCGGTGCGGCGAATTGCTGCGTTGATGAAACCCAGGTCGAATGCGGCGTTATGGCCGACCAGGATCGCGCGCTGGCATTCGGTCTCGCGCATCAGCTTGCGGATCGGCTGGAAGATCAGGTCGAGCGCCTCGCGTTCCTCGCGCGCATCGCGGAACGGATGGGTGGGATCGATGCCGGTGATCTCCAGCGCACGCGGGTCGATGTTGGAGCCCGGAAAAGGCACCACGTGGGTCGACACCGGCGGGCCGGGATACACCAGTCCCTCGGCGTTCATCAGTACCGGTACCGCGCCGATCTCCAGCAGCGCGTCACGTTCGCAGTCGAAACCGCCGGTCTCGACATCGACCACCACGGGCAGGAAGCCGCGAAAGCGGTCGATCATGCGTGGCGTGTCGCTGTTTGCGCCCATCCGAACAGGATAGCCGATGGCCAGCGCCCGCGGCCAACTGCAAGTGGATTCAGGTTGGCGCGCGGCGGGCAAGCAAGCCGAGGATCAGCGCCAGCACCAGCAGTGACCCTCCCAGCACCGGCGCCAGCATCAGGAACGGCAGTCCGAATACCGCTGCTGCCAGCGCCCAGCTGCCCAGGTCGAGCACGGCGGTCCGATCCGCAGCGGGTTTCGTGAGGCCGGCCAACCAGTGGTCGAGGCTGATCCGGCCCGCCCCGCTGA
This sequence comes from Pseudomonadota bacterium, assembly GCA_031412975.1. Classification (GTDB taxonomy): domain Bacteria; phylum Pseudomonadota; class Gammaproteobacteria; order Xanthomonadales; family Ahniellaceae; genus UBA4656. The sequence goes on along the minus strand of JANOEA010000006.1, from coordinate 6,582 downwards.
AGATCAGCGGCAGCAGCATCACGCTGAACAGCAGCGGCAGCTTGTAGTTGCCGAACCCCTTGTCGCTGATCGCGTAGCCTTTCAGCAGATCGCCCCACATCGAGATCATGTCGGGCCAGTGCACGGCGGCGGTAGCGACGAAGGTCAGGAACAGCAGCGAGAAGGCAACCACGCGGGTGCCGAGACCCAGCCACAGCAGCACCGCGCCGATCAGTTCGAACCAGGTTGCGATGAACCAGCTCAGGTTCGCCGGCACCACGTTGAAGGGGAACGGGAACTGCTGCTGGATGTCGCCGAACCAGTTGTCGCCATGGAGCTTCTCGAGTCCTGATTCCCAGAACTCCCAGCCCATGATCAGGCGCAGGATCAGTGCGGGGACCACTTCGCCGGCGCCCTGCAGGCGCGCGGTCATCCAGGCCCATGCGCGCAGCGGGCCTGCCATCGATTGACGCACCATCGTCGTCTCCTGCCGATCAGTCGACGCGCGTGCCGAGGATGACGTCGCGCGCGCGGAATCCGCGCAGGATGTCGGCGCCGGCCGCCATCGCTGCATCGCGAACCGTCGCATCCATCGCCGCGACGATTCCATCCAGCGCTTCTTGACCGGTGGCCTGCGGATTTTCTTTCAGCGTCTCGAGCAGCTTCAGGGAGAGTGCGTTGACCGCCATGAAGGCCACTTCGTCGCGGCGATTGCGCGCCACGATCAGGAAGGTCAGGTCCGCAGGTGCGTCCACGGGCTGGAAGTCCGCGCGGATGCGGTGCACCGGAAAGCGGTAGGCGAGCGGCCAGGCCAGCGGCGAGGGCACGGGGACGCCGACCACCACGTCACCATCGGGATCGTGTGCGACCGCTTCGATATCGCCCTCGTCGAGCGACACCGCGGTTTCCACCCACTCGTAATGCGCGAGCTCGGGCAGGAACTCCGGGTCGTCGCAGCCGGACTCTGCGCGCTGCTCGAGGAAGCGGTGGAACTCGCGACCGATTTCGGTGAACAGCGGCGTGTGGCTCTGGTACTCGGCGAGGAATCCGCGCACCAGGGTCTGCCAGCGGGTGTCGTCGGTCAGCTTGCGGATGACCGGAAAGTTGCCCGACAGCAGGCCTTCGATGTTGTTGTAGAACAGCTCGCGGTAGATCGCGACGCGGCGATCCTCGAGGCCCACGGGCGCGGGCACTTGCGCGGGGTCGCGCAAGTGGGCGGCGAAGGCGTACTGCAGTTGCTGGAAGTGCGGGCGAGTGGCCACGCGCCGCTAGCCCGCGCGCGCGGCAGCGCTGTCGATGGTCGCTGCCTGTTGCAGGGCGCGTACCCGCGCCAGTTCGTCGTAGAGCTCGCCCATGGGCGGGAAATTGAAGTCGCGTTCGAGCAAGGTCGGTACTGGTCCGACATGGATGTAGGCCTGCGCGAGCAGCTCGAATACCGGGTCGATGACCGGCGCACCGTGGGTATCGACCAACAGGTCGGGGGCTTCGTTGTAATGGCCGGCGACATGGCAGTACAGCACGCGGGCGGCAGGCAGACCGCGCAGGAAAACCAGCGGGTCGTAACGATGGTTGATGCTGTTGACGTGGATGTTGTTGACGTCGAGCAGCAGGTCGCAATCGGCTTCGGCCAGCACCGCGTTGGTGAATTCCAGCTCGCTCATTTCGCTGGCCAGCGGCGTGTAGTACGAGACGTTTTCGATCGCGATCCGGCGGCCGAGGATGTCCTGCGTGCGGCGGATGCGCGCTGCGCAGTGCTGCACCGCGTCGGCGGTGAACGGAATCGGCATCAGATCGTACAGATGCGCGTCGTCGGAACAGGCCGACAGATGTTCGGTATAGATCGTGATGCCGTGCAGGTCGAGGAACCGACGCAGGCGCTGCAGGAAAGTCTCGTCCAGCGGCGACGGACCACCCAGCGACAGCGACAGCCCGTGGCAGACGAAGGCATGCGCTTCGGTCAGCGCACGCAGGCGTTTGCCGAGCCGGCCGCCGACGCCGATCCAGTTCTCCGGGGCGATTTCGAAGAAGTCGACCGCTCCGCCGGGAGCGGACTCCAGCGGGCCCAGCAGGGCCCGCCGGAGACCGAGACCGGCCCCGGATGGCGGTGTCGCGCGCATCATGATGCCGGTGTGTGCTTCAATTTCAGATCGTGCCGCCGCAGGACTTTTCCTTCGCCTTGTCGCCGCCGCAGGAACCTTCCTTGGCCTTGTCGCCGCCGCAGGAACCTTCCTTCGCCTTGTCGCCACCGCACGAGCCTTCCTTCGCCTTGTCGCCACCGCACGAGCCTTCCTTCGCCTTGTCGCCACCACACTTGCCTTCGCCACACTTGCCTTCCGGCTTGGTCTCGTCGGCCACCATGTAGCCCGGGCCCAGATCGGTGAGCTGGAACGAGTTGCCGGCCTGGGCCACAGCCACCGATCCAAGCAGCGCGGCGCCGATGGCCAGGGTGAGACGGGTGCTGATCTTGTTCGACATATTGATCTCCACGGTAGGAATTGCAGGTCGGACGGACCCTCGCCGGCGGCGGGGGTGGTTACGCTACGGCCGTCGCAGCGCAGCAATCAAGCGCCCCGGCCTCGCGATCCAGAGCTTAGGACCGATTCGCAGCAGGATTTCTTACAGCGCAGCCGGCGCGCTGGAGGGGCTTGGGCTTGCATTCTGGAAAGCCGCGCAAGTGGCTGAACAGAAGAGATAAGTTCAATGTTTCCGGGGCGTGGGATGGTTCGTCACATTGATGCAATCTTGCGGTCACATACTGCGCGCGTCTCGTTTGACCGCCGCAGGAGCCTCCCGTGACCGTACCGATCCGAAGCGCGCTGGCGGCGTCCATAGCCGCTGCCATGTTGCTGCTGTCCGCATGCGGCGGCAAGGAATCCGCGCCGTCAGTCTCGGCCACGCCGTCCTCGGCAAGCGCCGGCGGCATGATCCAGATCGATGGATCGAGCACCGTTTATCCGATCACCGAGGCGGTCGCCGAAGATTTCCAGACTGCCAACCAGGGCAAGGTCAAGGTCACGGTCGGGGTGTCCGGCACCGGTGGCGGTTTCAAGAAGTTCTGTCGCGGCGAACTGGATATCGCCAACGCATCGCGCCCGATCCAGAAGGCCGAGATGGAAGCTTGCGCTGCTGCGGGCGTGCGCTACTTCGAGATTCCGATCGCTTACGATGCGCTGACTGTGGTCGTTCACCCGGACAATCCACTCGACAGCATTTCGATCGCCGATCTGCGCACCATGTGGGCGCCGGAGGCGCAGGGCACGATCATGCGCTGGAATCAGGTCAACCCCGCATTCCAGGACGCCGAGCTGAAGCTTTACGGCGCCGGTTCCGACTCCGGCACCTTCGACTACTTCACCGAAGCGGTGGTCGGCAAGGCCAAGTCCAGCCGAGGCGACTTCACCGCTTCGGAAGACGACAACACGCTGGTGCAGGGCGTGTCGCAGGACGTGCAATCGATCGGCTACTTCGGTTATGCCTACTACGACGAGAACCGCGGCAAGCTCAAGGCCCTCGCGATCAAGGCCACGCCCGATTCAGCAGCGGTTCTGCCCACGCCGGAGACGGTGATCGATGGCACCTACATGCCGCTCGCGCGACCGCTGTTCGTGTATGTCAGCGAGAAGGCCTGGGCGCGGCCGGAGATCAAGAACCTGTTGAACTACTATCTCGACAATGCGTCGGTCCTGGTCGGCGAGGTCGGCTTCGTGCCGTTGCCCGAGAGCGCCTACGCGATCGTGCGAAAGCACCTCGACGACGGCAAGATGGGCACCGTGTTCGCCGGCGAACCGGCCACCGCGATCACCATCGAAGACCTGCTCGCGCGCGAAGCGGCGTTGTAACGGAAACCGGGCAACATCGACAGCGTCGTGCGTGGCGGGCGACGCGGTGCGCATCAACAGGGGACAGGCGTGGCGAGCATTCCGCAGGACATCAACCGCACCGCCGGTGCGGGTCGACTCGCCTACAGCAAGTTGCGGCATGCCAACGAGCGCATCATCGAGTGGTTCCTGCTCGCCGCAGCGCTGGTCGCCGTCGCCACCACGCTCGGCATCGTGTTCATCCTGGTCAAGGAATCGCTGAGCTTCTTCGCGGCGGTACCGCTGTGGGATTTCCTGACCGACGACCAGTGGACCCCGCTGTTCTCCGATCCGCATTTCGGCATCATCGTGTTGCTGTCGGGCACTTTCACCAGTTCGCTGATCGCACTGCTGGTCGCGATTCCGCTGGGCACGGTGATCGCGATCTACCTGTCCGAGTTCGCCAGCGATCGCGTTCGCGAGATCTGGAAACCGGTGCTGGAACTGCTGGCCGGCATCCCGACCATCATCTACGGCTACTTCGCGCTGTTCTTCCTGACCCCGATACTGCAGCAGTTCATCCCGGGGCTGCCGGGCTTCAACCTGCTGTCGGCGGGCCTGGTGATGGGCATCATGATCGTGCCCTACATCAGCTCGATCAGCGAAGACGCGATGCGCGCGGTGCCGATGTCGCTGCGCGAGGGGTCCTATGCAATGGGCGCCACGCGCTTGCAGACCGCATTGCATGTGGTGGTTCCGGCGGCATTCTCCGGTATCGCGGCGGCCTACATCCTCGGCATATCGCGCGCGGTGGGCGAGACCATGATCGTGGCGGTGGCCGCCGGCATGCAGCCGAACCTGACCATCAACCCGACCGAGCCGGCCGCAACCATCACCGCCTTCATCGTGCAGGTGGCCAAGGGCGACTTGCCGCACGGCAGCGTCGGCTACCAGACGATCTTCGCCGCCGGCCTCACGCTGTTCCTGATCACGCTGGTGTTCAACCTCGCCGGCTTCTGGCTCAAGCGCCGCTTCCGCGAGGTCTACTGACGTGAGCAGCGCGCCAACCCGGGACCTGGCCCAAGTGCGCAGCATGATCGTGCGGCAGAAGCGCCGCGATCTGGCCTTCGCGGTGCTGGGCTTCGCCGCATTGACCCTGTGCTTCGTGACATTCGTGGCGCTGTTCGTCGACATGTGGATCGATGGCTCGTCGCGACTCACCGCCGACTTCTTCACCAACTTCGCTTCGCGCCGCGCGGGTCAGGCCGGGATCCTCGCCGCGTGGGTGGGAACCTTCCTGCTGATGATCGTGACCGCCGCGGTGGCGGTGCCGATCGGCGTCGCCTCGGGGCTGTATCTCGAAGAGTACGCGCCGCGCAATCGCTTCACCGCGATCATCGAGATCAACATCAACAACCTCGCCGGCGTGCCGTCGATCGTCTACGGCCTGCTCGCGCTGGGCATGTTCGTGCATGTCTTCGGACTCGGCGCCTCGGTGCTGACCGCGGGCATGACGCTGGGCCTGCTGATCCTGCCGATCGTGATCGTGGCGACCCGCGAATCGATACGCGCGGTGCCGGGCATGATCCGCGAGGCGGCCTACGCGCTCGGTGCCACTCGCTGGCAGATGGTGCGCCACCACGTGTTGCCGTATTCGATGCCCGGCATCCTGACCGGCGTGATCATCGGCTTGTCGCGTGCGATCGGCGAAACCGCGCCGATCGTGACCATCGGCGCGGTCACCTTCATCGCCTTCCTGCCGCCGGCGCCGCTGACCGGCGAACCGCCCTTCGTCTCGTTCGAATGGTTGTTCTCGCCGTTCACCGCGATGCCGATCCAGATCTTCAACTGGACCTCGCGTCCCGAAGTGGAGTTCCAGCAGAACGCGTCGGCCGCGGCCCTGGTGCTGGTCGGCATGACCCTGCTCATGAATGCGATCGCGATCTGGCTTCGCTATCGCCTGCGGCGCAACCTCAAGTGGTGACCCATGGTTAGCAAGGCTCCAAGACCCGATCTCGCGACCCTGCCGAAGAAGGCCGAAGCGCGCGCGCTGGATTTCTACTACGGCAAGAAGCAGGCGCTGAAGAACATCAACCTGCCGGTGTTCGACCGCCGCGTGACTGCGCTGATCGGTCCCTCCGGCTGCGGCAAGAGCACCTTCCTGCGTTGCTTCAACCGCATGCACGATTTGTATCCGGGCAATCGTTACGAAGGCGAGATCCGCTTCTTTCCGGACGATCTGAACCTGCTCGGTGCCGACGTCGATCCGATCGAAGTGCGCATGCGGCTGGCGATGGTGTTCCAGAAGCCCAATCCGTTCCCGAAGTCGATCTTCGAGAACGTCGCCTATGGCCTGCGCATCCGCGGGATCAGCCAGCGTTCGGTGCTGCTCGACAAGGTCGAAGAGGCACTCAGCGCCGCGGCCCTGTGGAACGAGGTCAAGGACCGGCTCGACGAGCAGGCCAACAACCTTTCGGGCGGCCAGCAGCAGCGCATGTGCATCGCGCGCGCGTTGGCGTCGGAGCCCGAGATGCTGCTGTTCGACGAGCCGACCTCGGCACTCGACCCGATCGCCACCGCCAGCATCGAGGAACTGATCCACCAGCTCAAGGACAAGGTCACGATCCTGATCGTGACCCACAACATGCAGCAGGCGGCCCGCGTTTCCGATTTCACCGCATACATGTACCTTGGCGATCTGATCGAGTTCGGCTGGACCGACGACGTGTTCTTCCGCCCGACCAACAAGCCGACCGAGGACTACATCACCGGCCGCTTCGGTTGAACGGCCATGGATACCAGAGCA
>JANOEA010000005.1:0-6026 GCA_031412975.1 Pseudomonadota bacterium | reverse complement strand
GCTGGCGCCGTGCGCGCCTCAACCTCGCGCTGCCGGCTGCGCTGACGCTTGCCGCGCGGCACGAGGGTCGGCGCGCCCTCTCACCCTCGACAAGCTCGGGTTCGGCCAGCGGCTCCCCCTCGACGCGTTGCGCTTGCTCGGAGTCGGCCCGGTCCGCAAGGCCGGGCGCTCGCAGTGCCCGCGCGCTCGCCCTCGCTTGCGAGGGCGTGGCGCTGCGCGCGGTCACCTTCCATGCCGAAGCAAACGAGCGCCTCCACGGACGCCGCCGGTGCCGCTCCGCTTGCTGGGCTGCGCGTCACCGTCGCCGACCGTTGCGGCGTGCGGCGCTCCTGTCCCCGCGCCTGAAACTGCGGTCGCTTGCGCTCCCTGCGCGTCGCGTGCCGCTCCTCGCCCTACGGCTCGCTAACGCTCGCCTTGCGCCCGGCGCGAACCAGTCGCCGCGCTGCGCGAGGCTCAACTCGCCTTCGCCTGGGCGACGAGCGCGGTGACGACTTTGACGATGTGCTCCTGATGATGGCGCGGGAGCGCGCTGACCTCGGCGAACGCCTGGCGGGCTTTGCCGACGGGGCCTGTGCCGCGGGTTTTAGGCAACTTTTCGCCGAGGAGGTCGCTGACGGTGACGTTGAAAAGCTTCGCCAGTGCGGTGGCGTGTTCGGGGCGCAGGGTCGCGGCCTGGCGTTCGAGGTAGGCGACGACTTGCTGACGAACGCCGAGAGTCTCGGCGACAGTTTGCTGGGAAAGTCCCGCTTGCTCGCGCAACGCGGACAGCCGGGCGCCCAATGCGGTGCGCTTACGCTTAGAGGGACGACCGGTTTGCATGGCCGCATTATACGGGTCCAACGGCCGAGTTACCGGAAAGGCTTGCATAGTTACCGAATAAAACGGTAACAATCCGGCATGTCAAAAACATCATTTCGGGGCTTGACGCCCCCCAGCCGAAGGAGGCCCGAGCCATGGCGATGATCCCCGAGGACGAGATCGAGCGCATCAAACGCGGAACCGACCTTGCGGCGGTCATCCGGACGCGGGGGGTGGAGTTGAAGGCGTCGGGCCAGGACCTGGTGGGTCGGTGTCCGTTCCACGACGACCAGAGCCCAAGCTTGCGCGTCACCCCGGCAAAAGGCCTGTGGCGGTGCATGTCGTCGGCGTGTGGGGCGACGGGCAACGTGATCCAGTTTGTGCAGCGCTTCGATGGGGTCTCGTTCCGCCACGCGTACGAACTGCTAAAAAACGGAGCGGCCTTCACGGGTGCGCCCACGTGCTCTCCGGTGAAGAAGACCACGGTCCCGAAACTGCCGGCACCGGTGACGGTCGACGCGGATGATCAGGCCGCGTTGCGGCAGGTGATCGATTACTACCACGAGCGTTTGCAGTCCCGAGCCTGCGGGACGGCCGCGCTCGACTATCTCAAAAAACGAGGGATCGGCCCGGAGGCGGTGGCCGCGTTCAAGATCGGCTTTGTGGATCGAACACTCGGGCTGCGCTTGCCGCAGAAAAACCGCGCCGAGGGCGCAGCCCTGCGCGAACGGTTGACGCGACTGGGCATCCTCCGCGACACCGGACACGAGCACTTGCGGGGCCGCGTTGTCTTCCCCGTGGTGGCGGAGTCCGGCGAGATCGGAACGGTTTACGGCCGGGCGATCGACGACGGCGGCAAGCACGACCGGCACCTGTTTTTGCCGGGCCCGCAACGTGGCGTTTTCAACCCGGCGGCGCTGCGCTCGGCCGAGGTGATCGTCACCGAGGGGATCATCGACGCACTGACCTTTTGGGGCGCCGGGTTTCGCAACGTCACCACCGGTTACAGCGCGAAGGCGCTGCCGGAGGAACTGCTGAAGGCGCTCCTCGTGGCGAAAGTGGCGCGGGTCATGATCGCCTTTGACCGCGACGAGGCCGGCGAAAAGGGTGCCGCGGAGGTGGCGGCGCAGCTGGGCCCGCACGGCGTCGGGTGTTTCCGGGTCCAGTTTCCGCACGGACTGGATGCGAACGGGTATGCGCTCCAGGTCACCCCACCCGGGCAATCGCTCGGGATCCTGCTCCGGGCGGCGATGCCGGTGGGGGAACGGCGGCAGGCGGTGCCTGCACCCGTTCTGCGTGGTCCCGCCATGGGCATGGGTGGGATTGCCGCCACGTCAAAGACCGAAGTGTCTTCGTCACCCGTGGCGCCCGCGCTTTCTTCTTTAGCTGCTAAAGCGGCTTCTGACGCGGCTGAGGGCTGGCCAACGCTGGAAGAAAAAACGGCGCCACTAACGCCCACGCTAGCCGAGCCGCTGGCCGAGCCGGCGGCTGGAGAAGAAAAGCGGGAGGCCGAACCCAAACTGGCGGTGTCCACCCTGTCCGCCCCGCCGGTGAGTGTCGTCAAAAACGAGGCCGATGAAACGGTGCTCACACTGGGCGAACGCACGTGGACAGCGCGCGGGCTCGCAAAAAACGCGGGCTTTGAATCGCTGAAAGTGACGCTGCGCCTGGTGTGCGCGGGGCGCTGGCATGTCGATCAGATCGACCTGTGCGTGGCGCGGCAGCGCGCCGCCTTCGTCGAGGCGGCCGCGAGTGAAACCGCGTTGCTGCCTGATCTGATCAAACGCGACCTGGGCCACGTGTTCCAAAAGCTCGAAGAGTTGCAGACCTTGCGGCTGCGAGGCGAAGCCTCGAAGCCGGCGGGGTCCGGGGCCGAGGCCCCGGCGCTGTCCGCGCAGGACCGGGACGCCGCGCTCGGCTTGCTGCGTGACCCGCGCCTGCTCGATCGCATCCTCGAGGACTTTGCCGTGTGCGGGGTGGTCGGCGAGGAGACGAACAAACTGGTGGGCTACCTCGCGACGGTGTCGCGCAAGCTGGACAATCCGCTCGCGATCATCGTGCAAAGCACCAGTGCGGCGGGAAAGTCCGCATTGATGGAGGCGGTGCTGGCGTTCGTGCCGCCGGAGGAGCGCGTCAAGTACTCGGCACTGACCGGGCAGGCGCTGTACTACCTCGGGGGCGAGTCGAATCTGAAGCACAAGATTCTCGCGATCGTCGAGGAGGAGGGGGCGGAGAAGGCCTCCTACGCCCTGAAATTGCTGCAATCGGAAGGGGAACTGTCGATCGCCTCGACGGGCAAGGATCCGCACACCGGGCGCATGGTGACGCAGGAGTACCGGGTCGAGGGCCCGGTGATGATTTTTCTTACCACGACGGCGGTGGACATCGACGAGGAACTCTTAAACAGGTGCCTCGTTCTCACGGTGGATGAGTCGCGCGAGCAGACGCGGCGCATCCACGCGCAGCAGCGGGCCCGCTACACGCTGGGCGGTATCCGGGCGTCGGAGTCACGCAGCGCCGTGCTCGCCCTGCACCGCACGGCCCAGCGGCTCCTGCGGCCCTTGCGGGTCTTTAATCCGTACGCCGAGCACCTGACCTTCCTCGATGACAAGACGCGCACGCGGCGCGATCACACCAAGTACCTCCAGTTGATCGCGACCGTCGCCGTCTTGCACCAGCACCAGCGTGAAATCCGTTCGATCGACTGCGGCGGCGGCAAAACCGCGCCGTGCGTCGTCGCGACCCTGGGCGACATCGCGGCGGCGAACCGCCTCGCGCACGAAGTGCTGGGCCGCTGCTTGGATGAAATGCCTCCGCAGACACGGCGGCTCTTGGCCTTGATCGAGGGCGAAGTCGCCACGCGCTGCGCGGCCGCGAAACTGGAGCGCACCGATGTGCGCTTCACCCGCCGGCAGGTGCGCGAGGCGTGCGGTTGGAGCAACACCCAGCTTCATGTCCACCTCGCGCGCCTGGTCGAACTGGAGTACCTCCTGCCGCACCGCGCCGAGCATGGGCAGGGTTTGGTCTATGAACTTGTTTACGACGGCGCGGGCAAGGACGGCCGCCCGTTTGTGTGCGGCCTCCTGGATGTGGAAAAACTGAAGGCGGAGGGCACGGCGCTGAGTCCGCATGACTATGACCAAAAGCATTCGGGGGTAAAAGCGGTCGATTCGGGGTCGATTCGGCCCCTGTTCGGGCCTGATTCGGGGTCGAATCCGGAGGCTAAAAACGCCGGTTCCTCCTCTGAGCGCGCGGTAAAAGAGCGTGCCGGGGAGCAAAACGCACGCCCGCGGTCCGCTGAAACCTCCGCGGCAGCGTAGGCATGGCGACCCGTCCTCGGCCCGACTTTCCCATCCACCCATGCCCAAACGCAGAGGCATCGCCGCGGCGCGCGCCATGCGGCAGTGGTCCGACCGGCAGGGCGGCTACGCCGCCACGCCCGACGGCTTTGATCGCAGCGACCAGGCGACCCTCGCCAGCCTGGTCGATCGGTGGCTGGCCCGCCTGAGCGTGCGAGCGTACTCCCCGCGCACGGTGGCGGCCCGCGTGTGGGCCCTGCGTTCGTTTTTGGCGTGGGCCGAGCCGCGCGCGCTGGTGCGCCCTGCACAGATCGACAAACTCGCGCTGGAGGGCTTCCAGCGCTTCCTGTGGGCCTACCGCAAGGAAAACGGCCAGCCGCTCGCCGTCGTCACGCAACGCGGCCACCTCGGCGTGGTGCAGGGGTTTTTCGCCTGGCTGTGCCGGGAAAACCTTTTGCCCGCCAATCCGGCCGCCGATCTGGAACTGCCCCGCAAGCAACCCCGCGGACTGCCGCGGGGGCTCTCGCTGGCCGAGGTCGAGAAGATCCTTGCCGTACCCGACGTGTCCGATCCGCTCGGGGTGCGCGACCGCGCGATTTTGGAAACGCTCTACGGCACCGGGCTGCGCCGGCTGGAATTGGTCAACCTTGACGTGGGCGACGTGGACCGCGCGCGCGGCCTGGTGCTGGTGCGCCGGGGCAAGGGTGGCAAGGACCGGCTCGCCCCGCTGGGCGCTCAGGCGCTGCGCTGGATCGAGCGTTACCTCGACGTCTGCCGCCCTCTGCTTGAAGTCAGCGCCACCGAGCCCGCGCTGTTCCTCTCCGGCTACGGCGGCCGCCTGAACCCGAACTACCTGGGCAACTGGGTCCGCAAAACAATCGACCGCGCGCAGCTGGGCAAAACCGGCAGCTGCCACCTCTTCCGCCACTCCTGCGCCACCCACCTGATGGAAAACGGCGCGGACCTGCGCATGATTCAGGAGCTGCTCGGCCACGCCCGCCTCGACACGACCCAGATCTATACCGCCGTCTCCATCACCCAGCTGCGCGAGACCCATGCCCGCTGCCACCCCCGCGGTAAAATCCTCTCGGACAACGAGAAATCCGTCCAGACTTTGGCCTAAGACTTTGCCTTCCAAAAAAGTGATTACGAAGTACTTTTCCGACATGAGCATGAGCGTTGACCAAGTAATCGCCGAGACGAAGAACTGGTCCGAAGAGCAGATCGAAACGTTGTTTGAGCACTTCCTGCTGGCCAACTACCGCCTGCCTGATCCGGAGCTCGACGCCGAGTGGGCCGCAGAAATCAAGCGCCGCGTCGACGACATTGAAACCGGCCGCGAGGCCGGCGTCCCCGGTGACGAAGTCATGGCGCGCGTGCGCAAGATCGTCGGCCGGTGAAGCCCTACCGCTTCCACCGTCACGCCGAAGCCGAGTTTGCTGCCGCTGCCCGCTATTACGCCGGGAAAAACCCCGAGCTTGGCCTGCGCTTCTATGCCGCCATTCAGCAGCTGATCGAAGAGGTCCGCGCCAAGCCGACCCTGTTCCGAATGTTCATGCCGCCCTGTCAGCGGCACTTCCGCCTACCCTTCCCCCACGCCCTGATTTACGTGGATCGGCCCGATGAGATCTTAATCATCGCCGTCTCCCCCTTCAAGCGGGCCCCCAACTACTGGCGCAAGCGCCTGACCTAAGAAGCTTCTTTCCCCAGCCGCCCAAAGTCGCCACGCTGGGTGGCGTGACGGCAAGCTGCCTCCCAGATCAATCCACGCGCCCGGCAAGGCGCACCGCGGGCCGAAAACCCGCGTCTGGGATTTTTTTGCGTCACCGGCAAACCCGTGCCCGGAAAACGAGCCGCAAGTCGCTCAGATCGCGCCGGGTTGCGTGGCCTGCGGCTACGAAAAGCGCGTCGGGTGTGCGTTACTACGGC
>JANOEA010000004.1:0-3918 GCA_031412975.1 Pseudomonadota bacterium | reverse complement strand
GCGCGGGTGCGCTGTGCCTGCTCGTGTTCGTGATCGGTGACGGTGGCTTCGTGCGGACGCTGAAGATCGTCTCGCAGCGGCCACGTCCCATGGCCGTGCTGGATGGCGTGAGGAGCGTGCGGCTCGCGACCGCCAGCTGCTGTCGCGCCTCGGGATCACGCGGCTGTTCGAAGCGCTGATCCGCCGCGAGGCGGTGCGTGCGGCGCAGCGCCGTTGCGCCGATACAAACTGTCACATCGAGCCGTAACTGCGCACTGCGGCTGCGGCGCGCGACTGCGCGCGAGCGTGCTGGCTGCGGCATCGACAGGGGGGTTGGCAAGCTGCGGCGCGATCGCAGTAGGATCGGCTTTCGCTGGCTGGGGCCAGCAACCATCTGGTCCAACCCGGGGAGTTCCTGATGCCTGCGATCCATCGTCGTGCGTTCGATTCGCGTTCCGTGCGCGTCCTGCTGCCTGCCCGCCGTACGCTGCCGGTTCTGATCGGCCTGCTGATCGCGGGCAGTGCCGGTGCATCGGGCGACAGGCAGATCCTGTTCAACGCAGGCGCTTTCGACACCGGATCCGCCGCGGCGCAGGCGCTGCGCGGGCAGGCCATCGCCGCCAGCGGCAAACAGCTGCACCTGGTCAAGTTCGCCGACGCGATCTCGGCCGAGGGCTACGGCGCGTTGCAGCAGACCGGGGCGTTCATCGTCGACTACATCCCGAATTACGCGTACCTGGTCTATGCAGACGCGGCCGCGATCGCCGGTGTGCAGGCGTTGGCCAGCGGCGACGCCATCGCGTGGGAAGGCGCATATCCTGCGCACCTGAAGATCGATCGCAGCGCCTACGATCTCGAAGCCAAGGGCGTGCGCCCCGACTATTACAGCATCCAGCTGGTGGTCGATCCGCAGTCCAATCCCGACACCCTGGCGATGATCGCTGCGCGCACGCCGGGTGGCGACGTTTCGCATTACACGTTCCGCCACTACGTCAATGTCACCGCCAATGCGGAGTTCCTGACCCTTTCGCAGATCGCCGAACGGCCGGACGTGATCTCGATCCAGCCGGAGTTCGCGCCGACTCTGCTCGACGAGCGCGCCACGCAGATCATGGCCAACCAGCTCAGCGGTGGCACGCCGAACGTGCCGACCCCGGGCGACTACATCGCCTGGCTGCAGGCGCGCGGCTTCACCCAGGCGCAGTTCGATGCTTCGCAGTTCACCATCGACATCTCCGACCAGGGACTCGACAACGGCACCACCCTGCCCAACCACTTCGGCCTGTTCGTCGGCGGCGCGCCGAGCAACCCGACCACGCCCAACAACAGCCGCGTGGTCTACAACAAGCTCGAGGGCACGGCAGCGGCCGCCGACCTCACCGGTTGCGGCGGCGTCGGCCATGGTGGCTGGGTTTCGCACGTCGCTGCGGGCAACACCTCCAGCGTGCCGCGCAGCTATCCGCACGGCGACGGTTCGTTCCACTACGGCGTCGGTGCCGCGCCGTTCGCGCGGCTCGGCAACTCGATTTACTTCACCACCAACGGAACGTTCACCACGCCGAACCTCCCCAATGCGTTGTCGCGCTCTTACAGCAACCTGGGTACCAACATCTGGGGTGCGCGGGTCAGCAATCATTCCTGGGGCGCGGCGGTCAGCGGCGCCTACAACACCACTTCGCAGACCTTCGACTCACTTGTGCGAGATTCGCAGCCGGCAGGATCGACTTTCCCTGCCGCTGGCAACCAGCAGATGGTGACCGTCATCGCCGCCGGAAACAGCGGCCCGGGCGCCGGGACCATGGGCGCGCCAGGCACGGCCAAGAACGTGTTCACCGCGGGTGGTTCGCAGAACGTGCGACCCGGGATCGGCGATGCGGTCAGCGCCGACAACATGTACAGCTCGTCGAGCCGTGGCCCCAACACCGACGGCCGCGTGAAGCCCGATATCATTGCCCCGGCCACCAACGTGGCCGGCGGCGTGGTGATGAACGACCGGGCGACCACCGCACCGGGCAACTACAACACCTGCTACACCGGGAGTTTTCTGGCGACCACGCCGGAACAGCAGCGCTTCTACCGCACCGGCAACGGCACGTCCTTCGCCAGCCCCAATGTCGCGGGCGCCTCGGCGCTGGTGCGCCAGTGGTTCATCAACAATGGCGGCCAGTTCGCCAACACGCCGCCGAGTCCGGCGATGAACAAGGCGTACCTGATGAATGCCGCCACCTACATGGCGACGCTGACCGACAACCTGCCGTCGAACAACCAGGGCATGGGTCGAATCAATCTCGAGCGCGCGTTCGACACCACGCCGCGTGCGTTGCGCGACCAGATCGCGGGCGATCGTTTCACCGGCAGCGGCCAGGTGCGGATATTCCGCGGGGCGGTGTCGGACAACACGCGACCGTTCCGCGTGACGCTTGCCTACAGCGACGCACCGGGCAGCACCACCGGCAATGCCTATGTCAACAATCTCGACCTGACCGTCACCGCAGGTGGCCAGACCTACACCGGCAACGTGTTCAACGGCGCGCAGTCGACCACCGGTGGTACCGCCGACGTGCGCAACAACGTCGAGAGCGTTTTCCTGCCCGCCGGCGTGAGCGGAAACTTCAGCGTGAGCGTGGCCGCCGCCAACGTGGCGCAACCGGCCGACACCACCGTGGCCGGACCGAACCAGGACTTCGCGCTGGTGGTGTACAACTCCGGCGCGCTGGAAACCTGTCCGAACCTTGCGCTGAGCCCCGGCACCGTGCCGACCGGCATCGTGGCCGGCACCGTGTATCCCTCGACCACGTTCACTGCGGCTGGCCCCGGGCCATTCACCTACACCCCGGGCGGCGTCCTGCCGCCGGGCCTGAACTTGTCCCCGGCCGGCGTACTCAGCGGCACGCCCACCACCGGAGGCACGTTCAACTTCAGCGTCAACGTGGCCGAGGCCAACGGCTGCGTGAGTGGACAGGCCTACAGCATCAGCGTGCTGGCGCCGAACATCCTGCGCGGTGCCACCACGGTCGCGACCGGCAACGGCATCGTCGAGCCCAACGAGTGCAATGAACTCAACGTGGTGCTCAACAATACCGGCACCAACGGCGCGACCGCCGTCAGTGCCACGCTGACGAGCACCACCCCGGGTGTCGCGATCGACAATCCGACTGCGACCTACCCCAACCTCGCGCAGGGCACCGGCACCGGCACCAATGCCACGCCGTTCCGCTTCAGCACGGCCAGCAGCGTGGCGTGCGGCTCGAACGTCCAGTTCACGCAAACGGTGGCGTTCAACGGCGGTGTCTCGCCGACCACGCTGAACTTCACCCTGCCGGTGGGGCAACTGGGCACCAACTACACGTTTGCATCGGCAGCGACCGGCGCGAGCATCCCGGCCGGCGGCATGGGCTTTTGCGGGGTCAGATCCCGGTGGCTCATCCACTCCCGGAGGTAGTTCGGATGGAACGCGACCCCCAACTTCTGGTGGATCAGGTGGGCCACCCGGCGGGCCGTCCACAGGTCGGTGTGAAACCCATGCCGGGTCGGCTTCTCGGTCAGCCACCCCAGCACCTGCCGCTCCTGAAGGGGGGTCAAAAACGGTTTCCGTCCGGGGTGCGGCTTGCCCGCCAGAGCGTCGTCCCCCGCGGCCCGGTGCGCCCGGACCCACTTGTTGACGGTGACCGGGTGGACCCCGAGAAAGGAGGCCACATCCGTTTGGGACCATCCGTCGTTCACCTTCTGGACCGCCAATCGACGGCGGGCTTCCTTGCCAGCTGCAGTTCGTGTTTCATCCATGGTCCAGATGAATTACCATGCCGACAACATGTTGCACAACCCCGGCTACCTGCGGATCAGTAGCCGCTGAATCTTGGGCGTTTTCGTTTTCACCAACACCGTGTACTGAACTGCGCCCCTGGAGCTGGACCAGTAACCTGACACGTACTGGACCAG
>JANOEA010000003.1:0-5193 GCA_031412975.1 Pseudomonadota bacterium | reverse complement strand
GCCCAATGAGCCCGGGCTTTTTCGATATCGACGTGACGGCGATCGACGGTTCGGCGCAGCTGCTCGGCACGCTGCGCGGCCAGGTGGTGCTGGCGGTCAACGTGGCGAGCCGCTGCGGCTACACGCCGCAGTACACCGGGCTCGAGCAGCTGTACCGCGGCCTGAAGGCCGAGCGCTTCGCGGTGCTCGGGCTGCCGTGCAACCAGTTCGGCGCGCAGGAACCGGGCAGCGAGAAGGACATCATGAAGTTCTGCTCGACGACCTACGACGTCACCTTCCCGATGAGCGCGAAGCTCGACGTCAACGGCACCGGGCGGCATCCGCTCTACGCCTGGCTGACCTCGCCCGCTAACGGTTTTCCGGGCGACATCGGCTGGAACTTCGAGAAGTTCCTGGTCGGCCGCGACGGCCGCCTGCTGAAGCGCTACCCTTCCGGAACCAAGCCGCAGGACAACGGGCTGATGCAGGATGTGGCGAACGCGCTGTAGAGCCCACAATCGACAGCAAGGCCATCGAGGGGGGGATCCGACATGGTGACCGCGGAACGACTGCTCGGCCGCAAGAGCGGCCTGCTGTATTCGATCAAGCCGGGCGAACCGGTACTGCAGGCCATCCAGCTGATGGCCGATCACAGCATCGGCGCCGTGCTGGTCATGCAGGGCAGCGAGTTGCTCGGCATCGTCAGCGAGCGCGACTACGCCCGCAAAGTCGTGCTGCTGGGCCGCTCCTCGAGCGACACACCCATCAGCCAGATCATGAGTTCCCCGGTCATCACTGTGGCGCCGTCGGCCTCGCTCGATGACTGCATGCGGATCATGACCGAGCAGCGCATCCGTCACCTGCCGGTGGCGCAGGGCGGCACGGTGCTCGGCATGCTTTCGATCGGCGATCTGGTCAAGGCGGTCATCGACGAGCAGAAGCGCACGATCGAGGAGCTGGAGACCTATATCCGCTCCTGATCGTGCCGTTCGCCCTTCGTCCTTCGCCAGTCGGCGCTAGGCGCCGACGACGATCCTGAAGCCGCCGTAGAACATGCGCTTGCCATCGAACGGCATCTTCTTCGGATCCATCATGCTGGCGACCCGGGGGTCCTTCATGACCTTCGCATTGACCTGGTCGCGGTGCTTGCGGGACTTGTAGACGATCCACGAGAACCAGACTTCCTCACCCGGCTTCAGTTGCACGCTTTGCGGAAAGGAGGTCAGCTTGCCGGACTTGACGTCATCCGCGACGCTTTCGCGGTATTCCAGCGCACCGTGTGCCAGCCATACCTTGCCTGCGGCACGGGCCATGCGCAGATAGGCGGCTTTGTTGCGCTTCGCCACCGGAATCACGAATCCATCGACGTATCGGCTTGCCATCGGAGTCTCCATCGTTGCAGTTGAGTTGTGTTGATCGGATCGTGGGTCAGCTTTTCGACCCAGATAAACGCGCTGTCAATGGCCATCGGGGATCTCCGGTTCGACCAGCTGCGCCAGCAGCGTCAGCGATTCCTGCCATCCGAGGTAGCAGAACTCGACGGGAATCACGGCCGGAATACCTTCCTGCACGACCTCGAGCTCGGTGCCAGCGATGACCTTTCGCAGCGTGATGGTGACGTGCATGACGCCAGGGAGCCCGGGGTCCTCGAACTGGTCGTTGTAGCGGAGCCGCTCGTTCGGGATCAGTTCGAGGTAAGTGCCGCCAAACGAATGGCTCTTGCCGGTGCTGAAGTTCTTGAACGACATCCGAAAGCTGCCGCCGACGCGTGCGTCGATGGCGTGGACTGTGCCGGCAAAGCCATGCGGCGGCAGCCATTTGACCATCGCGTCGGGCTCGAGGAAGGCGCGATAGACGCGCTCCGGTGGTGCGCGCAGCACCCGATGCAGGCGGACCGTGGAGGACTTCTCGATATGGCTTGTCATGCGGCTTGCTCCATTGCGTGGGGTTGGGCGAACAGCAACTCGATGTAGCGCCGCAAATGGGCGACGGATTCGGCGGCGACTTCGGGGCCGTCCTGGGACTTCGCCAGAATAAAGGCGCCCTGCAGCACCGCCTGGGTGTGCAGAGCGAGGCTCGATGCCGTCCAGTCCGCTGCGATGTGATGCTGCCGCATGGCCGCCGTGATGAGCTGCTCCACGGCCGCGGCGTGACCGGTGATGCTGCGGTTGCAGGCGTCACGGATCCGCGGATGGGTCTCGTAGACCTCCTGCACCAGGGTGCCAACGAGGCAGGTGAACTCGGTTAGCTCGCCCTTGAGAATGGCGGCGCGGAAATCCACGTAACCGAGCAGGCGCTGCAGGGGGTCTTCGATCGACTGATACGGTGCCGCGGCGAAGAACGCGTCCGTCACGGCCGACCAGTGGTCCGCGGCCGCGATTCCCAGCGCTTCCTTGCTGCCGAAATGATGAAAGAAGCTGCCCTTGGTCAGCTTTGCGGCGGCACAGAGGTCATCGACGCTGGTCGCGGCGTACCCCTTGGCGCGAATCACCTGCAGCGCTACATCCAGGATCCGGGTTTTCGAGTCGCGCGGCATGGCGGGCGGCGGGCAGGCATACCAAGCGGTATGGTTTGACCATACCGAACGGTATTGTCCTCATCAAGCCCTGGGCTCGCCACGGCTTCGAGGTCCGTGACGGCACGCGAACCCTCACTCCCCGTAAACGACTCCCGGCAGCCAGGTGACGATCTGCGGCCAGATCGCGAGGATCACCAGCGCGATCAGCTGCAAGACGACCCAGGGGACGACGCCCCGGTAGATCGTGCCGGTGCTGATCGACTCGGGCGCGACGCCGCGCAGGTAGAACAGCGCAAAGCCGAAGGGCGGCGTCAGGAACGAGGTCTGCAGGTTCATCGCGATCATGACGCCGAGCCAGACCGGGTCGAGGCCCATCGCCAGCAGCACGGGACCCACGATCGGGATGACGACGTAGACGATCTCGATGAAGTCGAGGATGAAGCCGAGCAGGAATATCACCGCCATCACGACGAGCATCGCGCCGAGCGCCCCGCCGGGGATCTTCGCCAGCAGTTCGTGCACGACGTCGTCGCCACCGAGGCCGCGGAACACCAGCGAAAACACCGAGGCGCCGATCAGGATCATGAACACCATGCTGCTCATCCGCACGGTACCCTCCATGATCTCGCGCAGCCGCACCAGCGTCAGCTGGCCGCGGAGCCCGCCCATCAGCAGCGCGCCGAGCGCGCCGACGCCGGCGGCCTCGGTCGGCGTCGCGACGCCGGCGAGGATCGAGCCGAGCACCGCGAGGATCAGCACCAGCGGCGCGACCAGCGCGCGCGCGACGCGCAGCCCGAAGCCGGACTCTCGTGCGGCACGCCGTTCCTCCAGCGGAATGGGCGGCATCGCGGCCGGCTTCCACAGCGCGAGCGCGGCGATGTAGAGCATGTAGAGGCCGACCAGCATCAGTCCTGGCAGCAGCGCGCCGACGAACAGGTCGCCGACCGAGATGGTCTTGGGCTGGTAGCTGCCCATCTTCAGCTGGGCCTGCGAATACGCGGTGGAGATGACATCGCCGAGCAGGACCAGGATGATCGACGGCGGAATGATCTGGCCCAGCGTTCCGGAGGCGCAGATCACGCCGGTGGCGACCCTCGGGTCGTAGCCTCGCTTGAGCATGGTCGGCAGGCACAGCAGGCCCATCGTCACCACGGTCGCGCCGACGATGCCGGTGCTGGCCGCGAGCAGGGTGCCGACGATCACCACCGAGAACGCGAGGCCGCCGCGCAGCCCGCCGAACAGCAGGCCGAGCGTCTCCAGCAGGTCTTCCGCGATCCGGGTGCGTTCGAGCACGAGACCCATGAAGACGAACAACGGCACCGCGACCAGGCCGTCGTTGGTCATGGTGCCGAACACACGGCTCGGCAGGGCCTCGAGATACGACGGATCGAACAGGCCGAAGGCCTGTGCGGCGACTGCGAACAGCAGCGAGACGCCGCCGAGTGTGAACGCGACCGGGTAGCCCGCCATCAGCGCGGCGACGATCGCCACGAACAGCAGCAGTGCCGCGATTTCCGCGCCGAGCATCAGGCGTCCGGTTCCGGCGCTCGCAATCGGCGCCAGGCGCGGGTCGCTTCGGAGAGACCCTGCAGGATCAGCAGTGTCGCCGTCAGCGGAATGATCGCCTTCAGCAGCCACAGTTCGTGCATGCCGCCGGCTTCGCGCGACCGCTCGCGGACCTGTGCGGACTGCAGTACGTAGGGTAAGGATTCCCACAGCAGGTAGCCGCTGAGCGGCAGCAGCAGCAGCAGGGTGCCCGTGAGGTCGACCCGCGCCTGACCGTGCGAGGAGAGCTTCTTGTAGAAAATGTCGACGCGGACGTGATCGCCGGTGCGCAGCGCCCAGGCGGCACCGAGCATGAAGACGAACCCGTGCATCCAGGTGATCGACTCCTGCAACCACAGCCAGCCCTTGTCCAAGCCGTAGCGCATGATCACTACGGTGATGGTTGCCGCCACCATCGTCAGTGTCAGCCAGCCGACGGCCTTGCCGAGGCTGGCGGTCAGCGAGTCGATCCAGGCGAGCCCGTCGTGTTTCACGTCATTTTCACCAGAACGCGGGCGTGAACAGCACCAGCACGCTGAAGATCTCCAGTCGCCCGAGCAGCATCGCCACGGTGCAGACCCAGGTCTGGAAGTCGGTCAGGCCCTGGTAGTTGCCGGCGGGGCCGGTCGGCCCGATACCCGGGCCCATGTTGTTGATCGAGGCGACCACCGAACTGAACGCCGGCACGATCGGCATGCCCGAGAGCAGCAGCAGGAAGGTCAGGATCGCAATCGCCTGGAAGTACAGGAAGATGAACGCCAGCACGGACTGGGTGATCCGCTCGGGGATGACGTTGCCGCCGATCCGCACCGGAATCACCGCCGAGGGATGCACCAGCAGCTTCATCTCGCGTTGTGCCTGCCTGACCAGCAGCAGCGTGCGGAACATCTTGATGCCGCCGCCCGTGGAACCCGTGCTGCAGACGATTGAACTGAGGAACAGCATCCACATCGGGGCAAACACGGGCCAGAGGTCGTAGTTCTGCGAAACGAAGCCGGTGGTCGTGGCCGTCGAGACCACGTTGAAGGTGGCGTGCCGCAGCGAAACCCAGAAGTCCCCGTAGGTGCCAGCGTACGTCAGCAGGAAGGCAATGGCGAGGATGCTGGCTGCGAGCACGAGCAGGATCGCACGCGCTTCGGGGTCCTCTCGAT
>JANOEA010000002.1:0-12158 GCA_031412975.1 Pseudomonadota bacterium | reverse complement strand
CCCAGATGCCACGGCGCCGGCGGCAGCGGATTGACCAGCACCAGCGCGCGCGCATCCACCACGGTCGCGCTGATCATCGCGAGCAGCCCACCCAGGCTCGCACCCACCAGTACCGGCGCCTCGCCCAACCGACGCGCCGCAACTTCGACCTGCTGCACGTAGTGCTCGAGACGCGTTGCAGCCAAGCCCTCGGAGGCATGCTGCAGTTCGACCGCCTCGACCTCGCATCCATGCGCCTGCAGCACGCGCAGCCACACCGTCCATTCCCAGCCACCACCGCCCGCGCCGTGGACCAGCAGGATCGGTGCATTCGCCACCGGTGCGGCGCCCAACGGCCCATTCTTCATCGCCCGATTCTGACCCAAGTCATATCCCGCTGTGCACGGGGCTTGACCGCAACCGCACGCCGGCAGGAAGGTACACATTCGGCCAGTCGCTGCGCGACTCAGGGCTAGCGACCGACCCCACGCATCGAAGAGGGAGACCGTACATGCCTGCCTATACCACCCAGCAGATCCGCAACATCGCCCTCGCGGGCCACTCGAGCGCCGGCAAGACCACCCTGTTCGAAGCCCTGCTGCATGCCGGCGGCGCGATCACTGCGGCAGGCAGCGTCGAGCGCGGCAGTACCGTGTCCGACTTCGATCCGATGGAAAAAGCGCGCGGCCATTCGATCCACACGGCGATCGCCGCGATCGACCACGGCGGCATCCACATCAACCTGATCGACACCCCCGGCTACGCAGATTTCCGCGGACCCACGCTGTCGGCACTGGCCGTGGTCGAAACCGCCGCGATCGTGGTCGATGCCGCGCGCGGCGTCGAACACGGCACCATGCGCATGATGGAGCACGCCAAGGCGCGCCGCCTGTGCCGACTGGTGATCGTCAACCGGATCGACCAGACCGACGCCGACCTCGAACTGCTGGTCGAACATCTGCGCGACAGCTTCGGCCCCGAGTGCCTGCCGATCAACCTGCCCGCCAAGGGCCGCGCCGGCGTACTCGATTGTTTCCGCAATGCCGCCGGTGAGAGCGACTTCGGCAGCATCGCCGCCGCGCACCAGCGCATCGTCGACCAGGTGGTCGAGATCAACGAAGAAATCATGGGTCGTTATCTCGAAGAAGGCGAACAGGGACTCAGCGGCCAGCAACTGCACGACGCCTTCGAACAGTGCCTGCGCGAAGGCCATCTGATCCCGATCTGTTTCGTCTCGGCGCGCACCGGCGCCGGCGTGCGCGAGCTGCTGGATCTCATCGAGCACCTGATGCCCTCGCCCGCCGAGGCCAACCCGCCGCTGTTCGTCAAGCGCAGCGGCCCCGCGACCACCGATTTCGTCACCACGCCGGATCCGCGCGAACACGTGGTCGCCGATGTGTTCAAGATCGTCAACGATCCCTTCGTCGGCAAGCTCAGCGTATTCCGCGTCTACCAGGGAACCGTCAAGCGCGACACCCAGTTGCTGATCGACGACGGCAAGAAACCGTTCAAGGTCGGTCATCTGTACAAGCTGCGCGGCAAGGACCACGTCGAGATCGAGGATGCAGTGCCTGGCGACATTGCCGCAGTCGCCAAGATCGACGAGATCCATTTCGACGCGGTGCTGCACGACAGCCACGACGAAGACCAGATCCACCTCAAGCCGATCGACTTCCCGCAGCCGATGTTCGGCCTCGCGATCGAACCAGCCACTCGCGGCCAGGAACAAAAGCTCGCGACCGCGCTGCATCGACTGGCCGAAGAAGACCCCTGCTTCCGCATCGAGCACGAGAAGGAACTCAACCAGACCGTGATCCGCGGCCTCGGCGAGTTGCACCTGCGCGTGATGCTCGAACGCATGAAGGAGCGCTACCAGGTCGAGGTAAAGACCCACCCGCCGAAGATCGCCTACCGCGAAACCATCAGCGCCAAGGCTGACGGCCACTACCGCCACAAGAAACAGACCGGCGGTGCCGGCCAGTTCGGCGAAGTGTTCCTGCGCATCGAACCCCTGCCCCGCGGCGCCGGCTTCGAGTTCGTCGACGAGGTCAAGGGCGGCACCATCCCGCACCAGTACATTCCCGCCGTCGAAAAAGGCGTGCGCTTGGTACTCGACCAGGGCGCCGTCGCGGGCTACATGCTGCAGGACGTGCGCGTGATCGTCTACGACGGCAAGTACCACCCCGTCGACTCGAAGGAAGTCGCGTTCGTGAGCGCCGGCAAGAAAGCCTTCATGGACGCAATCAGCAAAGCGCGACCGCTGATCCTCGAGCCGATCGTCAACCTCGATGTAACGACACCCGACGCACACATGGGCGACGTCACCGGCGGGCTGTCATCCAAGCGCGGGCGGATCAACGGCACCGACAGTGCGCGTGGTGGCGAGATCGTGGTGAAAGCGCAGGTACCGCTGGCGGAGATCGGGGATTATTCGAACGAGTTGAAAGCATTGACCGGCGGACGCGGCAGGTATGCGATCGAGTTTTCGCATTACGAGGCGGTGCCGCCGGGGGTGCAGAGGCAGCTCGTTGAGTCGTTCAGGCCGCGAGTGGAGGAGGAGTAGCGCATTGCGAAAGGGGGTCAGGTTCACTTCGGAAACTGAACCTGACCCATTTTTTTGCCCGGGGCGTCGGTCGGCCTCAGCCCTTGGGGCGATGCGGCATCATGGGCGGCGGCATCATGCCGGGGGATTCGGCGGCACCGCTGGCATCGCGTTCGGTCTGCCGTATCCATGCACTTACTGTGCGGCCCATCCGCGCGATCATCATCATGTTGAAGAAGTGCATCGCGCCGAGGATCAGCAGGCTCACACCGATCCGCGACCCGACCGCCGGCAGCACGTCGAGCGGCTCGTGCTGCCAGCCCTCCAGCCGGAAGCAGATGAAGCCGAGATTGACCAGGTAGAAGCCGATCACCAACAGGCGGTTGGTCGACCTCGCAAGGGCTTCGTCCTGGCCGAAGCAGCGCACCAGGAATACCTCGCCGCTGCTCGATAGCGCCCGCGCGACCCACGCGGTGAGTCCGATCGATACGACCAGGTAGATCACGTACGACAACTGGTTGGCGAGGTGGTATTCGAAGCTGATCATGGTGGTGACTCCGGTGGATGGAGCGCACAGGATCGGCATCGAGCGGCGCACGAACCTCCGCCTCGATCAGGTCGGAACAACTCGCCCGAGCGTTTCTGCGAACGGCTTTCCGATCAATAACTTGCATACTTCCGGAATGATCAGACCGGAGCCGGATCGGCGCCGCGCAGCGTCAACGGAGGGTGTTTCCCAAGTGCTGGC
This sequence comes from Pseudomonadota bacterium, assembly GCA_031412975.1. Classification (GTDB taxonomy): domain Bacteria; phylum Pseudomonadota; class Gammaproteobacteria; order Xanthomonadales; family Ahniellaceae; genus UBA4656. The sequence continues at coordinate 8,889 of JANOEA010000002.1, read as the reverse complement.
GCCGGTATTGTCCCGGCACCACCCCGATCTGCTCGCGGAACGCGACGTAAAAGCTCGACTGCGAACTGAAGCCGACCGACAGGCCAACCGACAGCACCGAGGCGTTCGGCTCGGCGAGCAGCATGCGGCGGGCGGCCTCGACGCGATACTGGCGCACGAAGCGCGAGAACCCGATCTGGAAACGCGTGTTGACCAGTTCCGACAACTGATGGGTGCTCAGCCCCATCAACTCGGCGACACGGCTGAGTCCGAGGTCCTCATCGCGATAGACATGCTCGACCTCGAACAACTCACGCAAGCGACGGGCTGCCGCGTCCTGATCGATCTTGCCGAGCGTCGACTGCGCGTAGCTGGCCGCGACCGCCTCGCGGGTCTTCGGCATCAGGTCGGGAACAGTCAGCAGCAGCCAGCACACCAGGAAGTACCCGGCCGCGATCAGCACCGCATACAACTGCGCAAAGTCCGACCAGTCCAGCCCGTGCGGCACCAGCACGCCCGCGATCGCAACCGCCGATCCCATCACACCGAACAGGGCGACCACCGGCAGTTCGACCATGAACCAGCGTCGGACCGGTCGCAGGCGATACAGCAGCACCGCGAGGTGGGCAGCAAAGCCGGTGCCCATGAGCAGTGCGACCGGCACGCCCCAGCGCAGCGGCGTGACCAGGCCCATGCCCAGCGCCAACACAGGCAGCATCCATTCGATCGCACGCCACGCAGCGTCGCGACGCAGCACGCCCAGCAGCAACCAATAGAACCCCAGCGACTGCGCGAACAGTCCGATCACGTAGGCGCGTGTGGGCTCGCCCCCCGGCGGCCCCAGCGCGAGCTGACTGTGCCCGTACTGGGTAAACGCCAGCGCGGCGAGCATCACGAAGCCCGCAACACGCGCCGGCCAGGGCAACTCAACCTTGCGATAGGTGCTGGCCAACGCCAGCGCCAGCAGGCCACTCATGCCGATCGAGAACCCGACCGCCACCATGAGCATCATCGACATCGCGTGGCATTCCAGGCTGCAGCGCGGTGTGCGCCGTGGCGCAGCTTATCGCCGGAAAATGGAAAATGGGGTCAGGTTCATTTCCGTGATCCCTTTCAACTGAAAAATGAACCTGACCCCATTCGCCCCCAGCGCGGTGTCTACGTGCCATGGCGCACAGAGCCGACGGTCAGTCGTCGTCATGCTGCGAGGCGATGCCACACTGATGGGAGACCGCGCGTGAACACCGTGATCTATGGCAGGTTCGATGGAATGGCAAGCGCACGACATGCGATCGACGCGCTCGCGGCGGCGGGTTTTGCGCAGGAGCGGATCGCATCGGTCGCGGTCGAGCACGTGGACGAGGCGGACCTCGAAAGTTCGCTTGATGGCACTCACGACCATGCGCCCGAGGAAACCACCAGCGAGCATAACGCCGGAAATCGGACAAACGGGTCAGGTTCATTTCGGGTCCGCAATCCAGGAGGTCCCCAATGAGGAAGCGCCGCAGTCCAGGACACCCATGATCTGGACGCACCAAGCCCTGACAATCCAGGACACCCATGATCCGGGCCCAACAGGCGTCGGAGCACAATTCGTGATCGCTGAAACCGTACTCCGACCCCCGCTTCCGCCCATCCACCGATTTCGACCACGGGGCGCTGCCCGAGCGCGCTGAGTGAAAGCCAACGGCGCCAGCCGCCAGCAGCGTGGCTCCCGAGTGCCTCAACGCAGCTGTCAACCAATCCCGAAACACTGCGTTAGACTCCACGTCGATCACGCGGAGCGGGGTTCAAAACTACATGCCGCGAGTCCTTCCAATGTGCGTGGTTTGCATGCTGCTGGCCGCGTGGCCGGGGCACCGCATCGACGCACAGTGGCGTTCGCTGCAGGTCGAATGCAAAGCAGGCTCTGACAGCGACGGGCTGGCTTGCGCACGAGATCCGGTGCTGCGGCCCGTTCGCGGTCCGGATCCCGATGTCGATCCCGGCGCCGGCACCGGGGGTGGCCCGCCGCTCGACCGAGGCTGCGACAGCATCAGCGGCGGACCGATCAACTCCAACGTGCGCTGGGATCAGGTGTGGCAGGCACTGAATGATCGTGGCGGCTGCACCAGCGGCTGTCACCTGGGTGCCGCACCGGCGGCCGATCTGGACTTCTCCAGCCGCTCGCTGGGTATCTACTATCTGGTCGGCCAGCAAAGCACCCAGGGTAGCGTGATGCGCGTAGTGCCCGGGAATGCGACAGCGAGTTTGTTGTACCAGAAGATCGCTTGCGCCATGCCGGCCGTCGGGCAACCGATGCCGCCCCCCGCCGGGCGTTTGCCGGCCGATGTTCAGGGTCTGGTGTACGACTGGATCGAGCAGGGTGCCCTCGGCGAGGCGAGCGAAGATCCGATTCCACGTGCTTTTGTTTTCAAGGATTCACTGGAAACCGTGCGTTAGTCCGACCATCACATGCCGCCAGCCTGCCACCATCGGCGGGTAGGCCAGTTCCGGGGAAAACGTCACCATGATCACCCGCTCTATCGCGGTCTCCCTATCAAGCGGCGGCTTGGCGGACGTCACACCGGGCAGTGGGCGCACGCGCAAACCGAGGCACAACGAAGCAGGTCGCGTGCGGCAGACCATCATCTGCTGGGTGATTGCCTTGTGTGCACTCAGCAGCGTCGGCTGGGCGAAGGAGCCCGCCGCGACGGCACCCAAAGCCGTCTATGCGGTCGGCTCGGACCTCAGCGGTACGTTTTTCAATCCAGCGCAGAACGGTCACGGATTCGCGGTCGAACACGTCGACGCCGGCGGCACGCCGCTGGTGGTAGTGACCTGGTTCGCCTACTCCGGCGGTAAACAACGCTGGATGGTTGGGGTGGGACCAGCCGTTGGCAACGAGGCGCGGGTCCCGTTGACGATCTCCACCGGCGCGGACTTTCCGCCGCGCTTCTCCGGCGCCGCCGTGGTGCAGCAACCGTGGGGCGAACTGACCCTGCGCCTGAGCACTCGCGACGCAGGCACTGCGATCTGGACCACCAGCTATCCGGGTTTCAGCAGCGGCCAGATGCCGATCCAGCGATTGACCCAACCGGCCGCGACCTTCGATTCAACCAGCAACCAGATCGCCTCCTGCCACTCCGGTACCTGGTTCGATCCGGCGCAGAGCGGGCACGGTGTGATCACCGAAGTGATCGGAACCACGCCCAACCGCACGTTGGTTGCGATCTGGTATGCCTTCCTCAACGGCGAGCAGCGCTGGATTACTGCGGCGGGCCCCATCCAGGGCGCCAACGCCACGCTGAGCGCATCGATCACCAGCGGCGCCGACTTTCCACCCAACTTCATTCCGTCCAGCATTGTGTCCCAGCCCTGGGGCACGATGAGCTTCCGCGCGATCGATGCCAACACCGCGACCTGGTCCTGGAACAGCACCCAGCCCGGCTTCGGCAGCGGTTCGCTGAACATGGTCCGCCTGACCGGACTGACCGGCAGCGACTGCGGCCCCGGCACGGATGCGCTCGCGGCGCGCTTTCTGACCCAGGCGACCTTCGGTCCGACGCCCGCGGATATCGGCAGTGTCCGGCAGCTCGGCTACAAGGAATGGATCGAACAGCAGAAGAGCCTGCCGCCCACCTTGACCCGGCCGCTGCTCGAGCAGCAAGTCGCCGCACTGGTGCTCAGCAACCCGCAGAATGCACCGGCCTATCGCGGCCTGCGCGTGCAGAACTGGTTCGCCAACGCGCTTGCAGCACCCGACCAATTGCGACAACGCGTGGCCTACGCCCTGTCGCAGATCCTGGTGCTTTCCGATATCGGCGTGCTGGACGACAACCCGATCGGCATCGCCGAATACAACGATATTCTGTTGCGCAATGCATTCGGCAACTACCGCAGCCTGCTGCGCGAGGTCAGTCGCAGTCCGATGATGGGCAATTATCTGACCCATCTGCGCAATCTGAAGACCGACTGGACAATCGGCGCCAATGGCGCGCTGGTGCCCAGCCTGATCCAGCCCGACGAGAACTATGCGCGTGAAGTCATGCAGCTGTTCTCGATCGGGTTGGTCGAACGCAATCGCGACTTCACGCCGATCGTGAGCGGCGGCCAGCCGGTCGCCACCTACACGCAAGACCTGATCTCCAATACGGCTAAAGTGCTGACCGGTTTCTCCTACCAGTGCTCGGGCCCCGCCACGGTGGGCGGGATCAACCTCGCGCGCAACTGCGGCGGCTGCACCGGCACGGGCTGCAACTTCTCGACGACCGCTTTCTTTTCCACGCCATCCCGCTATGCCGTTCCCGGAACCGTCACCGCCCTGATCCATCCGGATGGTTACGCTCCGATGGCCTGCTACCCGCGCTACGCCGACAGCGGGCGCTCGGCGACCTCGGCCAACGCCTATGCGGTGCTCCCCGCGCCCAACGATCGCAAAACCCTGCTGGCGGGAATAACCATCCAGCCCAGCAATGTCGCCTGCCACACCGGAACCACCGGTGCCGATCAACAAACCTGCATCAACTACTGCGAAAGCCAGTTCGACACGCTGATGAATTCGTTGTACCTGCACCCCAATGTGGCGCCATTCATGGCGCGGCAGTTGATCCAGCGGCTGACCACCAGCAATCCTTCGATCGGGTACATCGATCGTGTCGCTGCAGTGTTCGAAGACGATGGCAGCGGCGTGCGCGGCAACCTCGGTGCGGTGGTCGGCGCGATCCTGCTCGATCCGGAGGCACGCTCACCGACCCCGTCGGCGAACTTCGGCAAGCTGCGTGAACCGATATTGCGCCTCACGGCGATCTGGCGGGCATTTGCGGTTTCCGCCGGCAGCAACGGCGGCAACGGCGTGACCAATCCCGAGCGCGGTTTCGGGCAGCGGCCGCTGGGCGCGCAGACCGTGTTCAACTTCTATGAACCCGACTTCCAGCAGCCGGGCCCGATCGCCAACGCCGGACTGTTCGCGCCCGAGTTCCAGATTCTCGACGAGTCCACCTTCATCGCCATGTCGGACGAGTTGTGGCGGCGGATCTTTTCCGGCTACACCATCACCAACGCCACCACTACCACTTTCGCGACGCCCACCGGAAGCGCCTACATTCCACCGACAGCGATCGATGCGATCCCGATCGATCACGGCGCGATGGTCGAGACGCTCAACCAGCGGCTGCTTTACGGCCGCATGAGTCAGACCATGCGCACGAGGCTGCTATCCATCCTCAATTCCGGGATGGTTGGTGCGGAGCACCGGCGCAAGGTCCTCAACCTGATCCATCTGATTTCGATCTCGCCAGAGTTCGTGGTCCAAATCTGATCCAGGAGCCGACCATGGACTACATGCCCAATCAACAACGCCGCGAGTTCATCAACAAGCTCGGCCGCACTTTCGCAGCCGGCTCGGTCGCCAGCCTGCTCCCGCAGCTGGCGTTGCTGCCGCGCGCGCACGCGCAATCGAGCAGCGGCTATCGCGCGCTGGTCTGCGTGTATCTGGGCGGAGCGAACGACTCGTTCAACTGGATCGTGCCGCGCGACAGCGAAGCCACGGGCAGCCGCTACGACACCTACCGCGCGACACGCGGCGGGGTCTACAGCGGCACCAACACCGCAGGTTTGGCGCTGGCATTCAACGATTTGCTGCCGGTCAACCCGAGCAACCAGAGCAGCGCCTTCGGCCTGCATCCGGCGCATGCCGATTTCACCGCAACCAATGGCGGCAGCACCCAGGCTCATGGCGGCCTGCACACCCTGTTCAATCAAGGCAAAGTCGCCGCAGTCTGCAATGTCGGTACCCTGATTCGACCGCTGACCAAGAGCGAGTACAACGCGGGCGCGCCGCGGCCGCCGCAGCTGTTTTCGCACAACGACCAGGAGTTGCTGTGGCAGATCGGCCTCGGATCGAGCAGCGGCCCCGCCGCGCGTTTCGGCTGGGGCGGTCGGGTGGCCAGGTCCTCGGGCGCGATGGCCCTGTCCAATGGACTCTCGCCCACCCTGTCGGTGGCAGGCTCCGCGCGCTTCCTGATCGGCGATCAGATCATGCCGTTCCAGCTTTCGTCCTCCGGTGTGGACTTGATCGACAACTACACGGCGGGCAGCGCGGGGAACAATTACAACGGCGCGCGCCGCGCAGCGCTCGATCAGTTGCTAGCCGATAGCCAATCGCACCTGTTCACTGCCGGCTACTCGGCTGTCGCAAGCCGCTCGCTGGCGGTCGGTGAGAGCATCGCGGCGCTGGCCAACGCGGCCGACGGCAGCGGAAACGTCACCACGGTCTTTCCGGCAGGCAATTCGCTGGCCGATCAACTGCGCATGGTGGCGCGCATGATCAAGATCAGCCGCAACTCGCTGGGCGCGCAGCGCCAGGTGTACTACGTGCGTGCGGGTGGCTTCGATCTGCACTCGGGGATGTTCACCGGCGGCGCGGTCGCGAGCACGGGTCACGGCGCCTTGCTCGCCGGGGTCAACCAGGCAATGGGTGCATTCTGGACCGCACTCGGCGAGATCGGTGCGCGCGGTCAAGTCACCACCTTCAGCATGTCGGAATTCGCCCGCACCCTGACCGGAAACGGCTCGGGATCGGATCACGCCTGGGGCGGCAACATGCTGGTCATGGGCGACATGGTGCGTGGCAACCAGCTCTACGGGACCTATCCGAAGCTGGTGGTCAATGCCGATGACAATCCGAACAAGGACTGGAGTTTCAGTCGCGGCCAGTACATTCCCACCACCGCGGTCGATCAGGTTGCGTCCACCCTCGCCCGCTGGATGGGCGTCACCGACAGCGGTGCCCTGGCCGCGATCTTCCCGTCGATCGGCAACTTCTCGACCAGCGACCTGGGCTTCATGTCGGCCTGAATGCTGCAAAAAACCGGGGTCCGAAAACCGGGGTCCAAAAACCGGGGTCAAAGTTCAGTTTCCGCGCTCGAGAACTGAACTCCGGCCCTTGTCTCCCGGGAACCGTCAGGGACTGTCCTCGAACCCGTCCGCCAGGATGTTGTTCACGTCGAGGACCTCGGAGAACTCGCTGGTGTTGCCGGTCGCATCGGTTGCCAGCGCGACCACGAAGGCCACCGATAGTCCGGCTGGAATGGGAATGACGGCATCCTGCTCGGCCTGTGGGGTGGCATAGGTCTGCTGCCCGAGGTAGTAGTCGCCACTGCCATCGCGACTGCGATAGAAATGTATGGTCAGTGGATAGCTTGCGTTGGCGAGTGCGGTGTCTACCGCGAAGCGCGCGCTGATCTGCCGATTCGCTTGGCTGCCGGACACGAAGACCGGGAAGTTCTGGCCGCGATTGGGCCCTGCGTCGATGTCGCCGGGGTCGTTGATCCGCCCGGCCGTGGCAATGCCGCGCGTGGCATTGGCGTAGATCTGATTGCCGGCGATCACCAGGGTGCCGGAGCCGCTGACATAGCTGTGGTCGATGCCGTCGCGCGTGTTGTGGGCGATCCGGTTGCCCGCGCCGGCATCGGTGCCCCCGATCTGCACTCGGGAGATATTGCCGTTGACTTGATAGGAGAAGATGCCGGGGCTGGGCACCTCGGTGCCGTTGCCCAGCGCATCCACGCCGTTGGCGCGCGTGCCGATGTAGTTGCCGAGGATCAGCGTGCCGTTCGCGCAATTTTCGTCGCCACTGGTGAGCGAGCAGGTGATCGCGATACCGCTGCGCATGTTGCCCGAGATGACGTTGCGGGCGGCGCTTGCAAGGCCGCCGATCAACAGTCCGTTGGCCCCCGGCGGCACCTCGCTGCGACTGAGGAAAATGCCGGTTCGATTGGCAAGTGCGAAGGTGCCGGTCCGATCCGTGCCGATCAGGTTGCCCTGAATCACGCTGCTGCAGGTTGCACGGATCCAGCCGCTGATGGCCACCGACGACAGGCCAGCGCGGGCACCGGAGATCAGGTTGCGCTGCTGCGGCAGCAGCCCGCCGATGCGATCGGTGTCGGTGACCCAAATGTGCACGCCCAGATCGACCGGGGTCGGCACCGCCGCGCCGTCGACATCGGTGCCGAGGTACGAGCCCTCGATGATCAGGCTGCCGTTGCCTTGGTCGAGGACAAGCGTGCCGAATCGATTGATCACCAGGCCCCGCAGCGTCAGCTCGCTGCCGGACGGACCGGAGAACGCGATGCCCGTGCCGCCGCCGTTCACGCCGGACAGCTCGATCATCAGGGTGCCGTTGAGGCCACCCTGCTCCGGGGTATTGCCGTTGGCGATGGCGCCCGCCTGGCTGTAGCCATCGATCAGCAGGGAGTTGTTCACGGTCAGCGTCGTCAGCGAGGTGATGCGATGCGGGCCGGCACCCATGATCGCAAAGCGGATCTCGTCGGCATCGGCATTCGCGTTGGCCAGTGCGATCGCGGCGCGCAGTGAGCCGGCGCCACTATCGGCAGTGTTCGTGACCGTGAACAGCGCGGCTTGCGCAGATTGGATGGTCGCCGCGCCCAACAGGCAGCCCAGCAAGCAGATCAGGACTTTGCGTGGCGAGGTGGTGAGGCACGGCAGCGAGTTCATCGGGAGCTCCAGGCTTGGCAGACGTCAGTCGTCCCCTGATGGAATGCGCGGGAGTCGACAAAGCGAACGCCGCCGGAGGGAGAGCACCTCCGGATTGGGACACCTCCAGATTGGGACACCCAGACTTTGGTCCGGATTGGAACACCCAGGCTTTGCGTGGGTCGGGATAGGGATCGGGAATGGGAGGATCGGGGGTGGCACGCCGAGACGTTGCGCGGGCGTCCCGGACGCTCGCTGCCGGGGGATTGCTGGAACCAGGCGCTCGAACCATGGTTGTCCCGGGTCCACCCGGATCGCTCCACGTCGAACCGTGGGTGTCCCGGATTCGCGCTCCACGTCGAACCGTGGGTGTCCCGGATTCGCGCGTCGAGCCGTGGGTGTCCCGGATCACTTCCGCCGGATCACTTCCGGATC
>JANOEA010000001.1:0-6606 GCA_031412975.1 Pseudomonadota bacterium | reverse complement strand
AGGCACACGCCGGTCTTGCCCGTGAGACGGCCGTAAGTTGCGGCCATGAAGCCCGCGGCCTGCTCATGGCGGGTCAGGACCAGCTTTATCGAGCTGGTGCGCAGCGATTCCAGCAGGTCGAGGTTTTCTTCGCCGGGAATGCCGAACACGTACTGCACGCCCTCGGCTTCGAGTGCCTTCACGAACAGATCGGATGCTTTCATCGCGAGGCCCTCCCTTGGGCGGTGCATGGAATCGACCGCAGGGGTCGGGAACCTCGCGATTGTGGTCACCCCGTGATGGCAGCGTCAACCGCGGAATTCAGGTCTTTGGCCGCGGACCCCGGGATTCGGCGTCGAGTTCGCCGCGTGCGAGCTGGATGCGCAGCGGCGTGCCGGTCGGCGCCTGCTCGGCTGCGGTGAGCACCGCGCCATCAGCGCGCCGCACGATCGCGTAGCCGCGTGCGAGGGTCGCCAGCGGGCTGACCGCGTTCAGTGCGCGCGCGAGCAGGGCGAGACGGCGCGCGGAGCCTTCGGTGCCGGTGCCGATGCGGGATTGCAAGCGCAGGCGCAGGTTGGCCAAGCCCTGGCGGCGCAGCGCGAGCTGGTTGCGCGGATGGCCGCCATCGAGGCGTGCGCGCATCAGGGCAAGGCGTGCGATGACCCGCTGCAGGCGCGAGCGCGGCGCGTCGTCCAGGCGCATCTGCAGTGCGCCGAGACGCGCGCGGATGGTGGCCAGCTTGTGCGCAGGCTGTTGCGCGGCGAGCTGCGCTTGGGCCAGATCCAGCCGCTGCGCGATGCCGCGCATCCGGCGTTCGAGCGCCGAACCGGCGCGGTCGCGGACGCGCGCGAGTTGGGCCTGCAGCGCGACGGTATCCGGTACCAGTAGTTCGGCGGCGGCCGACGGCGTGGCCGCGCGCAGGTCGGCGACGAAATCGGCAATCGTGAAATCGACTTCGTGGCCGACCGCCGAGACCACGGGCACCGGGCTCGCCGCGATCGCGCGCGCGAGCGCCTCGTCGTTGAACGCCCACAGGTCCTCGAGCGAGCCGCCGCCGCGGGTCAGCAGCAGCACGTCGTAGCGGGCGCTGCGGATCGCGGCATCCAGCATCGCGCGGATCTGCGCGCCGGCGCTGTCGCCCTGCACCGGGACCGGCAGGATGTCGACTTCGACCAGCGGCAGGCGGCGACGCAGCACGGTGATCACGTCGCGCACCGCCGCTCCGGTGGGCGAGGTCAGCACGCCGATCCGGCGCGGCAGGCGGGGCAGGGGGCGTTTGCGCTCGGCATCGAACAGGCCCTCGGCCGCGAGTCGCGCCTTGAGCTGCTCGAACTGCCGGCGCAGTGCGCCTTCGCCGGCCTCTTCCATGTGCTCGACGATCAGCTGGAACTCGCCGCGCGCCTCGTACAGGCTCACCCGGGTGCGCACCAGCACGTGCATGCCGTCGGCCGGGCGGAAGCGCAGCAGGTTGCTGCGCGGTTTGAACATCGCGCCGCGCACCTGGGCGCCGGCGTCCTTGAGGGTGAAGTAGAGGTGGCCCGAGGCGGGTTTCGCGACGTTCGACAGCTCGCCTTCGATCCAGACCAGCGGGAAGCTGCCTTCGATCAGTTCGCGCGCCAGGGCATTGAGCGCCGAGGGCGTGAGGATCTGGCGTTCGCGGGGGGCTGGCGGGGTGCGGTCGGTCATGGGGATTGGGATGCTAGCGCGAGTGGCGGGGTGGTGGTGCGGCGGGGGCGTATGGTCGATTTTTTGGTGCGTTGGGATGTGCGCCGGTCGCGCACAAGGTGCGCTCCTACACACCAGCAGCGCTGTTGTAGGAGCGCGCCGCGCGCGCGACCGCAACCTCCGGTCCTGTGGTGCCTCGGATGTGCGCCGGTCGCGCACAAGGTGCGCTCCTACAGACCCGCAGCGCCGTTGTAGGAGCGCGCCGCGCGCGCGACCGCAACCTCCGGTCCTGTGGTGCCTTGGATGTGCGCCGGTCGCGCACAAGGTGCGCTCCTGCAGACCCGCAGCGCCGTTGTAGGAGCGCGCCGCGCGCGCGACCGCAACCTCCGATCCTGTGGTGCCTCAGGTCGGCCCTAAGCCTCCAGCGACGGGGAGAGGTGGCGGGCCAGGGCCCGCCCTATGCAGCGGTGGGGGCCTGCGGGTTATTGCGTCCGGGCTGTTATGCGCCACAATCAATGCTGGTCGGTGGAGGTAACGATGGCGGGGGAATCTACAGGCGAGCCCGAGGGCGCAGCGGTGCCCACCCTTCGGGAGCGGGTCGACGCGCTGGTGCATTCGTGGGCCGAGCTGCAGTCCGGCGCCTGGAACGCGATGGCGGCGGGTGCCCAGTACGAAGAACTGGAGCGGATTTCGGCGGCTGCCGAGGCGGACAACGTACGCGAGGTCGCCGGCCCTGCGGTCGAGGCGGCCGTATACCTGTGTACCTTCGTCGAGGGGCGGCTGTATCCGTCGAACGCGCAGCGCGCCAAGCTCAACGAGATGATCGAGCGGATCAGCGCCGCGGCCGAAGGCGGCCCGCGCCGCAGTGCCCCATCGCGCCCGGTTGCGAACGACCGGCGGGTGGTGGTGTATCTGCACGCCGCGGGAGCCGAACTGCCGGGTCTGACCGAACAACTCGGCCGCCAGCGTTATCTGGTCAAGCCCTGCGAGGATGCCGCGCAGGCGATCGCGCTGGCCGAGCAGGCCGCACCCGACGTGCTGCTGATCGACAGCGGCTCGATCGCGCCGCTGGCCGAGGTGATCGAAGCGGCCGAGCGCGCGCGTGGCGATGCCAAGGGCCGCGCCGGCTGCGTGGTGGTCGGTGCACAGATCGAGCACGCGCGGCGCCTGTTCGCGCAGCGCGCCGGTGCCGACGTGGTGATCGACGGCACCGATGTGGTCGATATCGTCACCCGGATCGACGAGCTGCTCGCACTGCAGCGCAATCTCGATTACCGCGTGCTGATCGTCGAAGACGACCGCAGCCAGGCGGTGTTCTGCGAGTCGGTGCTGAAGCTGCGCGGAATCGCGACCCGCACCTGCGCTGCCGGCGAAGAGGCGTTGGACGCGCTCGCGCAGTTCAAGCCCGACCTCGTGCTGCTGGATCTGTATCTGCCCGGCATCAACGGCATCGAAGTGGCGCAGCGGATCCGCGAACGCCCCGAACATGCGTTCCTGCCGATCGTGTTCCTGTCCGGGGAGACCGATCTCGACAAGCGCTTCGACGCGATCCGGATGGGTGGCGACGACTTCATCACCAAGCCGGTCAAACCGCGTCATTTGCTGACCGAGGTCGAAACCCGGATTCGCCGCGCGCGTCAGCTGCCGGCGCGAGGCGAGGGCCCGCCGCGCGCCGAGCGGCGCGGCGCGCTGGTCTCGCGCAGCGCGTTCATGGATGAACTGCAGCGCCTGTCGGGTGCGCCCGCCGGTGAATCGGTCGCGCTGGTGCTGGTCGCGGTGGTCGGTGAGCAGGCGCTCGGCGAACGGTTGGGATTGATCGGCTCGGGCCTGGTGTCGCAGCAGTTCGGCGCGGCGCTGTGTTCCGAGTTCGAACTGTTGCGTCCGGTCTGCGCACTCGGCGAGATGAGTTTCCTCGGCCTGATGAGTGCCGAGACCGAACCGGCCTTGCGCTCATCGCTGACCCTGCTGCGCGAACGCCTGTTGCAGCGCGGATGGAATGCAGGCGGGGAGGCGCTGAAGCTGGAGCTCGGCGTGGCCGGCCTGCGCCTGGCACCCGGCGGCGACAGCGGCGATACGGCGATCCGCAAACTGCATGAGCTCGCGCGCGAGGTCGTGGTCGGCGGCGGCATCGCCTACGAGCCGGGTCGTGTGGGGCTCGCCGGCGAGGACCCGGTGCATCGGCTGGCGCGCACCTTGCTGCGCGGGCCGGTGATTCCCGAGGCGATCCGCATCGAGTACCAGGCGCAGGTGCCGTTGACCGGCAACCTTGCGGGCCAGTATGCGACCCGCTTTGCGTTGGTCGCACCGCGCGCGAGTACCCGCATTGAGGTTCCGCCGGATCGCCTGCGCGACCTGGCGCGCGAACTCGGCGTGCTCGCCGCCGCGGATCGCCAGTGCCTGCGCCGCGCTTTGTCGGTACTCAGCGAACGCGTGCAGCGTGGCGACGAGATGCGCCTGTTCCTGCCGATCAGTGTGGAGTCGGGCCTCGATCCTGCGTTCGCGCCGTGGTTGGCGACCGAGCTGCAGGCGCGCGCACTGGCGTCGTCGTCGATCGTGCTGGAGCTGATGGCGAGCGAACTGCTGCGCGAACAGGCGCGTATCGGCGTGCTGCTCGACGCGCTGCAGCCGGTCGGTGTGCGGCTGTGCATCTGCGGACTGGAAGGCGGCGAGGCGCACGTGCGCCTGTTGCGCCATCCGGGGGTCGCGATGGTGCGACTGGCGCCACCCAGCGGCGAGACGGCGGCTTCAGGCACGTGGGGTGCAGAACGCGGTCGGCTGATCGTCGAGGCCGCCAAATATGGGCGGCAGGTTTACGCGCAGGGCCCGCGCGAGCCGCGCGAGGTCGCCGAGCTGCTCAAGCTCGGTGTGCAGTACATCGCTTCTGATTTGTTCTCGCCATGGAGCACGGAGGCGAACTTCGATTTCGCGGGCGGTCGCGCGTAACCAGCCGACGCTGCGTCGGTTCCGACCGGCTCAGGGGATCAGGACCAGCTTGCCGACCGTGGTGCCCGATTCGATCGCGCGCTGCGCATCGGCAGCTCGCGCGAGCGGGTAGCGCACCACCGTTGGTGCGACCAGTTCGCCTTCATCGAAGCGTTGCAACAGCCATTGCATGCCCTCGCGCAGCAGGCTCGCATGGGCGGACAAGAAGCTCAGGTTGCAGGCGAGCACGCTGCGGTTGCTCTGCGTCATCTGCAGCGGATTGAAGCGCGGCGTGCGCAGCCAGTGCCAGCCCAGGCGCAGCCAGTTCAGGTGTCCGTCGCGCGGCAGCATCGACGCGAAGCCGTAGATCAGCAGTTTGCCCATCGGTGCGAGATGCGCGTAGCTCGCGCCGAGGGTGGACACGCCGTTCGCATCGAACACCGCGTCGTAGCCGTGTGGCGCCAGTGCGCGCGCGCGCGCCCACAGGTCCTCGCGCGACTTGTCGATCACCTCCGCGCAGCCGGCGGCGAGGGCGGTCGCGATCTTGTGTTCAGCGCCGACCACGCCGATCACGCGCACGCCCGCCTGCCGGCCCAGTTGCGCGAGCGCACTGCCGACACCACCGGCGGCCGAGTGCACCAGCCAGATGTGCTCGGGCCGTGGATGGACCTGCTGGTGGACCATGAACCACGCAGTGAGGAACACCGTGGGCAGTGCCGCAGCCTGTGCGGCATCCATTCCCGCGGGGCGGCGGAAAACGCGATCGGCCGCGAGGCAGATGCGGCTGGTGTAGCCGCCGAACAGGGTGAGTGCGACGACCGCATCGCCGAGCTTCCAGGAATCCACGCCATCGCCGAGTTGGGCGATCCGGCCCGCCAGTTCGAAGCCCGGCGTGATCGGGTAGCCATGCAGCGCCTTGGCAGAGGCGTACAGCCCCATGCGCACGATGCTGTCGGCATAGTTGACGCCACAGGCCTCGACGTCGATCGCGATTTCGCCAGCTTGCGGCGCGCGATCGGGCTCCTCAATGAGGCGCAGCGCGTCGTAGCCGCCGGGCTTGTCGATCAGGATGCGGCGCATTCGGTCCCGTGGCGTTCGGCGCGACGCGTTGCCCGGGATTCTCGCAGGCTCGTGGTGCCGGAGGTCACGACAGCCGCGCGCGCCGCTCGGCGCTGAATTTCTCCAGCGCCGCTGCTGCCTGCGCACGCACCTTGTTGCGCACCAGCGGCGACCATCCGAGCAACATGCCGACCGGCCCGAGTGCCTGCGCACTCCAGCGCCACATGTCGAAGCTGTCGACATGGCGCACGATCAGTCCGTCGCGGAACTCGAAGCGCGCGTCGATCCGGTTGACCACCTTGCGACCGCTGCCGCTGAAGGTGTAGGTCGCAACCCAGTGTGCGCGGCCGGAGTTCGCATCCGCGCTGATGTCGGATGCCTCGACGCCGAGATCCTTGCCGCGCGTGCACAACATGCGCCACATGTCGCCGATCTGTTCGCCGCGCAGCGTGAAGGCGGGATCGTCGAAGCTCGCATCCGGCGCATAACAGGCGGCCATCGCCTCGCCGTCGCGCTGTCCGAGCGCGACGTACAGGCGGTGGATGGTCTCGGCGTTGGAGCTGCTCATCGATGCGCGCCGCTACTGGCGGCGCGGCGATTGCAGGGAGGGCCCGCTGACCGTCGGAGCCGCGTCGATCGGTGCCGCGGTACCGTGCGGAACCGCCGCCGCCCGTGCGGCGGGCATGATCGTCGGCAGCGTGCTCATCCGCGCGCGGGCCTGATCGCGTTCCTGGGTCGAGACCTGCAGGTCCCAGATCCGGTTCGGCTTCCAGCGCACCGCGGGCGAGGCGATGCCGCTCGGGCCATCGACACGATCGTCGACGAACCATGGCGTGCCGCCCTCGAGATACAGGCGCGCCATCTCCTCGGCGTTGAATGGACGCGAGCCGATGCGGCCCAGGATCGCGATCTGGTGTCCGGTCTCGTCGACCGCGCGATCGCGCTCGAGCGCGCGCGACAGCGACAGCGCGGTCTTGCGGG